>CACYCR010000088.1 GCA_902772935.1 Oscillospiraceae bacterium
CGCAGCATTGGAGCAGTTTGTCATCGTCACAGTGTTACCGCTGCTGTTTGCGCCAACTTCACCAACCAATGCACCAACATAGTTATAACCGTAGATATTGCCGCTGTTGACATGCACATTATCAAAAGTCAAACTTCCGGAGTCATGATAACCGACCAACACCGCAAAGCCATTCTTCTTATTGCTGTCGCTTGAGTCATCAATATATACGCCTTCAAAAATCAGATTTTTAAATGTTGCGTTTGAGGTTTGACGGAACATGGCGACACGGTGGTTGCTGTGCGTCATCTTGAAGTTAGAGATCGTGTGGTTCTGTCCGTCAAAGGTACCTTTAAACAGCCTTCCGGAATCATAAGGAAACACAGTGTTACCGAAATCATGGCCGGCAAGGTCTACATCCGTATCAAGATAGATGGTGACACCGTTAAAATCGTTTCCGTTCGCGATACGGTTTATGAACCATACAAGCGCACGAGCAGAATAAAGATGCACCGTGCTGCCGCTTGTAACATACTCCGTACCGGGGTCGCTGATCGAGCCGCTCCACGTATCGGCCGCGCTCGCCTTTGGCAGTGAGTCCGGCGCAACAAACACCCACGCGGTCATGAGCATCAGCAGCGTCATCAACACAGACAACGCTCGTCTGCATGTATTTTTTGTTCGTTTCATAGAAGAGTCTCCTTTCTATAATTATTCATTATTATTATATCTTTTTTGAAAAAAGCCGTCAATCGGAAAAGCGCATAAGAATTCGAAGAGTTTATAAGCACTTCTGACAATTTTTCTATTCTGATCTGTTCTATAATTCTGTATCGAAAATTACGTATAATTATACTTATACAACAAAAGCCGCATTCGTAAGCCGGTCATCGAACCGCTAATTTCTATTAAGACAGCAAAAAAGCAAGGCACAGCGCACTTGTACCTTGCTTTTGTAATTCGTTTTTCGGAGCATTCAGCTTATTTCACGGTTTGAACCGCATCATTTTATGCAGCTTCGGCTGCAGACGGTGCAGATACACCGTCGCGTTCAATGTCATGCCGATGTCCATGATCAGGAAAAACACATTGCCGATACCGAGAAAAATCGGCACCGCGTATTTCGCCCACGCCGCATCGCCAGCAATGCCCATCATGGCGTTGAACGACAGACCGAGCAGCTTTGTCAGCAGAAAATAGGAGGTGATCATTGCCGCGTTGAATACGGCAAATTTTGCGATGTATTCCACCGCGCGCGGAATACGGCTGCCCTCCAGCAGTGCTTTGATGATCGGGTAATACCCGAAGAACGCAGCATACATCACCGCGGCCTCTTTGTTCGGCAAAAAGAGAACCGACAGCAACGCCGTCGTTGCGTACGCACCGAACGCCCACGATTTTCCAAGTTCGATCACACAAAACATCGTGAGAAATCCTGCCAAAAACGGCAAGGCGTAAACGAACCAATCCAGTGCAGTCGGGAGCATCAGGACAAAGGAGAGCGTGACCGCCATTGCGCCGAGCGCCGTTTTTCCAACTGTTGCATTCACACGATTCACCTTCTCAACAGCACGGAATCAGATCGCCGCCGAAACACTCACAGCAGCAGTCCGCGCAAAGCAGGCCCTGACAGATTGAGCATGCGCCCGCTGTCGGATCGCCGCCGCGCGTTGTACGGAAGCCGCCGCTGCGCTGCTGTCGCAGAGATTCATACATCCGCTGGTAATCCGGGTTGTTCGGCGCCATCTTATACGCCATGGAATAATAGGAAAAGGCCTGGTCGACCCAGCCGCGGCTGTAGTTGATCTCCCCTTTCAGGTAATACCATTCCGCATCGCGCCGCTCATTCGGAATCTGCTCAAGCAGACCTTCCGCTTCTTCCAGCCGACGCAAGGAGATGCAGGAGCGGATATACGAATAATCATTGCCGGCACTGCCGGACTGATAGGCGCCGCCATTGCCGGAAGCGTTCGCCGTACCGTTCATGATCGCGTCATACGCCTCGTTGACTTCCTGCATTTTTTCGTTGGCAACGTCCGCCAGCGGACTGTCGGCGTAATTGTCCGGATGATACTTTTTCGCAAGTGTGCGATATGCGGTTTTGATTTCATCGGTCGTCGCCGTACGCGGAACGCCCAGCACTTCATACGGATCTCTCATGCGATTCGCTTCCTTTCCTGAGACGCCCCATCATTGAAGCTGTCCCGTCATAGATAATATTCTCCAAAATCGGCTGCAAAATGGTCAGTTCACTATTTTTCAGCGCATCCGCCGCACAGGCACAACTGCCGTTCAGCGTCGAAAATACGGCGTCCGTCTGTGCTTCGTTGAGCGCAGCGTCTGTCAGATGGAATGCATTGACAAAAACGTTGAAATTGCCGGTTTTCAGGTCTTTCGGCAAATCGTCCGCCGCGTCCATCAGATAGACCCATCGGCCGACAAAATAGCCCAGGCGGTATACCGCATCTTCCCGGTCTCCGGTTTCGTATGCCATGATTTTTCCGAGCGCATCGGCACTGGAATGCGCGGCTTTGTCAAAGCTGTCCGTTCCGCTTTGTTCCAGTGCGGCCTGCTGTTTTACAGCATCGGCAAGAAGGGTATCCATCCACGAAAACCGACGCAGTGCCTTTTTTCGTTTGACGGCCGCAAACGGCAGCATAAGCCGGTACAAAATCCGCTTGCCGAACGGCGCATCCGCTATGTTGTCTTTGACCTTGTAATAAAACATGAGGATTGCGGCGGCGCAAACAAAATCCATCTGCGCTTCGGCATTCATGCAGTAATTGCATTTCTTGGACGGATTGAACGGACAGCGTCCCGGTTTGAACGAAGGGACCACCTGTGCAAGGGACAATCGTACCATGGCGAGAAACGTCATGTCATAGCTGAGAATCAGTCGGGAAAAAACGCCGTAGCGTTTGCCGAGCGCCTTGCACAAAGAGCAGTAAATGCCGCGGTACGTCTCATATTCTCTGACGCGCAGGTCATCTTTATACACGCGGACATAACCGAACATTTCATGCCCTCCTCCATATTTTTATAATCATATCACAGATTTCGGAAATTGTAAACGGTGCAGCGGGATAAATTGCCATTATTTTAATGGCCACACCTTAAAAATACCTGAATGTCCTTGCAAGTTTGCAAAAAATAGATTATAATAGCATCATCAATCAAGAGGAGTGACGTAAATGGCGATCATAAAAAAAGAAGCGTATTTTCTGTCTTCGACAGGGATCAACAAGATCCGCTGCAACATCTGGGAGGATGACGCGGCAGAAAAAAAAGGTGTTTTTCAGATAGCGCACGGCGTTTCGGAACACATCGACCGCTATGATGAATTTGCCCGTTTTCTTGCGGAAAACGGTTATGTTGTTTGCGGCAACGATCATCTCGGCCACGGAAAATCCGCCGAAACCGAAGAGGATCTCGGCTTTTTCGCCGAAGAGGACGGCGATCTGCGTATGGTCGACGATATGCACATTCTGACACGCATCATGAAAAAGCGGTACCCCGATCTCCCCTACTATCTGTTCGGTCACAGCATGGGCTCGTTCTGCGCGCGCAATTATGCAGCGGCGTTCGGCGATGAGCTTTGCGGCCTGATCCTTTGCGGTACCGGCGAGCTGCCGTCGTCTGCCGTTGTGCTTGAAACGCCGATCCGCTTTCTCTGTCAGCGACTCGGTCCGCGCACAGCCGTGTCCAACGCGCTCTTTGACAAAATCAGCACCATCGGCATCAAAGGCAAAAAGACCGATAAAGACTGGCTGAGCCTGAATGAAGAAAACGTCATCCGCTATATCGAAGACCCGCTGTGCGGCACTGAACTGAAGCTCGGCGGCATCCGCGACCTGATTTCGCTGGCAAATTCCGCCTGCTCCACCGAGTGGCCGTACCTTGTGCCGCAGGATCTGCCGATTCTGCTCATTTCCGGCGCAAAAGATCCCGTCGGGTTCAACGGCAGAGGCGTCATCGCCGTCTGCGACAATCTGGAAGAAGCCGGGCATATGCCGGACGTCATTCTCTATCCCGGCGACCGCCATGAGATCCTCAACGAAGATGACCGCGAAAAGGTTTATCAGGATGTTCTGAACTGGCTGTCCACACACTGAACGCACAGAAAACCCCGGTACATCCCACCGGCACACACAAAAAAAGGGTACGGATTTCAGGTTCCCCGACCGTTTTGTGGGCTTAATGCAACGCCCCTTCTGTACTATTTATTCTAAAATGATTGACATTTTAACTGTATTTTACTAACATAACGACATATTATATAATCTTATTATTATGCTTTTTTGTGATTACATTTGGAAATGGAGTGGATGATTGTGTCCGAATATCTCGGTTTTTCACCAACAGAAAAGTCGAAATTTTTCTTTTTGAGCTATAATTCCGAGGATGCAGAACGCCTAACTGTTATTGCTTCAAGATTGGCACATTGTTCGGTGCCGATTTGGTACGATAACGGCATTCCATATGATGAAAAATGGGAGGATATTATTTCCGCCAAAATCAATGACGCAAAAGCTGTTCTTCTTTTTTTTACAAAAGGAATATTTAAGAAAAAGAACTCATATGTAAAAAAAGAATATATAATGGCTACGAAATATCTGAAAAAAAAGGTTTATGTCATTTTTCTTGATAAAATAGTGGAAGATGAGATTCCTTTGGAGCATCTGCCGTGGTTTATTGACATTCAAGAAAAACAGTGCATGGAGGTTGCCGATAAGGAAACTGATGATTTGGTAGATATAATCTTGAAAGGGATTGGATATGGGTCAAAACAGGAAATAATGAACACTTTGTTTTCCACATATCAGCAGTTATATCTGGAGGGAAAAACGGAATTGGCTGAGCAATATTTGGCCGAATACCTTCATGAGCGGTCGATCTCTGAAAAAGCGTCAATTATCAACGATATTAAACGAGGAGCTATCCCGGGAATCAAACTTCTGGAAGATGGATTGAAAAAAGTATTCTGGGTCGGTGATGAGAATTATCAGGAAGCCAAGGTTTTCAAGATTGATGACTGTACATTTGTTTTTGGAATCAAGTTTGTATTCCATTTTGGGGGAATGGACGCTAATGTTTTTCATGTTGAAAAAGACGGTGTGCCCATTTCAGGGATTGGTCATCTATTGGAAGCAAATGGGATAACAGTATATTATGATAAAACCAGTGACGTAATTTTTGTTTTGTTATCTTCTATGGATGCTGAAAAGTATAGCAATGATCAAACAGAAAGTTGGTTAGATTATGTTTTAATTATCGAAAACGCAAAAACAGATGCACTTTGCCATACATACGTTTTTAAAGGATAAGCCATCAGATAGAGAATCATCGTTCAAATTTTGTGCTGATAAGCTTGCCGGCTCAGGATGCCAAATGCAAAAGAGAAAAAGAAATAAAGTAAAACACTGCGATACCGGGCGAAATGCTCGATATAGCAGTGTTTTCTATTGTCCCGCCGTTTGAAGACGTCACTCAAACAGATTTTTCTGAAATATCCCTAAGTGAGTTCCCCTTTCTTCGCACCCTGTTTTATAATGCTTTTCTTACGGTCAGTTTCTGACATATACGTGACACGTTGCCACCGCACCGCCGTCACGTGCAATCGCTCTGATGTAGCAGTCGCCGGGACCAACCGCCTTCACAACGCCCTTGGAGGTCACGGTTGCAATGTTGGTATTTGTGGACGTCCAGAGGATCTTCTGATCTGTTGCGTCCGTCGGCAGGACATTCGCTGTCAGCGTCAGCGTGTTCCCCTTCTTCAAAGAGGCAACCGTTTTGCTGATTTTCACCCCGATAACCGGAACCTGTTTGACCTTTACGATCAGCAGCGTGCCCTTTCCGCCGCCGCCGTCATTCGGCATAACGCTGATGATCGCCGTACCTTCCTTAAGACCGACAACCACGCCTGCGGCAGTCACCTTCGCAACGCTCTTGTTGTTGCTCGAGAACTTCAGATTGCTCGCCGCTGCAGAGGCTGTTGCGGGATTCGGGATCGCAACGATGGTGTATTTTTCTTTGATGCCGATTTCGATCGTCGACTCTGTCAGTGTGATGGATTTCAGCTTCGGTGCTTTGACCTTCACGGTGCAGGTTGCAACTTTCTTGCCGTCGGCGGTCGTGCAGGTAATCGTCGCCTTGCCTGCGGCAAGACCGCGGATGACGCCTTTCGAGCTGACCTTCACGATCTTCCGGTTGCTGGTCGACCAGGTAACATTCTTATTGGTTGCGGTGCTCGGCAGAACGGTCGCAACAAGCGTTGCGCGCTTGCCGACATAAAGGGAAACTGCCGTTTTATTGAGCTTGATGCCGGTGACCTTCTGGCGCAGCACGGTCACAGTGCAGGTTGCGGTTTTTCCGGTATCTTTTGTTGTAACGGTGATCACGCAGGTACCCGGCGCCACAGCCTGAACAAGACCCGCGTCAGAGACTTTTGCAACCTTCGGATTACTGGTGGTCCATTCCACCGTATTTATGGAAACATTGGACGGTTTGATCGTGGCGACCAGCGTCGCACTTCTGCCGTCTTTGATTGTCAGCGTTTTCTGATCAAGCGCCACAGATTTCGAGCGAATCGTTTTCAAAACGGTGATCGTACATTTTGCTTTCAGGTTGCTGTCCTTCGTTGTGCAGGTGATGACAGCGGTGCCCTGATGCTGTGCGGTCACAACGCCGTTGGCATCCACGGAAGCGACGGACGTATCGCTGGAGGACCAAATGACGTCGCGGTTGGTTGCGTTTTTCGGTTCGATCGTCGGGATCAGCATCTTTGTTGCGGTTTCATAGAGCGTCACGTTCTCTTCGCTCAGCGCCACGCCGGTCACCTGAATCATGGATGTGACGCGGCATTTCGCGATGACGAACGGGTTGTCGTCGCTGGTGCAGGAAATCACTGCCGAACCGGCGCCGACCGCTTTGACAAGACCGGTTTCATCCACGGTCGCAACCTTGCTGTTGCTGGATTTCCACGTAACCTCTTTGAAGGTTGCCTCCGTCGGATAAATGCTGGTTTTCAGCTGGAAGGTGTTGCCGACATAGATGTCCTTGTCGCTCTCGTTCAGCGCAAGGGATTCCACCTCGACCTTTTTATAAACGTTGACAATGCAGACGGAAGAGAAGCCGCCGTCTTCGGTGGTACACCGGATCGTGGTGGAACCGGAACCGACACCCTTGACAACGCCGGACGCGGAGACCGTTGCGACCTTCGTATCGCCGCTGGTCCAGTTGAGCTTCTTGTTGGAAGCGTTTGCCGGCAGCACCGTTGCGGAGAGCTTGGTCGACTTTGTGGTATAGATCGAAACCGACTTCTGATTCATGGTCACGCCGGTCACGGGAATGGTGACCGTCACCTGGCAAGCCGCTGTTTTCGCACCTTCAGCGGTTTTCACAATAATCTCGCAGGTACCTGCACCGACAGAACGAACCAGACCGTTCTGATCGACCGTGGCAACTGTCGCATCGGATGTGGACCAACTCACGTTCTTATTGGTGGCACTTTCCGGATAAACCGTTGCGTTCAGCTTTTTGCTTTCACCGATTTTCAGCGAGGCTCTGGAAGCGTTCAGCCGCACGTAGCCGACGCCGGAACCGACGCCGATCATACTCAGCGGGAAATTCTCCGCCCAGACCTGCTGCATCAATTCTGTCGGATGCGCACCGTCCAGCGTATACGCCGGCAGCATGGCAAGCGGGTCATCGGGATTCTTCGTGATGTCATAATAATCAACGTAGCCGTCGTGTTCGGTGGTATTGGCAAGCCATTCATTGACGTCAAGCGCGATCTGCCAGTCTCTGCGGAATTGCTCATCCGTACGCACATACCGCGCACCGGTATTCAGGAAATCTCGCTGATAGCCTTTGAACTGTGTGATGCCGACAGCGATGACACGCAGATTATTCTCATGGCAGGTACGGAAAATCGAACGGAAGTTTTCAATGATTTCCTGTGCCGTCGGCTGTTTGATACCGGGATACTCTTCCTGAATGTCACGGCAGACCGGATGCACAATATCATTCGTACCGATCTTGACGATGACATATTTCACGCCGGACTGACTGAGGACGTCGCGCGCAAACCGCTTCATCATGGACTCGCCGAACAAAAGAGAACCAAAGCCGAGACCGTCCACACCGAGGCTGTTGCCGATGATGCCTTTGCCGACAACACCGATGGTGTCAATGTTTTGCTTATTGATCTCCTCACTGAGATACAGCGGGAAATTGTTCGATACCGTGGAATCGCCGACGACAACAACGGAATATGCATCTGGGTTGTCAGAATACACGTCAACACTCGTAAACACGGGAACAACGTGAATAATACTGTAGGACAAAGACCGGTCGAGGCCGAAGCCGGCGGACTCAAACGCCTTCAAAATCGATTCGTCGATATCACTGAGGAATCCAAAAGCCGAAAGACGGGTGCCGTCATTTTCACCGAGATTGATATAGGTTTCACCGCCGGACAAACCCATGGTACGGATCTCATAGAACTCCTTGACGAAGATGCTCATTGCGATGTCCTGCTGCGCAGTAACTTTGAACGAGCAGGCGTCGGAAAGAATCTCGCCGCCGGCAGGAATCGTGGCAGTCATTTCACCGCCGTTGAACGTGACAAGACGTGTGGTCGCTGTGTCGATCTTGGAGCCGCCCATACTCTTTGCAACCGTGCAGGTCTCGATGGTGATCGGTTCCGTACCAAAGTGGTTGGACAGACGGATTCGGATCTTTGAACCGCTCGCGGTCGGCGTGATCACGGTACGCGCAGTGACCTGACCGACATAAGGGGCTATACTGTCATAGCCCTTCAGACCGACGTTCGTGGATCCGGTGCCCCACGCAGTAATCCACTTGCCTTCGTCAGCCGCAGCAGCGTTCATCACGCAGATGCTCGCCAAAACGACCATTGCAAATAAAACCAGGAACCATGTTCGAATTAACTTTTTCATTCGATCAACATCCTTTCATGTATCGTTAAACAAACACAATATATAATTATCATACAACATCTTGTAGTCCACTGTCAAGGAAATACAAGAAATGTTCACAAATCCATCATTTTGTCTTCGGCTTTTGTTCTGCGGAATCCGGGACTCTGTGCAGCGCCGGCTTTTTCTTTTTCTGATTCTTCATGATGAACAGGATCAGATACAGCACGATCAGAATCAGTGCGGCAACCTCGATCAGAATAAATACCGTTGAGGACAACAGCGATCGCAGATGCGTCATGAACAGACGGAAAACACTCAGTCGCACCGTATTGGCAGCCACCAGATTGATCGTCGCAATTTCGCGGTCGGCATAGAAAATCTTCGCCTGACAGATCACATCACCGGCAGTGACCGGCGCAACAATGCGCTTAGGCACCGTCTCTTCAATCGGCTTAATCAAAACGGAATTGCTGGTCGCCTTCGCGGGGACAAGGGTGGAGGTTTCTTTTTCCGGTACCAGGCGCAGCGTGTCGCTGTTGCGGCCTGCAATCACATTCACGATGCTGACCGTCTGCGTTGTCGTAGCAACAACACGGTAACGGATATTGTTGTATACCCAGTTCAGCAGCTGCTTCGCGTCAGTCACCGCTGTGTTCTCGCTCATGCCGTCACGGTCGATGTCCTGCATCTTGCCCTTCATCACAACCGTCAGATAGTTATATCCGTCCTGCGCGGAAAGCACGGCAATACACTCGCCGGCTTCGCTTGTCGTTGTCTGCTTGCCGCCGGTAACCGCACTGACATAATAATCGCTGATTGATGAATTCATCATCTTATTGTCGGCACTCAGCACACGCTCACCGCTGCGCGCCGTGGCAGGCAGTGTGATGGATTTTGCGCTGAACGCTTCCAGGAATACCGGCGACTGCATGGCATATCTGATGATTGCCGCGACGTCTTTCGCCGTCGTATACTGACCCGAGGTATCAAATCCGGTCAGACTTTTCACTTTTGTACGGGTGCAACCGATCTTTTTCGCCATGGCGTTCATCTCATTGATATACCCTTCCGCGGAACCGGAAATCTCATACGCCACAACGCTGGCCGCGTCATTTGCGCCGTAGACGAGCAGCGTTTCGATCAGCTGCCGTTTCGTGTAAGAATCGTCCGGCGTCAGGTCGGCAGTGCGTACACCGTAGCCGTAGGTGACGAGGGAGCGGTTCTGTTCCGTGATTTCAATCGTTTCATCGAGATTGCTCCATTTGTCCAGCGCTGTCACAGCACCCAGCACTTTCACAAACGCAGCCGGAGCGGTTTTCTGATCGGCGTTTTTGCTGAACATCTCCATTTCTTCATCCAGACTCAGCATATAGTAAACATCTGACTGGATATTTCCGGTCGCCTCGTCCTGATCGTTGAAATTCGCTGACGCGAAAAATACGCCGCAGCAGCAGCAAATCAAAAGCGAAATCATCAAACCTATGGCTGTTGCTTTTTTCATTTTTTCATCAATCCTCATTATTATTTATTTGAAACGTTTGCATTCTTACGCAAATTATGCTAAAATAGACCTGTCCAAATTACGGCTTTTATTATAGCAATTTTTTTTGAAAAAATAAACTGTTTTCATGAAAAATTTTAGAATCATTTAAAAATCAACAATATAACGCGGCAGCCGCCGCACGGAAAGGTGAACGTTATGATCTATGTTACCGGCGATCTGCACGGACAATACGCACGCTTCGACGCACCTCAGTTCCGCCACCTCAAAGAAAACGACACCCTGCTGATCTGCGGAGATTTCGGGTTTCTCTGGGACGGCTCCAGGGAAGAAATGAACACGCTGAAAAAGCTGGCTAAGAAAAGATACAACATCTGCTTTATTGACGGTACGCACGAAAATTTCGATATGCTTGACCGCCTGAAAATCAAAAAATGGAAGGGCGGCAAAGTCCATCAGATTGCGCCGAATATCTTCCATCTCATGCGCGGGCAGATCTTCAAAATCGAGGATCAGACCATCTTTACCATGGGTGGCGGCGAAAGCCCGGATATCGAAATCCGTTTTGAAACCAACACCTGGTCGGAAAAAGAGATCCCGACCAAAGAAGAACTCATGGAGGGTGTTGAAAACCTGCAGGCGTATGACGGCAAGGTTGACATCATTCTCACACATGAACCTCCGGCAAAGATCAAGGACTTCCTGCTGCTGAAAACGCAGGCTGCCGCAAGCATCAGCGCCATCAACACATATCTCGAAGACGTCGGCAAAACCTGTACATTCCGCCACTGGTACTTCGGCTCCCTGCACCTTGACAAGTTCATATCCACCACACATATCTGCGTGTTCCACAATATTCTGGACGCGAAAACCGGAAAGCCCGTATAAAAGCACGGTTTCGTTTGATTGCAAAGGGGAAAAACTATGGAAAAAATCGTGAAATTTCTGAAGCTCGCCCTTTCCGTCCTGACCGCCATCGTCGTCACCATCGGTGGACTGACCTCATCCGGTGGAGAAAAAACACCGGGACACACCTTACGCCTGACGGCTGTTCTGGTATCCGATACACACATCACCAACGAGTTATACCGCCGGCTGGTCTTTGTCCCCGGCATCCATGACATCTCTGTCAACATCCAGCCGGATCTGTTTCTTTGCGCCGGCGACAATACCGACAACGGCAACGAAGAAAACTGGAAAGCCCTGCAGCGGCTGCTGAACCAATATCTCAAGGCCGACGAGATCATCCTTGCGCTCGGCAACCACGACACCTGGCTGTCATACGAAGAAGACGACCACGAATACGAACCGGCCAGAGACAATTATCTGCGGTTTACCAATGCGCTAATGGGCACCGAAAACACGCAGGTTTATTTCAAGCGTGAAATCAAAGGGTACACCTTCCTTGTCATGGGGACCGAAGATTCCACGACCGACGCCACAATCTCCGAAGCGCAGGTACAGTGGCTGGCGCAGGAGATGAAAGCCGCTTACGAGGCAGCGCCGGACAAACCGATCTTTGTCGTCAATCATCATCCGCTGAACTTCACTCACACAGTTGGAGATAACATGGACGAACACGGTTTCGCCGATCAGCGCATCAATGACCGCGTGCGCGCTATTCTCTCGCAGTACCCGAATGTCGTTTACATCAGCGGTCATCAGCACTACGCACTTTGCATGGCGGGCGAATCTTCACCGCATCCCGGTTTCCAGACCGTCGAAGTACTGGACAACACCGTTACAAGTCTGAATCTCCCCTGCTTCACCTCCGGCGACTTTTTGGAGGAAGACAATCGCGGTACGGGGCTTTTGGGTCAAGGGCTTGTCCTGTATGTTTATGATGACTGTATCGAACTTTGGGGACGGAACTTTGCCCTCAATCATTGGGTCGAAGGATTCCATGTTACGATTCCGCTGACAAACGTGGAAAACGAATAATCATTACAGCAAAAATGCGGTTATCTCGCTTTGAGATAACCGCATTTTTATTCTGTTTCCATTATTCCTGTGCGAGCACCATTTCCATGATCTCTTCGGTCAGCGTATCAATTTCGCTCTGTGTCGGGGCTTCGCCGAATTCACGCGCCTGCGCCTCATAAATGCGCTGTGTCTGTTCCGGCAGCCGATCCAGCAAACCGCGGAACGCGTCCGTGTAGGTACCGATGAACGGGGAATAGCTCTTCTTACCCCAGACGGTCGAACCGTCCGCACCGTAGCCGACAAAGGTCAGCGTGCTTTCGGAAAGCTCCCAGTCCCACGCAAAAGCAGTGTAAACCGTATATTCCGTGCCGTCAATCAGCACCAGGAAACCGCCCTTGCCATCCTTGCGGAAGGAGAGCTTCTCCAGCTTTGTTTTCTTTTCCAGATTCTTCTGCGTGATTGCGCGGTCCGCAAGAATGGACATAATCTGCGAATGATTGCAGGTAAACGCCGAAAGATCTGCACCGCTTTCCGGCGCCATAGTGATGACGTCCCAATGTCCGGTCATGAGCTTTGATACCGTGAAGGTACTGCTGCCCTCACCGGCATACATCTCCGGCAAGACCATCGGCCAGCCGGTTTTTGTCCAGAGCACCCGCCGCACTTCCATGGACGGGGCAGCATCCACCGTCAGCTCTGCGCGCGCCGCTTCCGCTTCGCCGGCCACCAGCGCCGTGCCAACCTTATAATAGATCTGTGCCTGATCCGCAAGCATCCATTTGCCGGTTGCCGTGCGGAAAACACACGGACTGCCGGGCGAGGCCTTGCCGGCGTTGGAATATGCCGCTTTGCCGCCGTTGCTCATGTCAAAGTTATATCCTGCATAGAGTACAGTGCCTTTTTCATACTGATCCTTGGAAGACTTCCCGTTATCAGCCATTGAGAAACCGCTCAGATCAACAAAAGGTCCGGTCAGTTCCTGCGCACGCGCAATGCGAATGGACTGGTTCTTTTCGCGGATTCCGTATGTCGTCAGCAGATAATAATATCCCTGTTTCTTTTCATAGAACAGTTCCGGCGCACTGACGATGTTACGTGCATCGGTTTCACTTCCCGAAACATCGCCGGGCTTGGCAAGTACAACACCGGTATGGTACCCGGCGTCGCCGTGCAGACAGCCAAGGGGCGCACCCTGCGCATTGATCGCGCTGTTCTTTTTCAACAGACCGGTCTGCTTGTTGAGTTCCAGAAGGTAAATGCCGCCGTCTTTTTCATCTTCGCCGTAATAACCGCCGTACGCCATGTACATCTTATTATCGGCACCGAAGAAAACGCTCGGATGGACGCAGTTTGATGCGTCATACTGGGCCTTTTCCAGCTTTTCGTCATCCGGGGCCGGGGCTTCACCGGCGTTGCAGCCGCAGCTGCAAATGACAAGGCCGCATTCATTCCAGGTCTTTGTTTTGATCGCCGTTGCAAGATCCTGTGTGGAGACACAGAAGATCGCGGATTCATTGGCGTTCTCCGATTTGGAAATCGAGAAGTACAGATAATAGGTACCTTTGGTATAAATGATGTCCGGTGCCAGCACCGCACGGTTGTTCTGTTCGGTCGAATAGCGGGCGTCCTTGCGATAGCCGTGTTGCTTCGCCCATTTTTTGACGCAGTTGAACTGATCAAAGTTCAGCACCAGCGTTGCGTCGTCTGTTGCAACCGTCTCAAAATAGGTTGTTTTACCCGTCCAGTTGATCAGGTCTTTCGACTGTACAACCACATTCTCACTGCCGAAGGCATAGTAAGTTGCGCTGCTTTCATCGTAGATCACACTCGGATCCTTGATGTTATACGCCGCAAGAGAGCCGAGATACGCGGTCTGATTCGGTGTTTTGATCGTCGGCGCCTTCACGTGCTGATCCGCAGCCTGGGCATCTTTTTTCACCGGCCGCGTTCCTTTTTTAAAGGTTGCTGTGATGGTCATTTTTTTGTAGACGGTTGTCCGATACTGCAGCATGGAAACCTGATCCGTCACATCCACACCGTTCACGGTCAGTTCGTCAAGGACATAATAGGATTTATTGTCCCGCTGCGGAATGATACGGAAATTCAGCGTCTCGCCCAATCGCGCATCAATGCGGTATTTGTCGTCGGTGCCTTCAATATTTTTGCTGTCCACGGTGAGATAACCGTGGTCAAAGGTCTCCACAAAAACGGCGATCCCGTTGGAGTAGAAGAAATACCAACCTGCACCTGCCACAACGGCGACCACCAAAAATACAATCAACAAAAACACCAAGAATTTTTTCATTGCCGTTCCTCTCCTTTTGCCAAATGCCTTATTCTACCGTCAATGACGAAATAATATTGGAATACAAGTCGACCGCGTTTTCAAAGAAATTTCGTTTCACAACCTCAATCTGTGCGCTGTCCGCAACATATACCGTCAACTGCAGCAACTGCGTATCGACATCTGTAATCGTGAAGGTCACATGGTAGCCGTGCGAAAGCTTTGTCACATCCACATGGCTCTCACGTTTGATGCGTTCCCGTTTCAGGACACGGATAGCGGCGGAAACCGACTTTTCGCGAATCGCACGCGGCAGTGAGCGTTCAATCGTTGCCACGTCAAACCTTGCCTTCGGTGCGAGTGCCAAACACTCCTCTTCGTTTTTCAGCTCGCTGATGACGGTTCCGTTTTTGATGAGCTCGCTCATGGCCTGATTGATCTCAAAATAATTGGCGAGCGGATATTCCTGCAGAATTTCATTGATCTGCGCACGCGTCAACGGCTGATCAATCGCCTTGAGCAAATAACACACCAAAAGCTTGATTTCCGTCTGTTCCCGCAGACCGCCGGGCGCGACGCCCTCAATGAATGTATTATGTTCCATGGTTCTGCCTCTCTGCGTCTATAAATCTATTCCAAATAACTATACCATATTCATAAATCAAAAGTAAATAGCTTTTTCAAAAAATTTTGTAAAAACGCCCCGCTCTTTCCCGATTCATTTTCCGGAAACCCGGTGCAAAAACCGGCAGGACTTTGTCGGGTGAAGTTCAGCTCCCAAATCTCGGAAAAAAGGAAATCGTGTCCGCATCTGGGGACACGATTTCCTGATATTCATGCGCTGACACATAATGTATCACCGCTTGAACGCATTGTTATAATTTTTCACCCAGTTGACCGCACGCGCCGGATCATAGCCGCGCGGCATGGATGAAACCACAGCGGACACGGCAGCGATCTGTCTGCCGAGCTGTAGGATCTTGAGCAGCACCGCCGGATTCTTAATGACGCCGCGCGCTTTTACAACCAGATCCGCCGGCGTCACATTGGACAAAATGGCGCTGAGACTTGTGGATTCCGCGTCGATGGTCATGTCGTCGCCGTTGAGGATGCCCGTTTCAAAGATATAATCGAGTTCTTCCGGCTTCAGACGGGTGAGCAGCAGCTTCACGCAGGCGAGCGGCGCCAGCGGGCCGCCGATATTTCTGTAAAAATCACGCTGATATTTCCAGAGCGTATTTGCGCTGTAGGCGCCTTCGGTGTCCGCGAGCACCGCATCGGCAAGCAGGCGCGCTGCCTTCAGGCTGTTTGCAATGCCCGAACCGATGATCGGCACCGTCATGAACGCGCTGTCACCGATGGCGGCGTAGCCGTCCGCGACCAGCAGACCCAGCGACTGCCGCACGGGGATTTCAACGAACTGTCCGCCCCGGATCTTTTCCGTACCGATGGCCGGATTGCTTTCCCGCAGGCTGTCAACCGTGCGCTGCACTTCATCGAGGTCAAACGGTGCAAAGCGGCCGATGAGAATATCGGTGTGTTCCTCTTCCGCGGCTACCCAGCAGATGCCGAGCTTTCCCTCCCGCAGAAGATATACCTTAAAGCGATCCTCTTCGGTTTCTGCCGCTTTATTGTAAAAGGCGCGGTAGATAAAGAAGCGCTCATATTCACCGACCTGATTCTGTACGCCGAGATATGCCGGCAGGTTTTCGCGAATCGGCGAATGCAGACCCGCCGCATCAATCACGAGATCGGCATAGATTGTTTCCGTTTCTGTGCGGATACCCGCCACACGATTGCCGAGCATCACCGGACCTTCGACATTGCAGCCGAACACAAACTTTGCGCCGTTCTTTTGCGCCTGCGAAATCAAATGCGCATAGATGTCCTTGCGTTCCATCTGGATCTCCAGCTTTTCCGGATCGGTATTCTGCCGCAGTTTGATGCGCTCGGACGGCCCGATAAAGGTCATATCATTTTTAAGATTATACTTTTCCCGCGGCGGCAGCTCCATCCCTGCAACCGTAAATCCGTTTTTGTCAAAGATGTCCGTCCAGTCGTACCCCATCTGCTCTTGTGTGTGACGCTCGTAAACAGTGACATCATAGCCTTCTCCAGCCAAAATGGACGCCGCGGCAATTCCGCCGTGACCGCCGCCGGCAACAATGATTTTTCCTTTCATAATCCTTCCCCTTTTCTGTAAATCAACAGGTGTTGACAACATTCTCACTTGTACATAATACAACAAATCTTTTCTTTTTGCAAGTATTTTTTATAATCTTTTACCAAAGGACTTAAAGGATAATACAGATCAGACCGCTGCAGCCCTCGTTGATGACCCGCTCAAGCGTTTCCTGTAGTTTTGACCGCGCGTCTGCCGGCATTTTGTACAGCTTGTTGTGCAGCCCCTCGTTGACCAGACTGCTGAGCGATTTTCCGAAGATGTCGGACGACCAGATTTTGGACGGGTCTTCTTCAAACTCCTTGAGCAGATACAAAATCAGCTCTTCCGACTGGCTTTCACTGCCGACGATCGGTGCAACTTCGGTTGTGATGTTTGCTTTCATCATGTGAATCGACGGCGCCGACGCCTTGAGCCGTACGCCGTAGCGTCCGCCCTGTTTCATGATCTCCGGCTCTTCCAGCATCAACTCTTCCATCGTCGGCATCACAATGCCGTACCCAGTGGACTTCACGTCCTCCAACGCAGCGGAGAAGCGTTCAAATTCCGCTTTCATTTTGGAAAGCGTTGAGATTTTATCCAGCAGCGTCAACGCGTCCGGAATGTCAACGCCGCTCTTTTCCGAAAGCACGCGGAAAAACAGCTCCGGCCGAACGGACAGCGTCAGCGACGCACTGCCGGTTGCAAGATCAATGGAACGGATTTTTCCTTCGGTGACTTCGTCCAGCGCACAAAGCGCATCCAGAAACGGCGATGCATCCTTGACTTTATGAAGTGACGCTGCCGCCGCCGTCACAGCAGAATAGATCGTGCTGCGCAGCGGATGCGATTTTTCCAGCCGCGTGATCCACGGTGCGAAGTCCAGCTTCAGCTCCCGCAGCGGAAACTCATACAGCAATTCCCGCAGGATTTCCAAAATCTCATCTTCCTCCAGCGTTGTGCAGTTGACCGGCAGAACACTGACACCGTACCGCGATGCGAGCGATTTGGAAAGCTGCTGTGTCGCGTCGCTCTGCGGCTGTGCGCTGTTGAGCAGAACGACAAACGGTTTTTCCAGTTCACGCAGGCCGTCAATCACCCGCACTTCCGCTTCTTCGTATTCTTCCCGCGGAATCTCGCCGAACGAGCCGTCCGCTGTCACAACAAGGCCGATTGTGGAATGTTCCCGAATCACCTTCTGCGTTCCGATCTCCGCCGCCATGTTGAACGGAATCTCCTTTTCGAACCACGGCGTTTTAACCATGCGCGGTTGTTCGTTTTCAATATAGCCGACGCTGCTCGGTACAATGTAGCCGACGCAGTCAACAAGGCGCACCTTGCAGCCCGCCGTATCATCGAGTGTCAGTTCCGCCGCCTGCTCCGGGATGAATTTCGGCTCCGTTGTCATGATTGTCCGTCCGGAAGCGGACTGCGGCAGTTCATCGGTTGCACGTTCTTTTTTTGCATCGTCGGTCATGTGCGGCAGCACCAGCACGTCCATGAACCGCTTGATGAACGAAGATTTTCCGGTACGCACCGGACCGACAACACCGATATAAATATCGCCCTGCGTGCGCGTTGCGATGGAATGATAAATCGTATTCACATTCATAAGTTTTCCTCCGCTTGCCTGGTTTTGGTAATACTTATGACGCAGCGGCGGCGTTTATACGTAAAA
This sequence comes from Oscillospiraceae bacterium, assembly GCA_902772935.1. Taxonomy (GTDB): domain Bacteria; phylum Bacillota; class Clostridia; order Oscillospirales; family Acutalibacteraceae; genus UBA6857. The sequence goes on from CACYCR010000088.1 coordinate 18,469, forward strand.
ACAAAAAATCGGCGGTCTGCACCGTCGATTTTCGTTTGTGTTTTTCATCCGGGTCCGGCTCAGATTTTGAAAATGAACTTCAAAATCCCTCTGAGCGCTTTGGGACTCTTCACGACAACAACCTTCATCCGCATCAACCTCCATGTTTCAGAAGCAGGAGAACACGCCGAGAATCACCAGCAGCACCGCCAGTATACAAAGCATGAACTTTGTCGGAAAGCACAGCGCAAGCAGCAGCCCTGCGCCGAACGCAGCAAAGATCAATCCTTTTTTCGGTCCGCCCGGTCTTCGCATCACTTGTTCCTCCCCGCTTTGGATCATTTGCATGATCGCATCTGCTACATTCTATGCAGTGAAGGAAAAAGTGTGCGCAACAATCAAAGCTCCCATTCCTTGATGGTTTTCGCGTCCCGATACATGGAAACATAACTGCGGTGACGGCTTTCGCTGATGACACCGGTGTCAACCATCTCGCAGATTTTGCAGCCCTTCTCACCGATGTGCGCACATGAGGTGAATCGGCACTGTCCGAGGTACGGTGCAAACTCCGGGAAAAGCTGCTCCAGCTCCTCCTTGCGGATAACATCATTTGTCACAATGTCGAGCGAGGAAAAGCCGGCCGTGTCGATCACCAGACCGTCCGCCGCATGAAAGATTTCCGCCTGCCGGGTGGTGTGTTTTCCGCGGCCGAGCTTTTCGCTGATCTCATTCGTTGCCAGCTGAAGCTCCGGGGCGATTGCATTGAGCAGCGTTGACTTGCCGACGCCGGAGTTGCCGGTAAATGCACTGACCTTTCCGTTGAGCATGGCACGGATCTCTTCAAGCTGCGTGTTCAGGAAAACGGCATACCCGGTGGTACGGTAAATCTCCAGAAGCGACTCTGCCGAAACAAGATCGCTTTTGGAAAAAACGAGCACCGGGGTGATGCTGCTTTTTTCCGCGAGTGCTGTCAATCGGTCAATGACCGGCGGATTCGGCACGGGAAGCGTCGTCGAGATTACCAGAAACAACTGGTCGATGTTCGCCACCGGCGGCCGCCGCAGGCAATTTTTCCGCGGCAAGATTTCATCAATGGTGTTGTCCTTGTCTTCGCGAAGTGTGATGCGGACCAGATCCCCGGCCAACGGTGTGATCTTTTCCTTGCGGAAACGTCCCTTCGCCTTACATTCATAAACACCGAAAGCGGTCTCTACATAGTAGAAACCGCCGATGCCTTTCATAATGCGTCCTTCCTGCTGCATAACTCACCCGTTATCACTCAGCACAGGGCCGTCGCTCGGTGTCGCCGCGGTCGTGCCGGACGGCGTGACGGACTCTGTGGGTTCGGCAGTCGTGGAAGGTGCCGTTGTTGTTTCGGTCGTTGTCTCGGTTGTCGTTTCGGTCGTGGTTTCGGTTGTCGTTTCCGTGGTGGTCTCCGTTGTGGTTTCTGTCGTGGTTGTTGTTTCGCCGGAGCTCACATATACCGCGATCGCCGTACCCGGCTCCACCTTTTCGCCGAGATGCTCATAGCCGATGATCCGGCCGCGTTCCGTACTGCTGTTGCGGTACTCCGTTTTATCACTGTCCAGTTTCAGCCCCGCATCTTCCAGCATCTTTTCCGCTTCTTCAATCGTTTTACCGATCATGTACGGCACTTCCACAGGCTCTTCCTGTCCGCCGGCTGCAACATACATCGTAATGGTCGTACCCGGGCTGACTTCATCGCCGCGCGCGGGATCGGTACGGACAACGTGACCGGCCTCATGATCCTTGCTTTCGATGGTCTCGATTTTAACGTCGAAACTGCTGGATTTCAGGATGCTCTGCGCTGTGCTGTAATCATAGCCGTAAACGTCGGGAACAGGTTTGGTCTCCGCCGTCGGAATCACATAAACCGTGATGGTTCCGCCGCGCGCGATCTTGCCCTTGGAGGGCACCTGCCGGACAATGGTGCCCGGCTCCGCACTGCTTTCATCACTGCTGGCGGTCTCCGGTTCAAACTTAAAGTCGCTGTATTCTTCCGCGTTCATAACTTCTTTTTCAAAGTTCATACCGACAAGATTCGGCACATCCACTTTGTTGCGGTTCGGCAGCACCGATACCAGAACGGCAATCACGATCAGAACCACAGCAGCAAGAATACCGCTGAGGATCGCGATCGTCCGTTTTTTCTTTTGCGCGGCCAGTGCGGCGGCACGCTGCTGCGCATACCGCTGCTGCATAGCGGCTCTTTGCTGCGGCGTACGCTGCGGCATCGGCCGTGTCTGCGGGCGCTGCGGTTCCTGCGGCGTCGGCTCCTGCACCATCTCCTGCGGATTCGGGATAAACTTCGTCGGCTGTCGATCCACAAAATAGGAATAATCAAATTTGACGTTAGGATTGCGTTTATAGGTATCGATATCGACCAGCATTTCCGATGCGGACTGATAGCGGTCGTTCGGGTTTTTCTGCATAGCGCGGATCACGATCTGTTCCAGACCGATCGGAATTTCCGGGTTCAGCTCACGCGGCTTGGTCGGTTCATTCTGCAGTTGCATCAGCGCAACGGAAACTGCGTTGTCCGACTGGAACGGCAGCTTTCCGGTCAGCATTTCATACAGCACTACACCAACAGAATAGATGTCCGTCTTCGCGTCGGTCACGCTGCCCTTTGCCTGTTCGGGGCTGATATAATGCACAGAACCGATCGCAGTATCGGTCATGGTCTTGGTCTCGCTTCTGGAGAAACGCGCAATACCGAAATCGGTGACTTTGATTGTTCCGTCGGAAATGAGCATGATGTTCTGCGGCTTGATGTCACGGTGAACAATGCCTTTATCGTGCGCGTGCTGCAGTGCACGCAGGATCTGCGTCACAAAATAGATTGCCTCGCGGATATTGACCTTCCCCTGCTGTTCTATGTATTCCTTCAGGGTAATGCCCTCCACGTACTCCATAACGATATACTGCAGGCGGTCACCGTAGCTGACATCAAAAACCTTGACGATATTCGGATGTGACAACACGGCAATGGCCTTGGATTCATTCTTGAATCTGCGGCGGAATTCTTCGCTCGTCAGGTACTCATCCTTCAGAATCTTCACGGCAACGATCCGGTTGTCGATATTGTCGAACGCTTTATATACAACGGCCATACCGCCGACGCCGATGATCTCCATGATCTCATAGCGGCCGTCCAGCCGTTTTCCAACATAATTTTCCATCATTCTCTCTCCTTTAGCCCATCATGGCAACTGCTGTAATATTATCTTTTCCGCCGGCTTTGTTCGCCGCTTCAATCAGTTTTGAAGGGAAGCGATCAAATTCGCAGGACGTAAATATGTTCAAAATTTGTTCCGGGTCGACGTATCCGCTCAAGCCGTCGGAACACAGCAGCAGCACATCGTTCTTTTCAAATTCCACACTGTTGAAGTCGATCTCCACTTTTTCCGCGACACCGAGCGCACGGGTGATGATGTTTCGAATCGGGTGCGAGTCAAACTCTTCTTTTGTGATCTGTCCGCGGTCCAGCATCTCCTGCACCAGCGAATGATCCTTTGTCAGCAATGAGATCTCTTTGTTATGGATCAGATAGGCGCGGCTGTCACCGACGTGTGCAATGCACGCAACGCCGTTTTTCACGACCGTACAGACGATCGTCGTTCCCATACCGTTGAGAAAATCGTCCGCAATCGCGCGGTCATAGACGGTCACATTCGCTGTTGTGATGGCGGAAAGCATCATGTTTTCGATCGAGCTTTCGCTCATCGATTTGTTATAACACTTTTCGATCTTCTTTCCGACCATATCCGCGGCCATCGTACTGGCGATCTGACCGCCGGATGCGCCGCCCATACCGTCGCAGACAACCGCCCAGGTCACATCGTCGTCGATGCGGCCGAAGCGGAATGCGTCCTCGTTGTTTTTCCTTACTTTGCCAATGTCCGAATTACCGACTGTTTTCACTTGGCTCACCCTTTATCGCTTTTGTTGTATATCTGTTTCGTTATTTTGTTTCGCCGCGTCGCAGTTGACCGCAGGAGGCGTTGATATCGCTGCCGAGCGTCCGCCGCACCGTAACGTTGATCCCATGCTTTTCGAGCACACGGATGAAGTCGCGGATACGATCATCACCGCTGCGAACATAATCGCGTTCCTTCACGCTGTTGACCGGGATCAGATTGACGTGACAAAGCATCCCCTTCAGCTGGCTCGCCAACTCTCTCGCGTGTTCGTTTGAATCGTTCACGCCGGAAATCATGGCGTACTCAAAAGAGATGCGCCGACTCGTGGCCGCTGTGTAATCGCGGCAGGCCTGCAGCAGCGTCTCCATGTCCCAGCGCCGCGCCACCGGCATGGTCTTTTGCCGGATCGCGTCGTTCGGCGCATGCAGCGAAACCGACAGCGTCAGCTGCAGATGCGCCTCCATCAGACGATAGATCATCGGCACAACGCCGCAGGTGGACAGAGAGATGTTCCGCATACTGAGGTTTTGTCCGCGCGCATCAGTCACGAGCGACAAAAACGTCATCACGTTGTCGAAGTTGTCAAGCGGTTCACCGACGCCCATCATCACGATATGCGAAATGCGGATGCCGAGGTCGCGCTGCGCCGTATAGACCTGCGCGAGGATTTCTCCGGGTAAAAGATTGCGCACAAATCCGGCAATGCCAGACGCGCAGAATGTGCAGCCCATCTTGCAGCCGACCTGACTGGATACGCAGATCGTATAGCCGTATTTATACTGCATGACCACGGATTCGATCAATTCGCCGTCATATAGCCGAAAAAGATATTTAACTGTATCATCATACACTGAAACAAGTTTTTTTTCAATAGTACAGGACGAAAAGAGATAATTTTTTTTCAGTTTTTCGCGCAATTCCTTGGAGATGTTCGTCATTTCGTCCGGTGACGTCACCTGTTTCTGATGCAGCCACGCAAAAACCTGCGAGGCGGTAAACTTTTTGGCGCCGCAGGCAAGCAGTTGTGTCTGCAGCTCCTCAAAGCGCATGGAGCAAAGATCGTTCATGAGGTTCCCCTTTTTTCAAATGCCGCGATGAAAAATCCGTCGCAATGATCCCTATGTGGCAGCAAGGTGACAAAGACATCCGCAGAAAGTGCCGGCAGCGGTGCCACAGGCACAAAGGACGTTGTCTCTTTAAGAAATGCCGCGCAGACGTCCTCGTTTTCCGCCTTTGAAAGCGAACAGGTCGAATAAATCAATCGACCGCCGTCCCTGACACAGGCAGCGCCGTTTTTCAGGATTGAAAGCTGCAGCTGCGGCAGCGCCGACAGGCTTTCCTCGGTTTTATATTTAATCTCCGGTTTACGACGCAAAATGCCGAGTCCCGCGCAGGGTACGTCACACAGCACACGGTCGGCAAGACCGATGTCCGGTTTCTGCAAGGCGTCATGCACACCGGTGGAAACAGCTTGCAGCTGCAGCCGCTTTGCGCCCTGTTCAATCAGGCGCACCCGGGAGGGATACAGATCGAATGCACGTACCGAACCCCGGTCGCCCATGTCCTCGGCAATGCTGAATGTCTTGCCGCCGGGCGCAGCACAAAGATCAAACACGGTATCGCCCGGTTCCGCGCCCACCGCTTTTGCACAAAGGCAGCTCGCCTTGTCCTGCACATGAAACAACCCCTCACGAAACGATGCAAGCTGATCGACCGCACACGGCAAAGACTGCAGACAAAGCAGCCCTTCCACGTCGGTCGGCGTGCAGGCAACACCTTCGTCTGCAAGTCGCTGCTGCAATTGCAGCGGCGTGGTCAGCAGCGGATTTACTTTAATGGTGACCTTACTTGGCAGCAAAGACTGTTCGAGAATGCCGCGCATGGCATCTTCACCGTACTCCGCATGCCATTTGTCAATGAGCCACTGCGGACAGCTGAATTTCACACTGAGATAATTCTCTGCATTTTCTTCCGGAAGACATAAGCCATACGCCGAAATTTTTCGCAGCACAGCATTGACAAGACCGCCGGCATACGCACAGACCTTTTTGGCAAGCAAAACCGTTTCGTTGACCGCTGCAGACGCCGGGACCTTTTCCATGAACAGAATCTGATACGCGCCGAGACGCAGCAGACAAAGTACCTGCGGCTGCAGCTTTTGCAGCGGTTTTTTCAGGTAGAGTGACAAATTATAATCCAGCGTCAGCAAACGCTCCGTCACACCGTAGACCAGCGCGGAAACAAACGCGCGGTCCCGCTGCGGCAGCGCTTTGAGCGCCGCGTTGTTTTCCAAAGTCAGATTGGAATACGCCCCGTCCTTCTGCATACGCAAAAGCACAGTAAAGGCCGTTTTTCTTGCAGCATCCATCGGCGTATTATCTCCGGTTCCGGCTGCGCAGAATCAGCCGCAGCAGTGACGCAATGGATACGATCAACGCAGCAACATATGTCATCGCCGCAGCGGAGAGTACCTTGCGCGCGCCTTTGATCTCCTGTTCGTCAAGCATCCCTGTTTCATCAATGACCTTGAGAGCGCGGGAACTGGCGTTGAATTCCACCGGCAGCGTCACCAACTGAAACAGCACAACGAAGGAAAACAATGCGATACCCGCAAGCATCAGCGGGCGAAACCCAAGTGCAAAACCGATCACCGCAAGCAGAATACCGCCGGACGATCCGATGTTCGCCACCGGCAGGATCGCGTTGCGCACCTTGATCGGCGAATAATTCTCTGCATGCTGTGCTGCGTGCCCGGCCTCATGACAGGCGATGCCGACGGCAGCCACTGAGGTGCTGCCATAAACGCCCTGCGACAAGCGGATGACGTTCGCCTTCGGATCGTAGTGGTCTGTCAGGTTTCCGGCAATCTGTTCAATGCGGACATTCGTAATGCCGTAATAAGACAGCACACGCGCAGCCGCTGCAGCGCCGGTCAGACCGCGGACGTTGAGAATCTTTGAATTCTTGCGATAGGCGCTTTTCACCCAGCCCTGCACGATCAGAGAAAGGAGCATGGCAGGCAGCACCAGAATCAGATAATAATAATCGTACCAGATCATGATTTCACCTCATTTTCACCGAGGACAGTCCCGGCAGAAAGATGTGCGCCGTTCAAAAACGCAGCAGCCGTCATCCGTTTTTTTCCTTCCGGCTGCAGCTCGGTCAGTTCAATGCATCGGTTGTCGCCGCAGCAAACCAACAGCTTTCCGTTTGCCGGAATGACAGCGCCCGGCGTACCGTTGCCCGATTTATCCGAGAGCAGCGAGTGATGCAATTTCAACAGCTTTCCGTTCAGCAATGTATGCGCACCCGGCCAGGAATACAAGCCGCGAATTTTATTGTGAATTGTCAGCGCGCTCTGCGTCCAGTCGATCGTGCCGAGTTCTTTGGTCAGCAGACTGACCGTTGTCGCTTTAGTGTGGTCCTGCGGTATTCTGACAGCGGTCCCCGCCTCGATCTGTTCAATGGTTTTGAGCAGCAGCTTCGCGCCGATGGCCGACAGGCGGTCAAAGAGGTCTTCTGTTGTATCATTGATTCCGATGGGACAACGTTCCGTCAGCAGAATGTCGCCGGTATCCATGCCCTCATCCATCTGCATACTGGTCACGCCGGTCTCGCTGTCCCCGTTGATCACTGCCCAGTGAATCGGCGACGCACCGCGGTATTTCGGCAAAAGCGACGCATGAATATTGACGCAGCCGTATTTCGGAAATGCGAGGACATCCGGCGGAAGGATTTTCCCGTACGCGACTACGATCACGAGGTCGGGAGAAATCTCCTGCAGCAAGCGGACACCCTCGCCGTTTCGCAGCGATTTCGGCTGAAAAACCGGCAAGTTATGCCGCAGCGCTTCTTCTTTCACCGGCGGCATTTTCAGCTCTTGCTTTCTGCCGACCGGTTTGTCCGGCTGACAGAAAACGCCGACAACCGCATGTCCGGCCTCGACAAGTGCGCGCAAACAGGGTACCGAAAAATCCGGCGTACCCATAAAAGCAATTCTCATATCATTCACTCCCCTGCTGCCGCTGCGCCTGCAGGCGGCGGACTTCTTCCTCTGTCAGCATTTTTTCCATACGGTCGGTAAACAGATGGCCGTCCAAATGATCGATCTCATGACAGAAGCAGCGCGCCTTCAGGCCCTCGGCTTCATAACGGTGCCAGCGGCCCAAACGGTCCTGCGCCTTGATTACAACGTGATCAGGCCGTTTGACGATCGCCCATTTGTTCGGCAGTGAAAGGCAGCCTTCCTGTCCTTCCTGTTCGCCGTCCGCGGAAACAATCTCCGGATTGACGAGTTCCAGCGGGCCTGTGCCGTCACCCACATCCACAACGACAACGCGCCGCAGCAGACCGACCTGTACCGCAGCAAGGCCGACGCCTTCGGCTTTGTACATGGTGTCCTTCATATCGTCCAGAATCATCCAGAGCTTTTCGTTGAACTTATCCACCACTCTGCTTTTTTTGCGGAGGATGGGGTCTTCTTCTGTTACAATGTTTCGAATTGCCATCAGTTTATACCTTCTTCATAAAATGTAGTTAAGTATTTTTACATTAAATTTTCCGGATTGATATCCGCCGAAAAAGAAACGGCGTGCATGGACGGCATCCGTCCGAAGTCCACCAGCAGCGTATGGATCATATGGCGGAACCGTCTTGTATTTTTGCACTTGATCAGGATGCGAAACCGGAACCGGTTGTTCATCTTCCCGATCCGCGGCGGCATCACCGGCAGAACGATGATGTGCTGGTCCTGGTATTCGTTCTGTGCCATCTCCTTGAGGCGCGTAAGCACCTGCTGCGCCGCCTGCAAGGCTTTCGCCTCATCCTCCGCCGTGCAGCAAAGCGCACAGATGTCGCAGTACGGCGGATAGATCATCGCTTTGCGAATCTGAATTTCCGTGTTAAAAAATGCCGGATAATCCTGTGCTCTTGCCAATTGAATGACGCCGTTTTCGGGCGTCATCGTCTGAATCAGCGCCACGCCTTTTGCTTTGCCGCGGCCGGCGCGTCCGACGACCTGCGTCAGCAGATCAAAGGTTCGCTCTTCACTGCGGTAATCGTCGTTGTGCAGCGACAGATCCGCATTCAGCACGCCGACGAGCGTCACGTTTTCAAAGTTCAGCCCCTTGGCAACCATTTGTGTGCCGAGCATGATGTCATATTTTCCGCTGCCGAAATCGAGCAGTTTTTTCTCAAAGGCATCCCTTGTCGCAGTGGAGTCGGTATCCATGCGCACAACCCGCGCCTGCGGGAACAGTTCGCCCAGTTCTTCTTCAATTTTCTGCGTTCCCGTTCCGGCGTACCGCAGGCCGTGCTTTTGGCAGGCGGGACAAACCGTAGTGAACGGAGCGCTGTAACCGCAGTAATGGCACATCAGGCGCCCGTTTGCGGCGTGATAGGTCAACGAGATGCTGCACGACGGGCAGGTCACCACCTCGCCGCAATGATCGCACGCGACAAAGGTGTTGTACCCGCGGCGGTTCATCAGTAAAATGGACTGCCGGCCTTCGTCAAGATTTTTTTGCAGCAGCTCTGTCAGTTCGATGGAAATTGTGTGTTTGTTGCCGCGCTGACGGTCGCGCTTCATGTCAACAACCGTGACGTCCGGCAACACCGCGTCGCCATATCGTTCCGGCAGTGTCTCCAGGGCATAAATGCCTTTTTTTGCAAAGCCATAGCTTTCCATACTTGGCGTTGCAGACGCAAGCAGCAACAGCGCGTGATGCCATTTTGCACGAAATTTTGCAACCTCGCGCGCATGATAACGCGGTGCGCTTTCGGATTTGTAGGTGTGCTCCTGTTCTTCATCCATCACGATCAAACCGAGATTGTCAAACGGCGCAAACACAGCGGAGCGTGTGCCGACCGCGATTTTGACTTTGCCGTCCTTGACGCGGCGGTATTCATCCTTTCGTTCACCGACGGACAGCGCCGAATGAAAAATGGCAACGGCATCACCGTAACGCCCCTTGAAAATCGCCATCATCTGCGGCGTCAGAGAAATCTCCGGCACCATCATGATGACCTGCCTGCCATCCTGCAGAACAGCATCGATCAGTCGCAGAAACACAGAAGTCTTTCCGCTGCCGGTCACACCGTACAGCAGTGCTGTGCCGCCGCGGGGATACTTTTCCAGCAGATGGTCAAACGCCGTCTGCTGATGGGGCGTCAGTGTGATTGCCTTTTTTGCGTCGGGACGGACATTCAGCGCCTGCGGCATCCGGTACGTCTCCCGGTCAACAATTTGCAAGACGCCGCGCTTTTCCAGATTGGATATGACCGCGCTTGTCACACCGGCAAAATAACACAGCTCCTTGACAGACGCCGCACCGACATCCAAGAGCGTCTCGGCAACGCGGCGCTGCTTTTCGGTCAGATCCGCCGGCAGCGCTTCCGGCGTCGAAAACGTCGGGTGCAGCACAGCGGTTTTGACGGTCAGGTTGCCGACCGACCGCGTCGGCGCATAGTTGCGGACCACCAGCTTTTTCTGCAGCAGCCGCTCCAATACATCGCTTGACCCCTCCAGCGCGCAGGCGGCGAGAATCTCTTTTTTGGAAAGATAACCGCCTGCAGACAGCAGAAACCGATGCACCCGCTGTTCGGTCTCGCTCAGGCGTACCGGCGTCTTCAGCTCCAGTGCGGCAAACGACAGGCTGATTTTCACCTGAAACCCGGTCGGCAGCTGTACCTTCGCCGCCTCATAATAGGTGCAGAAGGTCCGCTCTTTCAGAAACACGGCAAGCTGCAGCGCCTCTTCAGAAAACAGCGGCGATTGGTCCAGCACGTCCAGCAGCGCTTTATAACGTTTGCCTGTTTCCGGCGTATCCAGTGAAAAAATCACGCCCAGCCGTTTTCCGGCGCCGCTGCCGAACGAAACGAGCACCCGCGCGCCGGGGACTGCCGCGTCGCGCAGGTGTTCGGGAATCAGATAACCGTACAAAATGTCAAAATGATATGCAACATTTTCAACGGCAACGAGAGCGAGAATTTGTTCCATATCATTTCACATCCTATTGATTCAGTCGTATTCAGATATTCCGGATCTCTTCCGGTTCTCTGATGGAAAGGTCTCCGGCAAGAAACTCATCGAGCGCATAACTGACCGGTTTGTCCGTGCCGCATTTTTCACTCAACTTCGGGTCTTCTGCGATCTGGCGCGCACGTTTTGCAACGGCGATGACCAGAGAATACCGGCTGGTTTTGTCTTTCAGAATTTTTCTCAGATCAGGATTCAGCATAATTGATTACCTCACATATTTTATGAATTGTTCTGTCTTTTATCAATTTCGACGCGCGAATGATTGCCAGGAGATCCTCCACGGCATCCTCCAGCACATCGTTGATTACGATATAATCATAGTCGCAGGCATGCATCAGCTCCTCTTTGGCAATGGAAAGCCGGTGCGCAACCGCTTCATCGGTTTCGGTACCGCGCCCCTTGAGCCGCTGTTCAAGAACCTGCAGCGACGGCGGTGCAAGAAAAACCTCCACTGCCTCCGGCATCAGCCGCCGGACATTTTTTCCGCCGGTAACTTCAATGTTCAGAATGACGGTCTTCCCTTGCTGCAAAAGCGTTTCAATCGGGCCGACCGGCGTTCCGTAATAGTTTTTGCCGTACTGTGCATATTCAAGCATTCGGTCTGCTTCCACATTGCGCCTGAATTCGTCTTCCGTGACGAAATAATAGTGTACGCCGTTTTGTTCGTCACCACGCATCGGACGCGTTGTCATCGAAACGGAAAGGAAGCCCTCGTCGCCGATGCGATCCAACACCTTGGAAATGATCGTGTCTTTTCCGCAGCCGGACGGGCCGGAAACCACCAAAAGCAACCCTTTGTCATTCATCTTCTGCTTCCTCCGCAAACGTGTTTTCATCACTGTTCAGACGGTTTGCCACCGTCTCCGCCTGCAGATAGGACAGAATCACATGGTCGCTGTCCATGACAATCACCGCGCGGGTACGGCGCCCCTGCGTCGCATCAATCAAAGTACCGCGCTTTTTGCAGTCCTGAATGATGCGCTTGATCGGCGCGGACTCCGGACTGACCACAGCGATCAGGCGGTTTGCGTTGATCATGTTTCCGAATCCGATGTTCACGAGCTTCAAGATGACGTCCCTCCGTTACTCAACGTTCTGCACTTGTTCTCTGATTTTTTCAATCTCCGCTTTGATGTCAATAACGTGTCTTGCAATTTCCACGTCCTGCGCTTTGGAACCGATCGTGTTGGCCTCCCGGTTGAATTCCTGAATCAGAAAATCCATTTTTCGGCCGATCGCAACCTCGGCGTCCATGAAGGAGTGCATCTGATCAATGTGACTGCGCAGCCGTACGGTCTCTTCCGCAACGGCAATCTTATCGGCGAAGATCGCCGCTTCGGTCAGAAGACGCTGTTCATCCGCATGTACATCCTCCAGAACGGTACGCATCCGTTCAAGCAGCTTTTCATTGTACAGTCGGACGGTTTCCGGTGAGCGTGCTTCAATGAATGCAACGTGCTCCAGAATCAGATCACAGCGGGAAAGGATGTCCTGCTTCAGCTTTTCACCTTCGCGCTCCCGCATGGAAACAAATGAATCCGCAGCCTGCGCGGCAACCGTTTTCACCGCATTCCAGACACGCTCTTCGTCCGCTTCCGCCTTGTGTACGGAGAAGATATCATAGTACTTTGCGAACGACGACACCGTCAGATCGTCCGGCAGTTCATAACGGTTGCAAAGCTCCTTGAGCGCGTTGTAATATCCCTGTGCCAGCGAGTGATTGATCTCCACGGTGCAATCCTGTTCGTCGAGCGATTCGATCGCTACAAAGCATTCGATTTTGCCGCGGGAGACGCGACCCTGCAAATAGGATTTCAGCTTTTCATCCAGAAATCCGTAACTTCTCGGCGTCCGCGCCGAAAATTCAAAATAACGATGATTTACACTTTTCAGTTCAACGGTGACCTGATACCCATCCACCGTTGCCTGCGCCCGGCCGAAGCCGGTCATGCTTCTGATCATGGAGGAAGCCTCCCCTTTCATCATCCGGTTTTCGCCGGATTTCTTCATTTTTCTTGATGTTTCTTTATTATATAACGAAAGCCACCGTTTGTCAACAACCGCAGTACCCCATCAGGAGCGTCGGAATGTCATTCGTCAGGACGCCGTCTTTATCTTCAAAGCGCATCCGTGCCGTGACTGCCGCGGCGTCCGGCGCGGAACAAACCGCCATGTAAACGCCTTTGTTTGCCGCATAATTGAGCGCGGCACGAAAAAGACCTTCGCCGATCTCCGGGTCCTGCGCATTAAGCGCAGTCAGGTCGGCAACGCCGTCATGAATCAGCAGCGTGCAGGTGCCGCATCGCGTCTCGCCGTCGAGCGCGTCAAATCGCGCCGTGCAGTCTGCTGTACCAATATCTTCCGGTCGGAAATACAACATCATGTTTCCTCATTTCTTTTTGCGTTCCATGCCCGCAGCGAGCATCAGTTTGCGTATCTCATCTTCTGAAAGGTCGCGCCAGTCGCCCTGCTTGAGCATTCCGAGCTTGACGGAACCGACAGCAATCAGCCGCAGCCGTGCCACTTCCAGCCCAAGCTCTTCGCACATTTTCCGGATCTGCCGGTTGCGTCCTTCGTACAAAACGATTTCCAGTACCACGCGGTTTTCTTCACTTGTAACTACACGCACTTCCGCAGGCGCGGTCATGCGGTCGTCGATGATGATGCCCTGGGTGATCTTCGTCAGCATCTCCTGTGTGACCGGGGGCCGCACGGTCACGCGATAGGTTTTTGAAACGTGTTTTGACGGGTGCGTCAGCGCGTTGGCAAAAGCGCCGTCATTGGTAAACAGCAACAAGCCTTCGGAATCCTTGTCCAGCCGCCCGATCGGATAGACCCGGCCGGGAACGTCGGCAATCAGCTGCGCGACGCATTTGCGATCCATTTCGTCGTTCATCGTCGTAATGAAACCGCGGGGTTTATTGAGCATCACATAAATGCGGTCCTTCTTCTGCGTGACCCGTTTTCCGCTGACAAGCACGGTGTCCCGTTTCGGGTCCACCTGATCGCCGATGGCGGCGACTTTTCCGTTGACCCGGACTTTTCCGGCTTCAATCAGCGTTTCGCTTTTTCGGCGCGACGCAACACCGCAGTCGGCAAGAAATTTCTGTAATCTGACTTTTTTATCTGGCATTGGAGCTCTCCTCTTTGACGCATACGAAACCAAAAAGCCGGCATTCGCTTCACATGAAAACAGCAAAGCAACCACCTGCCGTTCAATGCGTATGCAGGCGGTTGTTTTGGTATACCGTATGTATTGAATTATTCGGCCGGTGCCTCTTCGATTTGCACTTTTGCAGCATCTTTCTTGGACTTATTGACAAGGCTTGTCACTTTGTCGAACATTTCAGGAACGAGGTTAACAACACGCTCTGCAGCGTTGTCATACGCAGTGATGTGCTTGAGCGTCACTTCACCGTCAGAGATCACCAAAAATGCGACCGGAGTGATCGTCACGCCTGCGCCGCCGCCGCCGCCAAACAGCTCATTGCTGTTCTTGGAGGGGAAATCCGCACCGCCGGATGCGAAGCCATAGGTCACCTTGGACACCGGAATGATCGTAACGCCGTTGCCGCCGTTGATCGGTTCACCGATAATGGTGCTGGTATCCACGAGATCACGGATCTTTTCGATGGTTGCGCTGAGGATTGCGCCTGCTGATTTTTCTGCCATAGTCTGTCATCCTTTCATTTATAACCGTATGAATATTTATTGAGCGGCAGAAACTGCCGGTTCAGTTGCCTGTTCTGGCTGCGCGGGCGTTTTCTTTTTTGCGCCGCGCAAAAATTTCAAAGCGACCTTGAAGAGCAGCCGGACGACCATTGCAACGGTCGCGTTGATGATTTTCCGGATTGTCAGATGAAAATCAATGAACAGTTCGCCCTTGCTGCGATTGGCAAGAAAATCCGGCTCGACCGAAACGTCGTACTTGCGGACGATATGGTTCGAGCAAAGATAGCCGAACAGTGGATACACCTTCTGGCACGCCTTGCCGTATTCGATTGCGGTCTTCGCGGCGTCGCCCTTACCGATGACGAGATAACAGTCCAGTTCCTCGAACACCATGCTTCTGAGCAGATTCTTTCCGTACTTTTTAAAAATCTGTCCGAGGTTGGAGAGGATCTCCATCATGCCGTCATAACCGTTTGCCTTGACCATGTCCAGCAGCGGATTTTTCTTCTTCGCTTTTGGCTGTGCTTCTTCTTTTTTCTCCGGCGCCGGTTTTTTGGCTTTTTCTTTCTTCGGCTTCTTCGGTTTCTTTTCCTTCTTTTCGCCGAGCGGCAGAATCTTGAATTTCAAAAACAGATACCGCACGGAAAGATGCAGCTGTTCTTCATAGGAGAACGAGACGTGAACAGGAATCGAAAGGATCAAAATGAAAAAAGCAACGATCGAAGCAAGAACCAGCAATACGATCTGCCCGCCTGTCACAAAACCGCCTCCTCTTCAAAGAAGTTAACTTGCTTATATGTTACAATAAATTTTAATTTTCGTCAACCGTTTGTGCGGATTCATTTTCATTTTCTGCAGAAATTTTTTCCGCTGCCTTTGTTTTTTCCTCATTTTCCGTCGGTTTTTCCGGCAACTTCGGCAACGCATCCAGAGACGGCACGTCGAAGCAGCGCAAAAACAGCGGCGTTGTTCCGTAAATCAGCGGTCTGCCGGGCAGTTCCAGACGGCCGCGCTCTTCGATCAGTCCCTTCTGACAAAGGGACGAAACAACCGCGGAACAATCTACACCGCGGATCTGTTCAATAAACGCCTTGGTCACCGGTTGGTTATATGCGACGATTGCAAGCACCTCGAACGCCGCCTGTGACAGCGGGGTGTTGCGTTTGATCTCCAGCACCTTGCGGATCGCGTCCGCGTGCTCCTTGCGGGAACAAAGCTGATAGCGGTTTTCAAGTTTCAGCAGGCAAAGACCGCTGTCCTCTTCGTCATATTTTGCCATCAGGTTCTCCAAAAGCTGTTCCAGCAGCAGCGCATCCAGTTCCAGCGCCTGCGCAAGCCGTTCGAGTTCAATCGGTTCTCCGACGGCAAACAGCACCGCTTCCAGCGTGCTCTGCATTTTTTTCAGATTCATTCCTTCCCTCTCCTTTTCCGCTGCAGCGTCACATGGGTGTTGTCGTCGTCGAGCGTAATCGTGTTCGCCTTGACCAGTTCAAGCATCGCCAGAAACGTCGCAACCAATTGTGAGCGCGAGGTGGACTGCTCGAAAAAGGCGCCGAAGCGCAGCGTGGATTTTTTGAGTAGTTTGCGGTAAATGAAAACAATGCGCTCGTTGACTGAGACGATCTTTTTGGAAACGATCGTTGTAAACGCCTCCATCGGCGGCGGCAGCTTCTGTTTGCCGCGGCCGACCGCGTTCAGGTACGCCTCCAGCAGCTCCTTCGCCTCATGCAGCCGCGTATAAGTACGATTAATCGGCAGCTCAACCGGCTCGCGGGAGAAATAATCGAAACCATCCGCCTGCGCCGCCAGTTTCTGCGCCATAAGCTTGCAGGTCTGATATTCGATCAACTCACCGGTCAGCTCCTCTTTGAGCTGCTTCGCTTCTTCATAGACCGGCAGCAGCGATACTGTCTTGATATAGATCAGACGCGCCGCCATCTCAACAAATTCGCTGGCAATGTCCATATCCGCTTCTTCCATTCGGCGCACATAGTCCACATACTGCTCCACCAGTTCAAAGATCGGAATGTCGTTGATATTCAGTTTGTGTTTGGCAATGAGATGCAACAGCAGGTCCAGCGGACCTTCAAACACCTCAAGTTTGTATTGCAGCTTTTCCATAACTCCCCCGTTAAAAGCCGAATGGCAGCGAAACCAGCCGCAGAATCAGATTGATCACCCAGCTCGACAGCCAAAGGATCGGTTTGTCCAGCCAGCCGAACAGCAGCGCCGCAAAAACGATAAGCACGATATACCGCTCATACTGCATGATCTTATAGTACGCCTTGTCCGGCAGAAAGATTGCCCAGATGCGTGAACCGTCAAGCGGCGGCACCGGCAGCAGATTGAACACGGCAAGTGACACGTTGATCTGCGCAACAATGGAGCAAAAACGCATCAGCAGATATAAAAAGCCCTCCGCCGGCTGCGCCAGATAAAATATCAGGCAATAGAAGAACAGGTAGATCACTGCCATCAGCAGATTCGACAGCGGGCCCGCTGCCGCAGTGATTGCCATACCGGCTTTCGGTTTTCTGAAGTTGCGCGGATTGACAGGCACCGGTTTTGCATAACCGAAACCGACCAGCAAAATCATCAGCGTACCCATCAGATCCAGATGCGCCAGCGGATTGATTGTCAGTCGGCCGCCGAGCTTTGCCGTTTTGTCGCCGAGCTTTGTTGCAATCAACGCATGCGCAAATTCATGAATCGGCAAAACACAAAACAGAACAAACAGGCGCGCCAGAAGATTCACAACAAGCTCCGGCGTAAAACCGTCTTTGAATAAATCGTAGATCATACAGTTTCCTTTCGTGCGATCACAAATCGCGGTATGTTATTAAAATCATTGCGGATTTCAACAGATGTGCAGGTTTCCATGAACAATGCCGCCACCGCATCCGCCTGCGTCTCGCCGCACTCCACGGCGAAGATGCCGCCATCGGCAAGAAACGCCATCCAATCCGACGCAAAGCAGCGGTAAAAATCCAGACCGTCGTCACCGCCGTCCAGTGCCGTCATCGGTTCCTTCTGCACTTCCCTCTGCAGACCGGGCAGTAAATTGCGCTCGATATACGGCGGATTGGAAACGATCACATCCGGTCGCGGAAATGTTGAAAATGCACTGCTGCCGCGCAGCACATCGCCCTGAATGACCGGTACCTGTCGCGTCAGACCGTGCGCTTCACGGTTGCGGTTCAGCCATTGCAGCGCCGCATCATATTTTTCGACGAGGTAAACCCGTGCCTGCGGGACCCGCAGCTTCACGGAAAGGCCGATGCACCCGCTGCCGGCGCACAGATCGAAAACGATCGGCTGTGACCGGTTTTCGATTTCATCAATCACAAACGCACATAGCTCTTCTGTTTCCGGACGCGGGATCAGCACCCCCGCGCCGACTGAAAACGGTCGTCCGAGAAAGTCCCATGACCCGAGCAGATACTGCAGCGGTTCGCCGTCACAGCGGCGTTCCAGCAACTGCTCCAGTTTTTTTTCGTGCACCGGTGAAACGGGTTCGTTTTGGCAAAGCAGCAGTGCGGCAGTATCCATTTGCAGGACATGCTGCATAAGCTGCTGCGCCTCAAACGCGGCGTTGTCAATGCCGGCTTCGGCAATGGTTCGCTCCGCGTACTTCTTCAGCGCAAACCCGGTCATACGATCGCGTCGTCTTCGGGATTGTCGGTGATGACTGCCTTAAACGCAGACAGCGCGACCTCGATCATATCATCCTCCGGCTCTTTCGTTGTGAGTCGCTGCATCCAGAGACCAGGCGCAGAAAGAATCTTCACAAACAGATTTTCATGCCGTCCGGCGTATTTGATGAACTCGTAGCCGATACCCATAATGAGCGGCAGGATCAGAATCTTGACCAGCATCCACAGCACGGTCACGTCACGCAGATGCGGGAATGCCACGGAGATGATCGAAGAGATCAGAACGCTGATGATGATAATGACAAACATGAAGCTCGTGCCGCAGCGCGGATGGAACCGGCTTTGTTTGCGCACGTTTTCCACCGTCAGATCCATGCCGTTTTCATAGCAGAAGATCGTCTTGTGCTCCGCACCGTGGTACATGAACACGCGGCGGATATCCTTCATCAGTGATACAATTGCAATGTAGGCGACAAAGATGATCATGCGCATCACGCCCTCCAGCAGTGCGCGCACATTTGTCAGCGCACCGTCCGCGAGCTTGTTGAAGCCGTTGACAATGATCGTCGGCAAATAAAAGAACAATGCAAATGCCAGCAGGATACCAAGCACCGAAGCCACTGCCGACAGCGCGCTCATCACGCCCTTGCTCAGATGGTCGTTTAGCCATTTATCCAGCTTTGACAAATTCTCTTCGTCCGCTTCAACATCCTCCAGACCGGATTTTTCTGCGGATTCCATCAGACACTGATAACCGAAAATCATGGATTCCACAAAATTCACGCAGCCGCGAATCAACGGCCAGCCGAGAAACTTCACCTTATCCCGGATATGTTTGACATCCTTCATTTCC
>CACYCR010000089.1 GCA_902772935.1 Oscillospiraceae bacterium
AAAGCAAAAGCTGCCGAAAACGATACAAACATTGCAATCTTTGCATTCGGGAAAACCGCGTATATTTTGCGGCTGGGTGCGACCATAACCATGGAAACGGCCACGTTGCCCGATATTGTCCGTGATATGTACTGCTCGGATAATGGGTTTGTCTTCTGTACCTGTGCCGACGGGAATGAAGTATTTGTCCCCCTGTGGGGAAACAGAAGGGCGGAAAGTCTGTATCTGAACTGCAATTTCGGTACCGGGCTGGAAAAGAGCTGTGAACAGAACCGCATCTATGCCGTGCAGACGGAGAACGCGAACACCGTGTATCTTTACAGAGAAATCCCGGACACAACCATGAAAACGCTCTTTTCGTCAGACCTTTCCCAGGTTTCAAATGTTGCGTTCAGTCCGGATGACAGCAAGGCGGCATTTTCCGAATGGAACAAAGAAACGGACACCTACCCGGTTACCGCTCTCGATCTGGACAGCGGCAAAACGATTTGTCAGTTTGAATGTAAGGACCTGCCCCGTGAAATCTCTTTTTTGGGCGAAGACAAACTCTGCGTAAAATATTACAGCACCACTGATGTTTTTGACGCAAAGACCGGCACGCTGTTAAAACAGATTCCGGAAAAGGTTTTGTTTGGCGGGTCGTCGCTGTACTGGGAAGAAGATGGCAGTGTTTATGTACTGGATGCGGATTTGAAGCAAATAACGCTTTTTGAGAAAGTCAATGAGAGCGATAATAACAAGAACTATAGAAAAGAATCTGCAGAAAAGATTTATGTCTCTCCGGACGGCGCTTATGTAGCTGCCGTGATTGATGTGCTCAGCAGCGTTGAAAGTGAAAACCGGCTGCGCGTTTACAAAATCGATGACGGCACGTATCAGGATTGGAATCTGGACAAATTGATATTAAAATTCAGCTATCCCAATATCAAGAGTACTGCCTGGATGCAGGACGGCACGTTCTGCATACTGATGGACAATCATATTCTTCTGTTCAATGGACAGATACCGCAACCGGTGCAGACATATAGCGACTTTTTCCCGGAGCTCCGGGCAATCTGCTGTGTCGGTAATGCAACTTACGCAATCGACGAAACCGGCAGCTTCTTTGCGGTCACGGCGGACGGCACGCCGGAGAAACAACTGCACCTGACGGATTCCTATATTGTTCCTGAAGATCTGCATATTGCGCCGAGTGAAGACGGCGTACATCTGATTGTGCGCTACGGTGATGACACGACGTGGCTGATTGACACGGAACACCTCGAGCTGCTGTATACCATCGACGGCCTTGTCAGTTATGATGAGGTGCGCGGAAAAGTCTACGCGGTCTTCTACAATCAGCTGAACGAATATCCGCTGCTGTCCGTTGAAGATCTGGTGCGCCGCGGCAAAGAACTGCACAGCTGACCACACAATTGATCCGAAAAGCCACCCGCAGGTGTATCCCACGGGTGGCTTTTGCTATGTTTTGCCGCCGCCTTGCGTTTTCTATACGCATGGTGTATAATGAGGGCAGCGAAGACCATGAAGAAAAGAGGAGACCACAGAAAGGATTGTTCAAAATGAAGAAAGGACCCAGAAAAAACGGCTATGCGCCGGCGTGTCTGCTGCAGCTGGAGACGCTGCGGCGCAAAGCGGTACGCAAATGCGCGCCCCTTTCGGTCCGTGTCGCTGTTACCGCCGAGCCGGTGCCGCCTGCGGAAAAAGACCGTCTGACCTATCAACCCCTGCGGCCCGGCGCGATCTGGGCAAAGCACGTCTATGACTGCGGCTGGTTTCATGTGCAGGGCGCGCTGCCCGAAAAAGCCGCCGACGGTGAAACGCTCGCCTTGCGGCTGCAGATCGGCGGCGAGGGCCTGGTGTACGCCAACGACGGGACGCCTTATGAAATGATCTCGGCGAAAATGCTGCCGGTGGACCTGATGACGATTGAACGCGGAAAAAGCCTTGTGCCGCTGCGCGAGCCGGTGCTGCAGGACGGCAGGATCGACTTCTTCATGGACGCGGGCTTCAACGGCGCGTTCTTCATCATGCCGTACGGCGCGGGCGTGTTCCATGACGCGTCCGTCGTCGCGGTCAACGACGCGCTGTATGCTTTTTACTACGATTATCTGGCGGTGCTCTCGCTGTACGCCTCGCTGCCGAAAGGGGAGGGTGCCGCATTGCCGGGTGCGCTGCAGAAGGCGTACCGCGTGGCGATGGACGGCGACGTTCCGGCTGCGCGTGCGCTGCTGGCGCCGACGCTGCAGGCAGGCGCGGCGGACTTTACGCTGTACGCCGTCGGACATTCGCATCTGGATCTCGCGTGGCTCTGGCCGATCCGTGAAACAAAACGCAAATCCATGCGCACCTTCACAAAGCAGCTGAGCAACCTTGAACGCTACCCGGATTATATCTACGGCGCGTCACAGCCCTGGCAGTTCGAGTATCTGCGCGACCATCAGCCGGCACTTTGGACGCGGATCAAAGCGCAGGTCGAATGCGGCCGCATTGAGCCGCAGGGCGGCATGTATGTGGAAGCGGACACGAATCTCGCCGGCGGCGAGGCGCTCATCCGGCAGTTCTATTACGGCAAACAGTTTTTCCGCGAAGCCTTCGGGCAGGAGATGCGCATCTGCTGGCTGCCGGACGTTTTCGGCTATAACGGCAACCTGCCGCAGATTCTGCGCGGCTGCGGCGTCGATTATTTCTTCACAATCAAGCTCTCCTGGAACGAACACAACAAGTTCCCGTACCGCTCATTCAACTGGACCGGCATTGACGGCAGTGAGGTGCTGGTCCATATGGCGCCGGATGAAACCTATAACTCCGATGCGCTGCCGGCGTCCGTGCGGCACGCCTGGGAAAACTACCCGGAAAAGGACGTGTCGAAGGAAGCGCTGTATGTCTACGGCGTCGGCGACGGGGGCGGCGGTCCCGGCGAAGCGTTTTTGGAATTGCTGAACCGGCAAAGCACCCTGAAAAATACGCCGCGCGTTCGGTTTTCAACGGCGCTGGAGTTCTTTCAAAAGCTGGAGACCCGCCGGGACGCCCTGCCGTCCTATCGGGGCGAGCTGTATCTGGAAAAGCATCAGGGCACCTATACCTCGCAGGCAAGGAACAAACGCTGCAACCGGCAGATGGAGTTTGCGCTCGAGGACGCCGAGTCCCTTTGCACAGCCGCCTGGCTGCAGGGACGCGCCTATCCGCAGGAGAAGTTTGACGCCTGGTGGAAGGAAACGTTACTCTATCAGTTCCACGACATCATCCCCGGCAGCTCCATCGCCCGGGTGTATGACGAATCGGTTGCCCGGTACGCAGTCATGCTGCGGGAGGTTGCGGCGGAAAAAGCCGACGCGCTGCGCTTTTTGTCCGGTGACGGCACGACGGCGTTGGTGTTCGATCCGCTGACATTCTCTGCAGCAGCACCTGCGGCAGCGCCGGCGGACGAGAAGCTCTTCCTCGGCGGCGACCTGATGCGCAACCGGCATCTGTCGGTCCTGTTTACGCCGGACGGCGAGATTTCTTCGCTGCAGGACGCCGACGGCTATGAATACGCCGCCGGGGTACTCAACCGCCTGCAGTTGTTCTTTGATCGTCCGCGATATTACAACGCGTGGGATATCGACTGGAAGTATCACAAGCTGCCGCCGAAGACGCTCAAGGCCTATAAAACCGAACGTCGGACAGAGGCAAACCGTGTGACGCGGATCCATTACTACCGCCACGGCAAAACCGCGATCCGGCAGGAGATTTCGCTTGCCGCCGATGATGACGTGCTGCGGTTTCACACCTTTGTTGATTGGCATGAGACGTTTATGATGCTGCGCGCGGAATTTTTGCCCGCTGTCACGGCAGACACGGTTGCCTGCGACATTCAGTACGGCACGATCCGCCGTTCCACCGGCGACAAAACCGACGAAGAAAAAGCGCAGTTCGAAATCTGCGCCCACAAATATGTGGATGTCTCCGACGGGCTGCGGGGCGTGTCTTTGCTCAACGACTGCAAATACGGTCACCGGGTCAAGGAGGGGCTGCTGTCTTTGAACCTGCTGCGTTCGCCGGTCTTCCCCGATCCGCACGCTGACAAGGGCAGCCACGAATTTACCTATGCGCTCTATCCGCACAAAGGCGCCCTTTCCAAAGAGACGCTGCACCGGGCTTTCCGGCTCAACAAACCGCTGCTGCCGTTCCGGGGCGATCACGGCTTTGCGCCGCTGTTTGGCATCGACAACGAGAACGTGATTATCGCGCTTTGCAAAAAGGCGTACGCCGAAGACGCGGTCATCGTCCGCCTGTATGAATCCCAGGGGACAGACACTTCGGCATCCCTGCGCGTGAATTTTGCATACAAGGCTGTGTCGCAGACGGATCTGCTTGAAGAAAACGCTGCGCCCGTCGACCCGGCAAAGCTGACCTTCCATCCGTTCGAAATCAAAACCCTCAAATTTACACTGTAAGGAGACCGCCATGGATATTACAAGAAAAGAAAAAGCCGCGTTCGCCGTTGCCGGCGCGGGGCAAAATATGGTCAATACCCTGATCGGCACGTTCCTGCTCACCTATATGTATTCCTCGGCCGTGGGCCTTTCCGCCAAAGGCGTTGCGGCACTCGGCGTGTTCATGACCGTCTCGAAGATTTGGGACGCCGTCAACGACCCGATCATGGGTGTCGTGGTTGACAAGACTCACACGAAGTTCGGCAAACTGCGCCCGTACATCCTGATCACCGCCGTGCCGATCGCCGTACTCACAACACTGATCTTTTCCATTCCGCAATCGTTCAGCGAGACGATGAAGCTGGTTTATTTCGCCATTGTCTATCTGATCTGGGAGACCTTCTATACCCTTT
This sequence comes from Oscillospiraceae bacterium, assembly GCA_902772935.1. GTDB lineage: Bacteria > Bacillota > Clostridia > Oscillospirales > Acutalibacteraceae > UBA6857. The sequence goes on from CACYCR010000089.1 coordinate 4,832, forward strand.
GCGATGTGCCGTACTGGGGCCTTGCGTCGCGGCTGTCCAACGATCCGAACGAACGCACAAAAGCGATTGGCATCACCCGTGCGGCGCAGATGCTGACCCTCGGTCTCGTCACACTCTTTGGCTATCAGCTTGCCAAACTCTTCAGTGGTCCGGCAGCGGCCGAAGCCACCGGTACCGGCTGGACCTTGGCGGCGCTGTGCATCTCCGTGGTCGGCATGGGGCTGTTTTTGCTGGCGTTCTTCTTCACAAAAGAAAAGAACGATCACATGGACGAAAACGTCACCCTGCGCGACATCTTTCAGACCACGCTGACCTGCCGCCCGCTGCTCATCGTGCTGCTCGGCAGCTTTCTCGCCTTCGGCAAAAACATGATTCAGGTGGCCGGCTCCGTTTTTGCAATCATCGTCATGGACGACGAGGCGCTGTATATGTACCTCGGCGCCATGATCATTGTCGGCATGCTTGTCTCTTCGCTCATCACGCCCGTCATCACGAAAAAATTCGGCAACAAAGCGGTGATGATCGGCTCAAACCTGCTGTCGGTGGTTGTCTTTGTCGCCATGTATTTTGTCGGCTACAACAGCCTTGTCGGGCTGATGATCATGGTACTGCTCAACGGGCTGCTCGGCGGCGTGTTCATGGTCACGCAGACGGCAATGATTGCCGACGCTGTGGACGAGATCAAATATCGTACCGGCAAGAACCGCGAAGGCGTCTGCTTCTCGGGGCTGACGTTCTCGAGCAAGATCATGACCGCCATTGCCACCGGCGTCTTCTCGCTGATCATCGTTACCGTGGGGTACGAATCCGGCGTGGAGATCACGCAGCACATGAAGGATACGGTGTTTATGTCGATTTCCCTGATCCCGGCGGCAAGCTCGCTGTTCGCCTGCGTTCCGTTTTTCTTCTACCCGAAAACAATTGCACCGGCAGAATGATCCCGGTTCCGCAGAACAAACAAAAAGCGTCCCGCTGCACCGTACCGAACGGCCGCGGGACTGCACTTTTTCGGACGCAATGATCGAAGAAAAACGTGCGAGGGGTGTGGGCGCGGCCGAAAAGAACCGACCACCGCAGCGAAACAGATCATCTGCTTGCGTTTTGCGCAGACTTCGCGTATAATGAACCCATACCGATCTATTCTTGTGAGGTGAACCGTCATGACATCCAACCACATCCATATCGCCTTCGGCTTTCACGTCAACTGTTACCACTCCTACCGCGGCGATACACCCGACGCGCAGGGCTTTGGCTCCGACCTGCGCATCATCCGCGGCATCCTGCAGACACTCGATGGGCTGAATGCTGAGGGCATTCCGGTCAAAGCGACCTGGGACAGCGAAAACTTCTTTTCCCTTGAGCGGATTCTGCCGCAGTACGCGCCCGATATTATTGAGGGAATGCAGCGGCGTGTCAAAGAAAACGGCGATGAGAACATCATCATGGGCTATTCCAACGGCGCGCTCGGCGCCATGCAGCAAGACGAGCTCAAAGCGTCGATCGATCTCGCGGTGACGAATCCGCAGGGCTCCGGTCTGCGCGATCTGTTCGGTACGTGTGAGATGATCGTTCGCCCGCAGGAGGTCATGTTCACGCCCTCGCAGGTGCATGCCTACCGCAAGCTCGGCGTCAAGGCGCTGTGTCTGTATTATTCCTGCGTGCCGTTCGATGCATTCAAGACGCTGATCCCGCTGCTTGACGACGAAAAAGCGTGCAACCCGCTGACGTTCGCATATCAGGGCGAGACGCTGACGGTGTTGCCGACATATTCCAATGCGGACGTGTGCGACGCCGGGTGCCTGCGCGCGTGGGTGAAGGATCTGCGCAAAAAGCAGGTCGGCGGCGAAATCAACAACGATCTGTTTTTGTTCATCAACATGGACGCGGATGCGATCTTCTGGGAAAGTCTCAACCTGCCGCTCGTCGGCAGCCGCATTGCCAACACCGACGGCATTCACGGACTGGTCAAAGAGGTCGCCGACCTCGACTATATTGTGTTTGATACGCCGGGCGGCTATCTCAAGAACCATGCGCCGGTCGGCACGGTCCGCTTCACGCAGGACACTGCCGACGGCAATTTCACCGGCTACGCCTCCTGGGCGGAAAAGCCGTATAACCGCAAAATCTGGACGGCGATCG
>CACYCR010000090.1 GCA_902772935.1 Oscillospiraceae bacterium
CTCATCGTTGGCCTGATCGAACAGATACGGATTGCCGTTCGGGTCACGGATCCAGCCGCGGATCGTGAACTCCGCGTTGGGGTCCAATCCGGCGCCTGCGCCGTTCACGTGCTTGAACAGGTTGATACCGCCCTTGACGATGTTTTTCGCCGTGAGCGCTTCACTGCCGTCGGTATCACCACCGTATGTCGGGGTGACATACACTTCCTCCGCCGCAGCAAGGGTCTGATCCATGCCGGGCACCGGGGATTCATGGCCCTGCAGATAGGGATTCAGATATTCGCTGAACAGCTCATAGTGGTATTCAGTGTCTTCTTCCGTCAGCCGATACTCATGTCCTTCATTGAGGTGAACCTCATATTTGTCTCTGAGACCGGGCGAAACATAGAACGTTGTCTTCCAATTGTTCGCTTCACTCAACCAGATGTCCGAAGTGTGTACGGTATCTCCGGCCGGATTCACATAAGTGATGGGGAAGGGTTCCCAGTCATCTTCGCTTGTGGAACCCATCGGCCGGCATTCCAGTGTCAGGTGAACTTCACTGGGGCGGTCCGCGCCGACACCGTCGCCGGTTTCGTCGCCGAAGGCGTCTTCAAACACTTTTTCCAGCGTCATCGGCATGGTCTCTACGACCAGCGGCGGAACCTCCGGGAAGTAAACAGGCGGCAGCGGATCGCCGAGCATTTCAACACCGCTGGCTGTTCGTTTACTCTTGGAATACGTTACATGCGCGTCGTCTTCATTCGTCTTCACGGTATAGTAGCCGTTCGCCTCCTGAATCTGCGCTTTGATTTCAGGCTCCAGATCATCGTAATTGATCAACCCGTTGTTCAGGTCGGTCACAATGTCTGTCGCCTCCTGAGAAGGCCAGACTTTGAAGCTCACCTTATAAGTCACGCCGTCCTGCAGCTGGAAGTTGTCGCCCATGTGCCATTCAACGGATCCGTTCTGATAAACAGCCTCGTTGGCACCTTCGCTCCTGGGATTCCAGGACTGCTCCACGCCTTCGACCGTTTTCGTATAGGTGAAGCTCCCTTCATCCACATTGACGACCGGCGTTTTTGCAAACAGATTGGTCAGGCCTGTGATACCGTCAACCATGTCGACGTGACCGAAGCCGCTGTACGCCTGGAGCGAGTCGAAGATATCATTAAAGGCTTGAGTCAATCCTTCTTCATTGTGAACCGTGAAGCTGTGACCTGGGCCGGCGCCGGATTCCTCCGTGAATTGTGCAAGTGTCCCCGCAGAATCGCCGATAGCGATGGAAAAGAAGTGCTTGTTGTGGCTCACAATGCTTTTCGCCGGAATCAGCGCAGCGTCATAGTTTCTTCCCTGATCGTCGCTGTTGCCCTGTCCGAACACGTCGTAAAGGCGATAGTAACCTGTCGTGCTGCCTGTGTGCATATCGTTCTGATTGCGCAGCTGCACATCGGAAACACCATAGCGTGTCATACGCCAGGTCGGATCACCGTCGGTGACGAAAACCACCAGCGTGGCGCGGTCGGGATCCACCGGCATTTCATCGGCAATCTGCAGCGCCTTTTGCCAGTTGGTACCGCCGTCAGCTGTCAAATTGCCAAACGCTTCATTGAACTCTGACGACCTTTCGGTGAAGGGCTGCACAAGCTGCGCCGAGTTGGAGAACGTGACCAGCGACATGCGGACCATCCGATCTCCGTCAACATTGATGAATCTCGGGTCGTCAAGCAGCATCTGACTCAGCTTATGTACAGATTGTTTAGCGCCTTCCAGCCGGGTTTCACCAGTTTGCAGTCTGTTTTGCTCCATACTGCCGGAAATGTCAAAGACCAAAATGACGTCCGCGAGCTTGATGATATCCATCGGCTTTTCGTGACCGGTGATGCTCAGCGACAGCGTGCGAGTGCCGTCATGGTTGTTTTCCGATTCTTTCAGAATCTCCGGCGGCTCGGGCGGAACTGCGCTTTCCCGAACCAGCGGGGTACCGCCATTCGTCGGCGCCGCTTTCGGCGTGTAAACCATATAGATATTGTCGCGACTGGACAAAGAGCCTGTTGAAGTGTTTGAAAGCGTACTGGACGCTCTATAATAAGTGTAATTGCTGGTACTTGTAGATGTCAGGAACGGCTGGATCTCGGTCCGAGTCGAATTGTGGATAAGGTAGGAATTGTCAAACTCATAGCCTGCCACGTCATAGATCAGGTAGTTCGGCGCGTTGGAGCGCGAAATGCTCGGCACACCGTTTGAGAACACGTTCTGGTCAAACTCAACGAAAGAATTGCCCTCCATATAGCCGTAATGGACCGTCGCGCGGTTGCCGCCGGTTCTGCCCCAGCTGATCGTGTACGTCGAGAAGCTGTCGGTTTCAAAGTTGATGACCGCTTCATCGTTCTTCACGGCGATCGTGCCGGGCTCGCCGGTGAGATTGGAGGCAACGACCTCAGCCTGAACACCCTCGCCGGTTTCGCGCAGGTGCGTTACCTTGGCGCTGGACATGAACTCTTCTTCCTTCATGTCTTTCGGCAGCGATTTCAAGGTGATCTCCACCTGAACAGCCGCGGCCGGTTCGATCTCGTCGCCGTTTTTGTCAAGGATCGAAAGATCGAGCGCATCCATTTCAAATTCCATGCTGTCGCCGCCGATCGAAGCGGTGAATCCGCCGCCGATCGCCATCGGCTGCAGGAAGCGCTCGGTGGACGGCTCTTCAAGCGGAATCGTCAGCGTTGCGCCGCCGTCCGTGTCGGTTGAACCGATCACCCCGGCTTCCTCAAGGATCTGCTTTGCCTGGCGATAGTCCTTGGAGCTTTGCTTGATCTCTTTCAGCGACAGGTGGGCGCCTTCGGGCAGCTTTGCCGCGCTGTCAAACGTTACCGTCGCTTCATAGGTTTTGCCGCTTGCGGAAAGAAATGTTGTTGTGAGCACTTCGGTTTCCACAAGCGCCACGACAGGTACGTCGTCCGGCGCAACAACCATTTGCGCCGCTTCGTCTTCCTGTGCGGGCTCCACCACGGCAGCTTCACCGCTCTCGTTCAGCGAGACAACCACCTGCTGCGTTTCTTCCGAATCAGCGGGTGTGACCGGCTCAACGGTCATGGTGTAGCTGTCCTGCGGTTCCACGGGGTCGCCGTCGGCGTTCCGGAATGCGACTTCAACAGCCTGCACATCCTTGACCGCGTCGTCCACCGCGTCTTCAATGGAATCGAGCGACTTCTTGTCGTCGACCTCATTGAGCACCATGGTGGTGTCGGCGGGGAACACGCCTTCTTCGGCTTCCACCTTAACCGAAACGCCCCCGACGGTCTCTTCCAGCGTAACGGCAGGCATCTCTTCTGCCTGGGTCACGTCTTCCGTCGGTTCGGGTTCCGCTTGCTCTGCCAGTTCTTCGCCGTCTTCCGCGGAAGCGGCGGTCTCGTCGTCCTGCAACACGACCTCTAATCCAGGTTCTTCCAATGCTGTGTCTTTGTCGATCGTTATGGCAGGAAGGATCAGCGCATAAGTTGTAACAAACACGATGACGCCGGCAAGCATAACGAGCCATTTACGGTTGCGCCGCACAGCTGCGGATAATTTGTAAAACACCTATACGCCTCCTTTCCAAAAGTAATGGGATAATGGTTGGGGTCACTTGATCGGTCCGAATTCGCTCATTGGCCACAGGTTGAAGATGATGCGGCCGACGATCTGTTCTTCCGCAACACAGCCGATGGAGGTGTTGCGGGAGTCCACGGAGACTTCGCGGTGGTCGCCCATCACGAAGACGCGTCCTTCGGGAACCTGATAAGGCAATTCAATGTCGCATTCGCCGAATGCTTTTGTGTCGATATACGGCTCGTCAATCGCAACGTTGTCAACGTAGACGGTGCCGTCCGGGTCGATATTGACCCACTGCCCCGCCTGCGCAATCACGCGCTTGACCAGGATCTTATTATTGTAATAGAAAGCAACCACGTCGCCGGTTTCAAATTTACTGCCCTTGAGCGAAACCACGATGTTGTCCTCTTCCAGCGTCGGGGTCATGGACGTGCCGTAGATCCGCAGCACCGGCAGCAGCAGCACCGCCACCAGCACCGCGACGGCAGAAACCGTGATCAGCGTGAAGATCGTGTTGCGCACGATGGAAAACACGCTTTTGCGGTAGTTGACGCGTCTGCGCTCCTTTTCCAGCTGTTCATGCGTCGGGGTTTCGGTTTTTGCGAGTTCCGACGGTTTTCTGCGCTCGCGTTTGAGCTGTTTTTTCAGCTGTTCTTCTGTCGGAAGCGTCTCAACAGAGAGGAGAACTGGCTCTTTTCCTCCGTCGGGAGAAAGTGTTTCCTTTTTGTGTGACTGTCCTCATCGCCGTCCGGCTCAAGATCTTCGATCACAAAACGCCGGGGGGCTTGTCCCGCCGGATACTCCGGCGCGGAAGCGGGTTCTTTTGCGGGCTGCGCAGGCTGCTGCATCTGCTGCTGCATCTGCTGCTGCATCTGACGCTGCTGCATCGCGGCGCGTTCTCTTTGTTCGCGCTCGCGGCGCTGCGCTTCCATCGCGGCGCGCTGCGCTTCCATCGCACGCTGGGCTTCTGCCTGGCGTTCGGCCTGCAGCGCCTGCTGCAGTTCGTCCAGGCTGGGCAGCGCATCGAACGAAGCGGGCGCTTCGGGCTGCTGCGGCACAGCGGCATACACGTCACGGCCGTATCCGCTGCCAGGAACGTCCCCATAGCGCGGGGGCTCTTCTGCAAACGGCTGCGGCTCCTTCATATGCTGCGGACGGTAGTAGGGGTCGTCCGCATAGCCGGGCATCTGACCAAACGCGCGCGGGTCCGCGCCATAGGGCGGCGCAAAAGCGGCGTGCTGCGGCATATAGGCGGCGTGCTGCGGCACATAAGGCTGCTGCATCTGCGTCTCATAGCCGCGCGGCGTCTCCGGCTGGGGATAGCCGGTCGCGTACGGATAGCCGGGCGCATAGCTCGGCTGCGGCGCATAGGGGTAACCCGGCGCATAGCCTTGCTGCGGCATGTAGGGCTGGCGGTAATCCTGCCTTTGGTAATCGGGCGGGAAATCAGCGTCAGACCGAGCCGCAAACGATTGCTCGCGCTGCAGCTGCTCAAGACTGGGCAGCTCGTCCGGCGAGAACCGCAGGGGGTCGAATCTCATGTTATCCATTGCCGTTCCCATACCTTCCGTTCATTGTATTTGGCATGCCATAGACGCCGTTGCCGCTGTAGGGCTGGCGTTCCTTTGCGGCGTAGTGCTGGCTGAGCAGCTCCTGCGCTTCGCTCAATTCACGGCTGACAGCGTTCAGCTTTTCGTGAAGCGCTTCGATATCCTTCAGCATTCTGCCGCGCTCCGACATCAGACGATCCAGTTCCTGCCGTTCAATGATCAGCAGTTCCAAAAGGTCCGCACGGGAAAGCCTTCTCAAATCTCTGTCGGTCATAATCATGTCTCCTTTTGCCATGGGGATTCAGTGTCGAAAGCCATTATACAGACCCGGAAATTACAAAAAAGTTTGCAAAAGGTTAGTCAAAGGTTACAAATTCAAATTTTTTTCATTTTTTTTGCAAAAAAACGACTTCTTTTTTCAAAACCGGCTTTGTACGCCGGCAGCGGAGCGGGAGGTGCCGCATCCTGCCGCGCGCTATATAATATGGAAAAGCCGTTCCGCTCCGGCGCAGAACGAAGCCGTGGCGGACAGCTGACCGACCGCGCGTTGATTTTCCTTAGCGGAAACAAACGGCGCGCGAATTGTACACAATAAACAAATCTGAACAAAAAATGAAAAAGGGCTTGCTATTTTAAGCAATTATGAATATAATGTAAAAAGATCAATGTGGTCAAAAATATTATGTAAAAAGGAGTCAACACACATGAAAAAACTTTGCGCCATTTTCCTTGCCGCGCTGATGCTGCTGACGGTCCTCCCGATGGCTGCGTTCGCGA
>CACYCR010000091.1 GCA_902772935.1 Oscillospiraceae bacterium
ACTTTTTATCTTCAGTGAAGGACGGTTTTTTACCCGATGAAAAAAATATATCTTGGAATCCTGATCGGTGTCGTTGCCGCGCTTGCGATTGCTTTGGGCGTGACGGCGCTGTTTGGCGTTTTTCCGTTCACAAGGACGCCCGGGCCGGGCGCGCTCGGCCTGATCGAACGGGTTGACCCTGCAGAAACGCTCGGCGTGCATGAAAATCAGATTATTCAGGTCAACGTACGGGCAAAGGCGGACTGTCGCGTCTTTGTGCAGCTCGGCGCAACGCGGGTGGGCACGGTGGCAACCGGCATTCCGGTTGGCGGCAGTAATACGTTCTGTGCCATTCTCATCATGCCGCGCTCCCGGCAGGAGATCGAATCGCTCGGTTATCTTCGCGTCAGCGCATCGCGTGGTGAAGAAAGTGAAAGCGCGGACGGCGCAAAGATTGTCTATCAGGCGATGCAAACCGACACGACGCAGCCAACCTTTGAATCTGACGAGATCAATGTCGGCAATTACGTCACACAGGAAACGACAGAACTTGCCGAACCGACGCCGACAACGCAGCCGGTGCAGTCCGGAACGGTCATTCCGGCCGGCGCAAAGCCCTGCATGGTGCGCGTGACGGCAGCCGATACCTGGCCGGTGAATTCCGGCAGCGACATTCTCTTTCCGTCAAGTACGCCTTTGGTGCGCGGCACGATTGACTATGTGACCGGTACCACGGAAATGTTCAACGACGAAAAGCAGGAGATGCGGTCCTATTATACGCTTGCATCCGGTAGAAAGATTCGCACGGATGTGGTGGATTTGCTTTCTGCTGCGCCGCAGAATGACAATCAACTTCAAATCCTGTCCAGTGCCGCAGCCGATGGGACCTTGCAGATTCGGATCAAAACCACTTGGGCAGTGCCGTATGATTTTTTGTTTGCACCGCAGAAGTATTACCAGGCAAACGGGAAATATTTCAACGTTTCGGACTTCACGGCGGACCGGATCCAGTTTACCTTCTATTATACGACAGCTGCTTCCGGCAAGATTGACTGCAGCGGCAGCGATGTGGTCTCTGCCGCAGGCTGGACAGTGGATGCCGGACAGAAGACGGCGGCGCTGACCTTTTCACTGCGAAACACGGGCAGATACTACGGGTATACGCTGCAGCGCGATACGGAGAACAGCTTTGTGCTCACAATACAGAACAAACCGAAATCTCTCGCCGGCAGTGTAATCGTTCTCGATCCCGGACATGGCGGAAAAGACCCCGGCGCGTTGGGATACGGCGGCGCGATCTATGAATCGCAGCTCAATTTTGCGCTTGCTGTAGCGACAAAATATGCCCTGGAACAGCGCGGTGCGCGTGTGATTCTGACACGCACGGATGATACGTACTATACGCTGGAGGAGCGCAAGGATTTTGCGTTGCAGCAAAACCCGGACCTCTTCATCAGCATCCATTGCAATGCCACGGAGAACAAGGCGCATTACGGCACATCGGCCTATTATTACCGCCCGATGTCACAGCCGTTGGCTGCCGCTATCCATCAGCGGATGCTGCATGTATTCCAGAACAGCTTTTATGCCGCGGACCCGGTGCGCCGCGCAAACGCAGGGGAGGGCGCCCGGTTTTATCCGTTCAGCGTAACGCGGCTGGAAGCCTGTCCGAGCATTCTGATTGAAACGGGCTATGTGACAAACGATCAGGAGTGTGCGCTGCTGCTTGACGCCGGTAACCGCGACAAAATTGCCGCCGCGATCTGCGACGGCATAGCGGATTATTTTGCGCGGTGAACATTACATGAACAGCAGTCTCCCCGCAAGCAGTAAAATGACGCCGGGTATCCCGGCAACTGCGGAGATTGTCAGTGTGATTGCGTTGACGGAAAGTGCAACGCCCGTAAACGCCGCCAGCAGATTAACGGCGAACAGCGCGGAAACGCCCTGCAGAACGGACAGAAACAGCGCCTTGAAAAAATGGCGGCTCTTCACCATGACCAACAACAAGATCACGCCGGAAACAATCAGCAGTACGGCGAACCCTTTACTTTCCAACAATTTCAATGCCTCCCGGTCTGTACTGATTCAGTATACGGTACAACCCGAAAAAATATGAATGAAGGATGTGACAAATATGACTCCGTTGAAACTGCGTCCCGCGATGAAGGACTATATCTGGGGCGGCACACGGCTGTCCAAAGATTTTGATTTGCCCGCAGAAGGGGACCGGCAGGCGGAAGCCTGGGTGCTGTCCTGCCACCCGGACGGTGAAAACATCATCGAGAACGGTATATTCAAAGGGCGCACCCTGTCTGACGTCCTGCAGCATGAGGGCAAAACCTACCTCGGTACGCATTGCGACGCGTTTGAAGATTTCCCCGTGCTCTTTAAGCTCATCGACGCCAAGGACAATCTCTCCGTGCAGGTGCATCCGGACGACGCTTATGCACGTGCGAATGAAAACCAGTACGGCAAAACCGAAGCGTGGTACATTCTGGACTGTGATGAGGGCGCCGAGATCCTGTTCGGCTTTGCGAAGGATGTCACAAAGGAAGAATTCAGCGCAGCCATTCGGGAAAATACACTGATGCCGCTTGTGAATCACGTCAAGGTGAAAAAAGGTGAACTGTATTTCATTCCGGCCGGAACGTTGCACGCGATCTGCAAGGGTATTCTGCTTGCGGAGATTCAGCAAAACTCCAACGTGACTTACCGCATCTATGACTACGGCCGTACGCCCGGCGGGAAGCCGCGCCCGCTGCACATTGAAAAGGCGCTTGATGTGACAAACCGCAGCGCAATCGTGCCGGACGGAACGCCGAGCGGAATGCCGCAAAATAAGGAAGGTTATACCGAAACGCTGCTGACCACATGCGAGCGGTTCACGCTGCGGCGGCTGGACGTGACGGAGCAGGCGGTGCTGAACGTCGGCAGTGAGAGCTTTCTTTCACTTGTTGCGATTGACGGCAACGGCGTGCTGATGCATGGCGACAATGTGCTGACACTGTATAAGGGGGAGAGTATCTTTTTGCCGGCGAATCTCGGCGAAGTGCAGCTGCTCGGCAGCGTCAGTGTACTGGCGGCAACGGTGTGAGATGGAGTATTTTTGAAACGTGAATCTTAACGGAAGGGACGCGCCCCGGGCACGGCATTGCCGTGCCCAGACTGTCGATAAAGTCGCCAGACCATTTGCAATGCCCAAAGCAGGTCATGCAGGTGGTCTTTTTGATTGGACGCTAACCATTTATATTTCGACAAATAGAAATG
>CACYCR010000092.1 GCA_902772935.1 Oscillospiraceae bacterium
GATGGAGGAGATGAACAACGACCTGCGTGTGTTCTGCCACGATTTTCCGAAAAAGATGCGTCCGCTGATCCTCTATATCGACGAGGACAAACCTGCGGAAGCGCGTGCGATGGCCCAGCAGTTCACCGATTTTGTTGCTACCCGCGGCGAGCGGTTCCACACCGGCAACTACCGGTTCGACACGGTGCTGTTCTGTGAGCAGCAGCTTGCGCTGAAGGACGGCATCCGGCTCGATGTCCCGTTTGACACCGTTTTTCCGGCAGAGGGGATCGACCCGGACGACATCTACACGATTTTCCCGAACGCGCTCGACAACGCGATCGAAGCGACACGCAAGGTGGAAGTGGAAAAGGTGATCTCTCTGCATGCGCGGATCTCCAACGGCACGGTCTATGTGACGATCCGCAATCCGGTTGCGGTGCCTCTCAAAGAGAAAACCGGCGTTTTGCAGACCACGAAGCAGGACAAAGAGCACCACGGCTATGGCCTGCGCAGCATTCGCAAAGCGGCGGGCAAATACGGCGAAAACAACGTCAGCTACAGTGTGGAAAACGGCATGTTTACCTTGCGCATTTATCTTCGGTTTGAACCGACAAGCTGACAACACACAGTTCACTCCCTGAAAATGGCTTTCTGCTCCCTGTACTCTTGTCATAATAGGGGAAATATGGTATATATGAAACAGCGAAGACCACTATTTAATGAAAGGTGGAAGAAACATGAAACGAACAAACAAACTTTGGCTCGCACTCTTACTCGCGCTGCTGATCGCGGCGCTGGTTGCCGTGGGACTGACCGCGGCGGCGGAGGAAACACCGACAGTCGTTGCCGGCGGCTATTGCGGCGCAGAGGGTGACGGCACGAACCTCACATGGACGCTCGACAGCAACGGCACGCTGACCATCAGCGGCGAGGGTGCAATGAAAGATTTTTACAACGGAAATACACCCTGGATGCATTATCTGTCGTCAATGAAATCCGTTGTATTTGAAGACGGTGTGACAACCATCGGAGACGAAGCGTTTTCCTGTGTTTCTGATCCCGGCTCTGCACTGGAGCGTGTCACGATTTCCGACAGCGTGATCCGTATTGGGCACAGTGCCTTTTCCGGCAGTACCAAACTGGAAGCTGTCACAATTCCCGCCGGCGTGAGATTCATAGAAGGCGGTGCTTTTATCAGGTGTTCCTCCTTGGTGAATGTTGAAATTCCGGATGGAATTTCAAGTATCGAACCGTACACATTCATGAACTGTACAGCGTTGACAAGTGTGACGATTCCCAACAGTGTGACAATCGTCGGTGATTCAGCGTTTGAGGGCTGCTCCTCTTTGTCGGAATTGGTGCTTCCAGAAGGAGTAACCGACATCGGTTGGGCTGCATTTCGCAACTGTACCAATCTCTTAAACCTGACGATTCCGGACGGCGTGACATCTGCCAATGCAGTTGCTTTTTTCAACACACCCTGGCTGAATGCCCAGCCGGATGGGGTGTTATATGTCGGGAAAACTGCATGCTGCTATAAAGGTACGATGCCCGAAAACACGAATCTTGTGCTGCGTGATGACTGCACGGAAATTGCCTATGAAGCGTTTCGGGACTGCAAAAATCTAACGGGCATTTCGATCCCGGACAGCGTCAAAAAGATTGGCGATTATGCCTTTTCCGGGTGCAGCGGCCTGACAAGCGTGACGATTCCCGGCAGCGTAACAAACATCGGCGATTGTGCTTTTGAAGACTGCAGCGCGCTGGAAACGGTGACGCTTTCTGACGGAATCAAACAAATTGGCGCAGGTTCGTTTGAAGACTGCAAAGTGTTGGAACGGATCACCATCCCCGGCAGCGTGAAAGCTATCGGCCCTTATGCGTTTCATCGCTGCTCTTGCCTGTCAGAACTGACGATACTGGACGGCACGCAGGCGATTGGCTACCTTGCGTTTGACAAATGCACCGCATTGGGAACCATCACGATACCTGACAGCTTGACGGATATCGACTATGCGGGGTTTAACAGCAGTTCATGGTATAGATACCAGCCGGAAGGAATTGTATATATCGGCAAAGTTGCCTACACATATAAGAGCACGATGCCCGAAAACACGAATCTTGTGCTGCGTGATGACTGTACGGGAATCGCTTCAGGTGCATTTGCCGGATGCAGCAATCTGACAGGTATTACGATTCCGAACAGCGTGAAGACCATCGGCGGTTATGCATTCAATGATTGCAGCGGATTGTCGGAGATTACCATTCCGGCCGGCGTCACTAGTGTTGGAGAACAGGCATTTTGGGGATGCAGTGCGCTGACAGACATTACCATTCCCGGCAGTATAGCAACCGTTGGAAGCTGTGCTTTCGTCAATTGCAGCTCACTGAGAGACGTAATCATCGAATCCGGAGAAACACAACTGAAAGATTCACTGTTTTCGGGCTGCGTTTCGCTGGAAAGCATTACGATTCCGGCCGGCGTGACGACAATCGGCTTCCAGATGTTCAATAATTGCAGTTCTCTGTCGGAAATCACGATTCCCGTCGGCGTAAAAGAAATCGAATTTGGTGCGTTTTATGAGTGTGCTGCACTGAAGGACGTTTTCTTCAAGGGCAGCGAAGCAGACTGGAGCGAGATTACAATCGGCGAAGAGAACGAAAAGCTTCTCAACGCCAACATCCATTACAACGTCTTTGATTGGGGCTATTGCGGCGGCGAAGGTGACGGCACGAACCTCGTCTGGACGTTAGACAATGAGAGAACGCTGACGATCAGCGGTGAAGGAGCCATGGCGGATTACATGACCAGCCGGATCCAGATTCCGTTCATGCCTGCAAAAGATCTCGCGCCGTGGGAATCGTATGACAATATCAAAACAGTGGTCGTTGAAGAAGGCGTAACGACAATCGGCGAATTTGCGTTCTTTGCAAACGAATCGCTTACGGCAGCTGTTCTGCCGACCGGTTTGTCCGTTGTAAAAGCCGGTGCTTTCTCAAACTGCAGCGCGCTGCAAAATGTGTTCTTTGCCGGTAGCGAAGAACAATGGCTGCAAGTAACAATCGAAGAGGACACGCTTGGTATTCTGAGCTCCATCTTTCAATCATCGCTGAAAGAAGCCACCGTCCATTACAACGTCGTTGCCTGGGGCTACTGTGGCACCAACCTCGTTTGGACGCTCACCGGCAACACTCTGACCGTCAGCGGTGAAGGCGCCATGGCGGACTACAGCGAAAGCGAGCCCGCGCCGTGGATGGACTACTTCGCAGCGCCCGGCGCTGAACTCACTGTGATACTTGAGGCGGGCGTGACATATATCGGCGAAAACGCGTTCCCTGCGTCCGACGGCCTCAAAGAGCTGATCGTGCTGAACCGGGACTGCGACCTATCGGTGCTCGTGATCCGGGAACCGGCGTTCCTGCGCGGCTACCTCAGCACCACGGAGCTCGGCTCCACGGCGGAAGATTACGCGAATGCACACGAAGACGACTGCCTGTTCATGCCGCTGTGCGACGTTGATTATCATCACGCAGCGGATTGGAAGGTCGAGTGGGACGATGAAGAAGATCCCGACAGTCATATCGAAGGGGTGTACTGTTTCGTCTGCGGCGAGTACATTTATGCGCGTTTTGACGCCCACGAGTGGAGCGACTGGACGACCACAAAGCAGCCGACAACCGAAGCAGAAGGCGAAGAGACCCGCACCTGCAGCGTTTGCGAAAAAACGGAAACGCGGACGGTTGAAAAGCTGCAGCCGGAAGGCAACGGCAACAATAACGATGACAATAACGATGACGACGGCGGATTCGTTGGCGTGATTCGCAGAGCAATGAAAAGCATCGTCGCGTGGTTCAAAAAGCTTTTGAGATTCTTCAGCAGATAACAAGTTCATACATCCAGCAGCCTGCCGGCTTTCCGGCGGGCTGCTTTTTTGCCGCAATGCGCGGTTCACTCCCAGAATTTGGCTTTCTACTCCCTGAAGGGATGAAAACCGCGTGTGATGTGTTATGATACAAACAGCAGAGACTCAATCTATTATTAAAGGAGATGTGAATCATGAAGAACACAAACAAGCGTTTTCTTTCGCTGCTGCTGACGGCATTACTGCTGCTCGGCACGGTTTCGTTCAGCTTTGCCGCCGCGGCGGAGGGAGAACCGAACATCATCGCAGGCGGTTACTGCGGCGCGGACGATACGTTTTCACAAGCCTACGGCACAAAC
>CACYCR010000093.1 GCA_902772935.1 Oscillospiraceae bacterium
CCGGTCTCGACACCGAAGCGGAAGACTTTGACGAAGACGCAGCGAAGGCAGAGCTTGCCGCGTTTGTTCCGACCGAAACGACGGCCACGGTCGATGTGGAAGACGAAGAGACGCTTGCCATCTCCACGCTGACCGCGTACTATGACGCCATTCCCGAGGACGCTGACGAAGAAGAAACCGTCGCGATGACCTTCAAGGATGCGGCAACCTATCTCAACGAAAACGGCTTTGAAGAACCCGACCCCGCAGATTTCGGCGTCTGGGTACCGGGTGTGCCGGTGCTGGTTGAAGGGCTGCTGGAAAAGGCGAACGCCGCCGATTGGGTCAGCGGACTGATCCTTGACGGTATTGTCGCCGGTGTCGGCGCCGTGCTCGGCTTTGTGCCGCAGATGCTCGTGCTGTTTTTGATGCTCGCCTTCCTCGAGGCGTGCGGCTATATGGCGCGTATCGCCTTTGTGCTTGACCGAATCTTCCGCCGCTTCGGCCTGTCCGGCAAGAGCTTCATCCCTATGCTCATCGGCGTCGGCTGCGGCGTACCGGGCGTCATGGCGTCCCGTACCATTGAAAACGAGCGTGACCGTCGTATGACGATCATGACCACGACGTTCATCCCCTGCGGCGCAAAGGTGCCGTTCATCGCCATGGTGGCTGGCGCCATCTTCGGCGGCTCCGCCTGGGTATCCACCAGCGCTTACTTCATCGGTATGGCGGCGATCATCATCTCCGGTATCATGCTGAAAAAGACAAAGATGTTCTCCGGCGATCCCGCGCCGTTCGTCATGGAACTGCCGGCGTACCACTGGCCGACGCTCGGCAACGTCCTGCGGTCCATGTGGGAGCGCGGCTGGTCCTTCATCAAAAAGGCCGGCACGATCATCCTGCTGTCGACAATCGTGGTCTGGTTCACGACCTTCTTCGGCGTGGTGGACGGTTCCTTCCGGATGCTTGCCGAGGATGAGATCGATTCCTCCATCCTCGCCATGTTGGGCAGCGTGCTTGCCTGGCTGTTCAAACCGCTCGGCTGGGGCAACTGGCAGGCGGCTGTGGCGTCCATCACCGGCCTTGTTGCAAAAGAAAACATCGTCGGCACCATGGGCATCCTGTACGGCGGCGGCGACGGCACCGTGTATCAGAATCTGTCAAGTGCCTTCACGGGCGCATCCGGCTTCTCCTTCCTGGTGTTCAACCTGCTTTGCGCGCCGTGCTTCGCGGCCATCGGCGCCATCAAGCGCGAAATGAACAGCGCCAAATGGACCTGGTTCGCCATCGGCTATCAGACGATCTTCGCCTACGGCACCGCGCTGTGCGTCTATCAGATCGTCTCCGCCTTCACCGGCGACCTGCACATCATCGGTCTGATCTGCGCCGTTGCAATTCTTGCGCTGGTGTGCTTCCTGCTGTTCCGCCCGTACAAAGAGGCGACGAAGCTGACCGTAAAATAAACAAAAAGGAGGCAATGTTATGCTCATGTGGCTGCAGGCAAATCTCGGAACGATTCTGGTCGTTCTGGTGCTGCTGGTGATTGTTGGATTCATTATCAGGAATCTGATCAAAAACAAAAAAGCGGGGCAAACCTCGTGCGGCTGCGGCTGTGAACACTGCGCCATGCGCGACAGTTGCCACCAAAAAGCAAAATAACAGTTTACATTCCTTCCCCAAACGAAATCAGGGCACACGGTCCTCCGTGCCCTGGTTTCTTTTTTGTACCTGGGCGTGTGCCGAAAAAGGAAAGCAGCACCTCTTTGCAAGGTGCTGCGGTGGCGTTATTGCGGTTTTTTCTGCCCGAGGGGGATGGCCCCGTGTTTTTCTTCAAACGCTTCGATTTCTTTGCGGATCAGAATTAAAATCTCACTGTTTGCACTCCGTCCTTCGTAGTCGGCGACAACGTGCAATTTATGCAGCATGGTTTCATCAATCCGAATCGACAAACTTTTTGTAGCCATAATATAACCTCAAAATAAATTTATTTTATGTTTATTTTATGGCTTTTTTATGGTACAATGTGCAGAGTGAACACATATTATATCTATAATATATCTACTATTTTGGAGGTACGGATGCATGAAAGTTGCTGTCATCGGATCGCGCAGCATTTCTGCGCTGGATTTATCCTGCCATTTGCCGTCGGAAATTACAGAAATCGTTTCCGGCGGTGCCCGTGGTGTTGACGAAATTGCAGTGAACTATGCCAATGCACGAGGGCTGCGGCTGACGGTGTTTTATCCGGATTATAAAAAGTACGGACGTGCCGCACCGCTGCGCCGCAACGATGAGATCATTCGTTACGCAGATGCGGTATATGCGTTTTGGGACGGCACATCAAAAGGAACCGCATATGTAATACGGCAATGCCGTCGGCAAGGCAAACCCCTGCAATTGTTCATTGTGCAGCATGTTTGACCATTTGCAGAACCGTCGAAGCAAACGCGCCATGCTTTCCCCGCCTGCGGTGGATGAGGCGATCTGATCAACCCACGATCCCGTCAATGCTGGTCTTCCTCCGCGGCGCAAACAAAAAGCAGCCGCAACTTTCGTCACGACCGCAATTTTCAATTATTCTTGCGCTCGCCGCGCAGGCGTTCCTTTTTCTTGACAAGAAAAAGAAACCAAAAAGAACTTGTGTCAGGGTGCGCTGTGCGTAAAAAGCGGCTGTCAATATTCAAATTCGCCCTCATAGACCAGCACAGCCGTGCCGGTCAGCAGCACACGGTCGTCCGTGTAATTGACGGTCAGGTCGCCGCCGGGCAGCTTGACCGTGATGTCGGCGCCCTTTTCGCAAAAGCCGTTTTCCACCGCCGCAACCACCGCTGCACACGCACCGGTGCCGCAGGCAAGCGTTGCGCCGTTGCCGCGTTCCCAGACGCGCACGCGCAGATTCGTGCGGTCAACAACACGCACAAACTCCGTATTGATCCGCTCGGGGAAGATCGGCGCGTATTCAAAGGCGCTGCCGGTCTTCGCAAGATCGATCGCGTCGATCGCGTCGCAGAACGTCACGCAGTGGCCGTTGCCGACCGAAACGCCGGTCACAGCCCAGTCCTTGCCGTCAATGTGCAGCGGATACTGTACCATGGTCTCGCTGTCTGCCAGCGCGGGCAGATCCTTCGTCAACAGGCTCGCCTTGCCCATATCGACCGCAACGGAGCTGACCTTGCCGTCGCGCAGGTACAGCCGCAGGGCGTGTACGCCGCTGCCGGTTTCGATTGTCAGATGCTCACTGCGGATGTAGCCCTTGTCAAAGAGGTACTTTGCGACGCAGCGGATGTTGTTGCCCGCCATGCGGCCCTCGCTGCCGTCGCGGTTGAAGGTCCGCATTTTTGCGTCGGCGACCGAAGACTTTTCAATCAGCACAATGCCGTCGCCGCCGATACCGTAATGCGGCGTACACAGATCCACACACAGCGATTCCGGACAGGTGATCTTGCCGTCAAAGTTTTCGATGAAGATGTAGTCATTGCCGCAGGTCTGCATCTTCGCAAAGCGGATGGTCTGCCGCCACGGGCGCATATCGTTGATGTCCACCAGCTCGGTGTTGTCCACATGGAAGCGGCTCTCCATAATCTGCGCCAGCGCGTTTGCCGTATCCAGCGAAGTCAGGCACGGAATGGACAACTGCATGGCACGGCGGTGGAGCTTCGTGTAATCGCCGACGGTCGCGTCCTTGACCGCGCCGGTATAGACGATGTAATGGATTTCGCCGTTCTCCATACGCTGCAGAATCTCGTTGCTTTCGCTTGCGTTGTCAACCGTCACGACCGGCGTGCCGAGCGAACCGATCGCCGCTGCGGTACCTGCCGTTGCATAAAGCGTCATGCCGAGCTGACAGAAACGGTTTGCCAGCGCGATGATCTCCTGGTAATCGTTTTCTTCCACGCTGATGAGGACGCCGGCGCTGCGTTTGTCCTGCGGCGCGGGCACGTGGAACCCGGCGGCGGTCAGCCCCTTGAAGAGCGCCTCCGCCATGGTCTTGCCGATGCCGAGGACTTCGCCGGTGGATTTCATTTCCGGGCCGAGGATGGAGTTCGCGTCGCCGAGCTTTTCAAAGGAGAATACCGGCACCTTCACCGCGCAGTACGGCGGCGTGCGGTAGAGTCCCGTGCCGTAGCCGAGGTCGGACAGCTTTGCGCCGAGCATGACCTTTGAAGCGAGATCAACCATCGGAACGTTCGTCACCTTGCTGATGTACGGGACCGTCCGCGACGCGCGCGGATTGACCTCGATGACGTACAGATCGCCGTCATAGATCAGGTACTGGATGTTGACCAGCCCCCTGGTGCCGAGCGCCAGCGCGAGCTGCTCGGAGCAGTCGCAGATTTTTTTGAGGAATTTGTCGGACAGGTTGAACGGCGGGTACACCGCGATGGAGTCGCCGGAATGGACGCCCGCGCGCTCAATGTGTTCCATAATGCCGGGAATCAGCACATCCTTGCCGTCGGAGATGACATCCACCTCCAGCTCTGTGCCGGGCATATATTTGTCCACGAGAACGGGGTTTTCGATGCCGCCGGAGAGGATCGTCTCCATGTATTTGACGGTGTGTTCCCGGCTGCGGGAGATCGTCATGTTCTGACCGCCGATAACATAGGACGGCCGCAGCAGCACCGGATAGCCGAGGTATTCCGCGGCGGCGACCGCTTCATCCACGGTGTTGACGCCCATGCCCTTCGGCCGGTGAATGCCGAAGTTTTCCAGCAGCGCATCAAAGCGCGCGCGGTCTTCGGCAACGTCGATGCTCTGGGCCGAGGTGCCGAGGATGGGGATGCCGTTCTGATCGAGGAACTGCGTGAGCTTGATCGCCGTCTGTCCGCCGAACGCCACCACAACGCCGATCGGCTTTTCCACGCGGATGATGTTCATCACGTCCTCCGGGCAAAGCGGCTCAAAGTACAGGCGGTTCGCCGTGTCATAGTCGGTGGAGACGGTCTCGGGGTTGTTGTTGACGATGACCACGTCGTAGCCCATCTGCCGCAGCGTCCAGACGCAGTGCACGGAGCTGTAGTCGAACTCGATGCCCTGACCGATGCGGATCGGCCCCGAGCCGAGCACCATGACCACGGGCTTGCCGCTGCGCGAAAAATGCCGCGCTTCGCAGTACGCGTCGGCTGTCGAATAAAAATACGGGGTCTGCGCGTCAAATTCGGCGGCGCAGGTGTCCACCATCTTGTAGGTATAATCAAATTCCGGCAGGTCACTGCAGCCCGTCAGGCGGGCAATCGCGCTGTCCGGGTACCCCAGACGCTTCGCCTCTTCGTAGTCGCCGTCGCAAAGGCCGTCACACTCCAGATGCGTATCAAAGTCCGCAAGGTGCTTGATGCGGTGCAGGAACCAGCGGTCGATCTTTGTGATGTCGAAGATTTCGTCGACCGAAACGCCGCTTTTCAGCGCTTCATAGACGGTGAAGATGCGGCGGTCGTTTTGCTCGCGCAGCCGTTCGCGCACCGGCTTTTTGTTCAGCGGCGGGCAGTCCAGCGTGTCGAGGGAAATCTCCGCGCCGCGGACGGCTTTCATCAGCGCCGCTTCAAAGCTCTGCGCAATGGACATGACCTCGCCCGTGGCCTTCATCTGCGTTCCGAGGGTGCGGGAGGCGTTGGCAAATTTGTCGAACGGCCATTTCGGGAACTTGACCACGACGTAGTCCACCGTCGGTTCAAAGCAGGCGCAGGTCTTGCCGGTGATGTCGTTCTTGATCTCGTCAAGCGTGTAGCCGAGCGCGAGCTTCGTCGTGATCTTTGCGATCGGATAGCCCGTAGCTTTTGACGCCAGCGCCGAAGAGCGCGAAACGCGCGGATTGACTTCGATGACGGCGTATTCAAAGGAATCGGGGTTCAGTGCGAACTGACAGTTGCAGCCGCCCACGATCCCGATGGAAGAGATCATCTGCAGTGCCGCGCCGCGCAGCATCTGAAATTCCTTGTCGGACAGTGTGAGCGCCGGCGCCACAACAATGGAGTCGCCGGTATGGATGCCGACGGGGTCAACGTTTTCCATTGAGCAGACGGCAATGACGTTGCCCGCGCAGTCGCGCATGGTCTCAAACTCGATCTCCTTCCAGCCGGAGATGCATTTTTCGATGAGCACCTGCGTGATGGGGGAGAGGTCGAGGCCGGTTTTGGCGATGGTGCGCAGCTGCGCCTCATCGTCGGCAATGCCGCCGCCGGTACCGCCGAGGGTGAACGCCGGACGGACGATGACGGGGTAGCCGATCGTTTCGGCAATCGCCACTGCGCCGTCAACGGTGCTGGTCACATCGGAGGGCACCACCGGCTGTCCGATGGCTTTCATCGTGTCGCGGAACAGTTCGCGGTCCTCCGCCTTGTCAATCGCTTCCACGGTCGTCCCGAGCAGCCGCACGCCGTATTTTTCCAGCGTGCCGTCCTTGGACAGCTGCATGGCGATGGTCAGACCGGTCTGTCCGCCGAGTCCGGCAAGCAGACCGTCGGGGCGCTCCTTCTGAATGATGCGGCGCACCGTTTCGGCATTGAGGGGTTCCAGATAGATTTCATCGGCAAGGTTCTTGTCGGTCATGATCGTTGCCGGGTTGGAGTTGACCAGGACAACATTGATGCCCTCGTCGCGCAGCACGCGGCAGGCCTGTGCGCCGGCATAGTCAAATTCCGCGGCCTGTCCGATCACAATGGGACCGGAGCCGATCATCAGCACTTTGCGGATGGAAGGATCCTTCGGCATCAGTTGTCACCTCCGATCATAGAAAGAAATCGGTCAAACAAAAATGAGGTATCGTGCGGGCCCGCGCAGGCTTCGGGGTGGAACTGCACCGTGAAGCAGCGCTTTGTCGGGTACCGGACGCCTTCGACGCTGCCGTCGTTGGCGTTGATATAATTCACGACTGCGGCTTCGCCGAGGCTTTCAGCAACGACCGCGTAGCCGTGGTTCTGCGTGGTGATGTAGGTCCGGCTGCCGAAAAGGTCCTTGACCGGCTGATTCGCGCCGCGGTGGCCGTAGGGGAGCTTCACCGTGTCGCCGCCCATGGCAAGCGCCGTGAGCTGATGCCCCAGACAGATGCCGAAAACCGGCACTGCACCGAGGAGCTGCCGGATCTGTTCGATCTCAAACGGGTTCTCTTTCGGGTCGCCCGGGCCGTTGGACAGCAAAACGCCGTCGGTACCGCTTGCAAGAATCGCAGCGGCGGTCGTGTCATGCGGGACCACCGTCACGTCGCAGCCGCGCTGCTGCAGCGAGCGGACAATGTTTCGTTTTTCGCCGTAGTCGATCACCGTGATGCGGTACTTCGCTTCGCCGATCGCGGGGAAGTTCAGCGTTTCCTTATGGCTGACGGTGGCCACAGCGTTTTGGATTTTATAGGTTTTCACCGGCGTCAGGTCGGCGGGAATCCTGTCGCAGATGACGGCGTTCATGATCCCCTCGTCACGTAAAATGCGCGTGAGCTGGCGCGTGTCCACGCCGCAGATGCCCGGGATGTTTTTCGCCTTGAGAAACTGATCGAGCGGGTACTGGCTGCGGAAATTGGACGGCGTGTCGCAAAGCTCGCGCACCACGTAGCCCTTGACGGCGGGTTCGCCTTCAAAATCTTCTTCAATCACGCCGTAGTTGCCGATCAGCGGGAACGTCTGCATGACGATCTGCCCGGCGTAGCTGGGATCGGTCAGCGTTTCCAGATAGCCGACCACGCCCGTGGTAAACACAAGTTCGCCGATGGAATCGCCCGGCGCGCCGATGCGTTTGCCTTCAAACGCCACGCCGTTGCTCAAAACAAGATAGGCCATGGATGATCACTCCTTGCTTATAGGATAAAAGGGATAAAGTCGAAAAAGGGCTTACGGTGTTCAGGGACTTACGGCAAAAGGGCAGAGAAGACATTTTCTCCTGCCCTGTATCCGTTTTGTCTGTATCCTGATCTTCCGCTGCCCGTCCGGGGTCACAGCGTCAGCGCCATGACCGCCTTGATCGTGTGCATACGGTTTTCCGCTTCGTCAAAGACGATGGACTGTGCGCCTTCAAAAACGGCGTCGGTCACTTCCATGGCGGAAAGCCCGAACTTGTCATGGATCTCTTTGCCGACCGTGGTGTGCAGGTCATGGAATGCGGGCAGGCAGTGCATGAAGCGGCACTGCGGTCCGGCGTTTTCCAGCAGCGCCTCGTTGACCTGATACGGCAGCAGATCGGCGATGCGTTCCTGCCAGACTGCGTCCGGTTCGCCCATCGACACCCAGACGTCGGTGTAGATCACGTCCGCGCCTTTTGTTGCCGCCATGGGGTCCTCGATGAATTCGAGCGTGGCGCCGGTTTCTGCGGCGATCGCCTGACACTGCGCAATCAGCGCGGCGTCCGGGAAGTACTTCTGCGGTGCGCAGGCCACAAAATGCAGCCCCATCTTCGCGCAGCCGACCATCAGTGAGTTGCCCATATTGTACCGGGCGTCGCCCATGTAGACGAGCTTGATGCCCTTGAGATGACCGAAATGCTCCTGAATCGTCAGAAAGTCCGCGAGAACCTGCGTCGGATGGAACTCGTTTGTCAGTCCGTTCCAGACCACGACGCCGCTTTGCTTCGCGAGTTCTTCCACGATCTCCTGTCCGAAGCCGCGGTACTCGATGCCGTCAAACATCCGGCCGAGCACGCGGGCGGTGTCGGCAATGCTCTCTTTTTTGCCGATCTGCGAGCTCTTCGGATCGAGATAGACCGGGTGCATGCCGAGGTCCGCAGTCGCCACTTCAAACGCGCAGCGGGTGCGGGTGCTTGTTTTTTCAAAAATCAGCGCAATGTTCTTGCCCCGGTGATAAGCGTGGGGCGTACCGCTTTTTTTCATCGCCTTCAGCTCGGCCGCGCAGTCGAGAAACGCGGTGATTTCCTCCGGCGTAAAATCGAGCAGCTTGAGAAAGCTTCTGCCTTTCAGTTCGACCATGGCGTCCTCCTTACAGCACCTTCGCGAGGAAGGACTTGAGTCGTTCGCTCTGCGGATGGTTGAAAATGGCGTCGGGCGAACCTTCTTCGGCGATCACGCCGCCGTCAAGGAACAGCACGCGGTTCGAGACTTCGCGCGCAAAGCCCATTTCGTGTGTGACGACGACCATCGTCATGCCTTCTTCGGCAAGCTCCTTCATGACGTCCAGCACTTCGCCGACCATCTCCGGGTCGAGCGCGCTCGTCGGTTCGTCAAAGAGCATCACGTCCGGCTCCATGCAAAGCGCGCGGCAGATGGCAACACGCTGCTGCTGACCTCCGGAAAGCTGGCTCGGGTAATCGCCTGCCCGGTCGGCCAGACCGACACGGGAAAGCAGATCCAGTGCCTTTTGCTCCGCCTGAGACTTGCTCATCTTTTTGAGCATGACCGGCGCGCACGTCAGGTTTCCGAGAATCGTCATATGCGGGAAAAGGTTGAACTGCTGAAAGACCATGCCCATTTTCTGGCGGTGGGCGTTGAGGTCGATGTGTTTATCCATCAGGTCGTCGCCTTCAAAGATGATCTGGCCGCCGGTGGGCTGTTCGAGCATGTTCAGACATCGCAGAAACGTGCTTTTGCCGGAGCCGGAGGGACCGATCACGCAGACGACGTCACCTTTGTTGATTTCGACGCTGATGCCGTTGAGGACGTTTTCGCCGCCGAAATGTTTTTCAAGATTTTTTACGTTGATCATTTGTGGACAGCCTCCTTTCCAAAAGCTTGAGCAAGCGCGTCAGCACGATGACAATGACAAGGTAGATCACGGCAAGCAGTGTCAGTGTGACCACCGATTCATAGGTGTTGTTGCGGATCAGGAAAATGGCGCGTGTCACATCCACAACGGCGACATAACCGGCAACGGATGTTTCCTTGACCAACGCGATCAGCTCGTTGCCGATGGCGGGGAGAATATAGCGCACCGCCTGCGGCAGGATGATCTTGCGCATGGTCTGCAGCTTTGAAAGACCGAGGCTGCGTCCGGCTTCCATCTGGCCGACATTGACGGCGTTGATGCCGGAGCGGATCAGCTCTGCCATGTAGGCGCCGGAGTTGATGCCGAAGGCGATGATGCCGACGGCAATGCCGCTGGCGGAAACCAGAATGATATAATAGAAAATCATCAGCAGAACAACCATCGGGATGCCGCGCACCACGGTGGTATAGATATCGCACAGCCAGACCAGCGGCTTGAGGGCCTTGCTGCCTTCGCCGAAGTATTTGATCACGGCGATGACCGTGCCGATGGCGACGCCGATGACCAGCGCACCGAGGGTGATGATGGCGGTGTTTTTGAGACCGTCCAGCACCATTTTATACATGCCGCGCGTAATGAAAATATTGACAAATTTTTCAAAGAAAGTGACCAGGGGAAAAGCCAGCATTTCGAAGTTCATAAAATCCCTCCTGACAAAGTGATGGCTGTATCGAATGTTCGATACAGCCGCACGGATTTGGATTGAATTATACGCCTGCGTTGTATGCGTCGACCATTTCTTTTGCAGTGAGGTCATCAATGACCCATGCGTCAACTTTGCCGCTGGTCAAAGCCATCTGCGCGTCGCTGTTTGCCTGGAAGGAGCTGACGGTGTAGCCGTTCGCTCTGCAGAAAGTGTCCGCTGTGGTGCCGCTCTGGCAGGAGATCGTCTTGCCGCTCAGATCGTCTTTGCCTTTGATGTCGCTGCCTTCCGGAACGACAATCGCAATGGCTGACATGCAGTAGGGATCGGTGAAGAGCGCGTTTTCTTTCCGCTCTTCCGTTGCGGTGATGCCGGAAACGCCGAGGTCAAATTTGCCTGCCTGTACGCCGGGAAGAACGGAGTCAAAGTCCATCTGCTGAATTTCCAGCTCGACGCCGAGCTTTTCACAGATCTTGTTCAACACGTCGATCTCGATGCCGACGACGGTGCCGTCATCTTGCAGTTCTTCAAACGGCGGGAAGTCCGGGCTGGTCGCGATGACAAGCTTGCCGGCGTCCTTGACCTTCTGCAGAGAATCGTCGGTTGCCTCTTTGGCTTGCGTTGCTTCCGGTGCAGCCGGTGCGGTGTAGGGGGCGTTGTACTTGTCAAACAACGCTTTGACCGTGCCGTCCGCAACCAGTTCCTGCGTTGCTTCGTTGATTGCCTGAATAAGGCTGTCGTTGCCGAGCTTTGTCGCAAAGCCGTACGGTTCCGCGGTCAGGGGCTCTTCAAGGATGACGAGCTTTTTGCCGGCTTCCGGTGCGGGTTCGTTGCCTTCTGTTTTGCTGCAGGCTGCAAAGCAGGCCAGCGCGAGCAGGAGTGCCAATGAGAGTGCGATGAATTTTTTCATGATGTTCAACCTTTCTTCTTGAATATTCATACTGCATATTTGCATAAATATTCGCAATTTGTTTGTTTGTGCGTACAGTATACGCCGTGTTCTTGCATTTGTCAAGCCCTTTTTGAATATTTTTTGAAAAATATCCATTTTTCTGCATTTTATTTCCCTGCCGGGCGGCGGATTCTTTTTTTGCGGTTGCTCCGCAAAAGGCGTTGACAGGATTTCCTCAATCGTGTTATAATCACTTATCTTTTATTTTTCGAGGTGATTTATATGTCACAGTGTTACATTCCGGAAACCTACGTGTCGCACCTGTCACTGCGGGAAACGGAGCTTGCCATCAAGAAGGTCAAGGATTTCTTTGAGCGCGACCTTGCGATCGAGCTGAATCTCACGCGTGTTTCCGCGCCGCTGTTTGTCAATGCGAAAAGCGGTCTGAACGACAATCTGAACGGTACGGAGCGGCCGGTTGCGTTCGACGTATTCAGCGGTGAAAACTTTGAAATCGTCCATTCGCTCGCAAAATGGAAACGCTACGCGCTCAAACTGTACGGCTTTGCGGAGAATGAGGGCCTGTATACCGACATGAACGCCATCCGCCGCGACGAGGACACGGACAACATCCACTCCATCTTCGTCGATCAGTGGGACTGGGAAAAGATCATCCCGAGAGAGGCGCGCACGGTTGAAACGCTGAAGAAGACCGTGAAGCTGATTTATTCCGCGCTGCGCCATACCGAATACTATATTACAAAGGAATACAACTTCATCGGCAGTCTGCTGCCGGAGCGGATCCATTTCATGACGACCGCCGAGCTTGAGGCGCAGTACCCCGACAAGACCCGAAAGGAACGCGAATATGCGGCCGCAAAGGAACACGGCGCGATCTTCCTGATGGGCATCGGCGGCAAGCTCAAGGACGGCAAACCGCATGACGGCCGCGCCCCGGACTATGACGACTGGACGCTCAACGGGGATATTATTGTATACTATCCGCTGCTGGACATCGCGCTGGAGTTGAGCTCCATGGGCGTCCGCGTAGATGAGGACGCGCTGCTGCGCCAGCTGAAGGAAAGCGGCTGCGAGGACCGGCTGCAGCTGCCGTTCCATAAGGCGCTGCTGAATGGGGAGCTGCCGTACACGATCGGCGGCGGCATCGGTCAGAGCCGGATGTGTATGTTCTTTTTGCGCAAAGCGCATATCGGCGAGGTGCAGTCTTCGTTCTGGGATCAGGCGACGATTGACTACTGCCGCGCACACGGCGCACAGTTGCTGTAAAGCGGAGGAATATGTATGCGTATTTCAGTGAAAAAACTGCGGGAAGACGCACGGCTGCCGCATCGCGGTTCCGAAGAAGCGGCGGGCGCGGATTTGTACGCGCTGCTGGATACGCCGCTGACGGTGCAGCCGGGGGAGACGGTCCGTGTGCCGACCGGGCTTTCCTTTGAGCTGCCGCAGGGGTATGTCGGCCTGGTGTTTGCGCGGTCTTCCGTGGCGACAAAACGCGATCTTGCACCGGCGAACAAGGTCGGTGTGATCGACAGCGATTACCGCGGCGAGGTGCTTGTGGCGCTGCACAACCACGGGACAAATCCGCAGACGGTTGAACCGTTTGAGCGCGTTGCGCAGCTGGTGGTTGTGCCGTATCTTGCGGCGGAGTATGTGGCGGCGGATGACTTGACGGAGACGACGCGCGGCACGGGCGGCTTCGGCTCCACGGGAAAATGAGTTGCAATGAGAAGAAAAGCAGTCGCAACAGATGTTGCGGCTGTTCTTTTTTGCAGAGCTTACCCCGACACAAGTTCTTTTTGATTCCTTTTTCTTGCCAAGAAAAAGGAACGCCTGCGCGGCGAGCGCAAGATCAATTCGTGATTTTGGTCGCGACGAAAGTTGCGGCTGCTTTTTTGATTGCGCCGCGTAGAAAAGCCGGCAGTGACGGGAACGTGGGCTGATTAGATGACTGTATTTGCCATTCGCTGTACGTGCCTGCTGACCGGCGGGGCGCCACCGCGCTGCAAGGCAGCGTCCGCACCGTAGGTGCGGCAGCACGGTCGCAGACCGTGCCGGTGGCGCCCCGCCGCAGGCACATGCCTTCCCGCTATGGCGCGCAGCGCATACGTTTTTCACGGGTTCCTTCAGGTTTTGCTTTCCTTCGCGGCATAAACAAAAAGATGCCGCACCGTTGGGGCGCGACATCTTTTTCAATTTTGCGTTTATTCCACCGTGACGGATTTCGCCAGGTTGCGCGGTTTGTCAATGTCGCAGCCGCGGTTTTTCGCTGTGTAGTAACCGAGCAGCTGCATCGGCAGCACCTCCAGCGTTACCGCAAACAGCGGCAGCGTGTCGGGGATGATGACTTTGAAATCCACCTCGCTCATCGCGCTTGCGTTTTCAGACGTTGAAACGCAGAGAACGCGTGCGCCGCGCGCCTTGACCTCCTTGATGTTGCTCATCGTTTTGCCGAAGACGTCGCTGCAGGCGGCAAGCGCCACGACGAGGGTGCCTTTTTCAATCAGGGAGATCGTGCCGTGCTTGAGCTCGCCCGCGGCGTATGCCTCGGAGTGAATGTAACTGATCTCTTTCATTTTGAGCGACGCTTCCATCGCGCAGGCGTAATCGAGGTTGCGGCCGATGAAGTATGCGTGCTCGAGCGGAATGAACATTTCGGAAAGCTTCTGCATCTGTTCGCCGCAGTCCTCCAGCGTCTGCGCGATCAGCTCGGGGAGCTTGCGCAGCGCATCCACATAGGTGCGCCGTTCTTCTTCCGGCAGCAGTCCCTTGCGGTCGGCAATGTAGCCGGCAAGCAGATACAGCACGGACACCTGCGCGGAGTACGCCTTTGTTGTGGCCACGGCGATTTCCGGACCGGCATGGGTGTAGACGACGCTGCCGCCCTCATTGGCGATGGAACTGGAAACGACGTTGACGATGCAGACCGTTTTCGCGCCCTTTTCATTGGCCAGACGCAGACCTGCCAGTGTGTCGGCGGTTTCGCCGCTCTGGCTGATGACGATGACGAGGCTGTGCGCATCCAGAACGGGGTCACGGTAGCGGAACTCCGAGGCGATGGCGGTCTCGACCGGGATGCGCGTCATTTTTTCCAAAACGTAGCGGCCGACTTCCCCCGCGTGGAACGCGGAGCCGCAGGCGACGATGACGATCCGGTTGAGGTTTTCGATTTCTTCGTCCGTCAGATGGAAGTCCTCGAAAACGATGCGGCCGTCGCTGTCGATGCGCGGCGAAACGGTGTCCTGAATGGCTTTCGGCTGCTCCATAATCTCCTTGAGCATGAAGTGCTCATAACCGCCCTTCTGCGCGGCGGAGACATTCCAGTCAATATGCTTCGGCGCTTTCTGTGTCGCGTTGCCCGCCTTGTCAAAGAAGGTGATGCCGCCGTCTGCGATCAGCGCGGTTTCATGACCGTCGAGGTAATAGATGTCGCTCGTGTGCTTGAGAATGGCCGTCACGTCGGACGCGAGGAAAACGCCGTCGTCGCTTTTGCCCATGACGAGCGGACTTGCCCAACGGGTGCAGACGATGCTGTCCGGGAAGTCGCGGCAGAGGATGCACAGCGCAAAGGCGCCCTCGAGCATAGCGGTTGTTTTGCGGACGGTGGAGACGAAGTTGCCGTCGTAATTCTGCTCCAGCAGATGGGCGATGACCTCGGTGTCCGTCTCGGAGACAAAGCGGTAGCCGTCTGCGATGAGCTGCGCTTTGAGCTGCAGATAGTTTTCGATGATGCCGTTATGTACCACGCAGAACAGCCCGCTCTGGCTGATGTGCGGGTGGGCGTTGACGTCGTTCGGTTTGCCGTGGGTCGCCCAGCGCGTATGACCGATGCCGACCGTGGCGTCGGAATGGCGCTGCGAGGCGATCAGCGATTCGAGGTTGCCGATGCGGCCCTTGGTTTTCATGATGCGGATCACATCTTCTTCATTGACGGCGATGCCGGCTGAATCATAGCCGCGGTATTCGAGCTTTTCCAGGCCTTCAAGCAAATAGGGGACTGCGCGGTTCTTTCCCGCGTATCCGACGATTCCACACATAGAATTCTCTCCTTTGTTCGTTATGATACTGGGTACACAGGACGCGCCGGCAAAAGGCGCGGCACATCCTTCAAATATTTATTATACATGATTTCGGCGCATCTGTCCATAGCGATCGGAAAGTTCACAATTTCGTCACGGGAAGGGAACATTTTACCACTATACTTTAATACAGAGAGGAGGCGCGACGGATGGCGAAGAAGACTGTACATAAGACCGGCTTTGATAAGCTGATGACGGTCTGTGACGTTTTTGCGGTGTTGCATCTGCTTTGCTGGCTGGCCTTTCTGGTTCATCTGCTGTGGCTTGCCGGGCCGGGCGACGGCGACGCCCTGGTGCTGCCGGTGCTGGTCACGTCGGTGTTTCCGGTCGTACTGCTGCCGGTGCTTGTGATCACCGAATTCGTTCTGATGGGGCGGCACAAGCTGGTGTATTCGCGCCGGTCGCAATTTCTTGCCACGCATCTGCTTTGTGCGCTCGCGTTCTTGTGCGGACTGTTTGCCTTTTTGCCGGGCGCCGTGCTCCTCCTGGTCGCGCGCGGCAGCACGTCGCCGTGGGTTGCGGCGTGGGCAAAGCTGCTGCAATTCTGACCGGGTCTGCAGCAGATGTTTGTTCTGATACCATAGTTATGCCGCCGGGCTTGTCTTTGTCATGCCCGGCGGTTTCTCAACCGTTCGGAGCGGCAGCTGCAGGCTGCTGTTTTTTTGTGATCCGATACGCAGAAATCGTCAAAAAACTATTTCTTTTTTGAATCTTTTATGGTATATTATAGGTTAGTATTGTATCCTTTATGATGCACAGGACTGAAAAGAAGGTGTGCTGATGAAAAAACGAAGGCTGCTGCTATGCGCTGCCGCGCTTGCCGCGGCGTTTGCCGGCGCCGAAGCGCGCGCGTCCAAAGGGACGCTGCGCGAAACGCCGGACGCACTGCTGATTCTCGGCTGCCGGGTCAAAGGCGACACCGCCGAACCGACGCTGCGTATGCGGGCCGAGAGCGCAGCGGCGTATCTTGCGGCGCACCCGACGGTGCTTGCGGTCCCCTGCGGCGGTATTGTGCATGACGACCAGACAAAAAGCGAGGCTGCGGCGATTCAGGAGATCCTGCTTGCCAATGGCGTGGCGGAAGACCGGATCCTGGTGGAAGACCGCTCAAAGACCACGGTGGAAAACTTCATCAACGCCAAAGCGCTGCTCACTGCAAAAGGCGTGCCGACAACCAACCTTGCCTTTTTGTCCAGCGAATTTCATCTGCTGCGCGCGGGTCTGATCGGCCGGATCGCCGGCGTTCCGGCAAAGTCGCTGCCGGCGCCGTCACCGAAGGACCTGCGGCTGAAAAAATATCTGCGGGAAGCGGCGGTGTTTCCACTGCTGCTGACCGAATTGCCGAAGCTGAAAAAAGAGGAGGCATCCGCGTGACCAACATTCAACTCAAAGCGTACAAAGTCAAGGAGCTGACGCTGCACAACAACGTCAACGGCAGTGTGCGGCTCAATTTCAGCAACAAAGTATCCCACAATGTCCGTTACGCCAAAAACGGCACCTGCGAAGCGACGCTGACCGTGGAGGTGTTTGACAAGGCGCAGCCGGATGTGCTGAACGTGAAGCTCGTTGTCAACGGCATTTTCCGCATTCTCAACCAGGTGGAAAAGGAGTTTTTGCACGTGGACACCTTCAAGGAGCTGTTCCCGTACGCCAAGACCATGATCTCCATGATGTCCGCCGCAGCCGGCATGCCGCCGATCATCATCCAGAATGTGGACATCGAATCGCAGGAAATTTACCGCTTTGACATGAACGCCGCACGGGGCGGCACGGAGGAGAACGATGAGTGATCTGCTGAACCAACTGAACGACGAAGATCTTGACCCGATCGTGACCATCACCGACACCGACGGCAACACCGGGCAGTACGAATTTCTCGACATCGTCTTTCTCGGTGATAAGGAGTACGTGGTCGTTTCGCTGCCGCAAAGCGACGGCGATGTGGAGATCTTCCGCGTACTGCCGTACGAAAGCGGTGAGGCGTATGCGCGCGTGCAGGACGACGCGACACTGCTGCAGGTCTTTGAAATCTTCCGCTGCCAGCACGAAGATGAATTTGATTTTGATTGATTTCCCTGCAGGTTATTGAAATTTCAAAACGCATCATGTATAATAAGATATTAGACACGAACCACAAGGGAGGCAAAATGGAATGGCCAATATGAATTTCTCCATCCAGCCGGAGGGTTATGCGCCGCAGGAAGTCGACGCATACATCGAAATGCTTCGGGCGGAGTATGAAAACGCAGTCGCCTGGGGCGAAGAGATGGAGACCAAACTGAAGAATATCGAAGCGACGCTGAAAGACGCGGGACTTTATGTAACGATTGAGGATGAGAATCAGGACGAAGTGATCGCGCAGATCTTCCGTCAGCTGACCGAAACGGTGAGCCACACGAAGTCGCAGGCGGAGGTCCGGGCGAGCGAGATCATCGCAGCGGCAAACGAAAAAAGCCGCAGCATCATCCGCCAGGCGATGACGCAGTCCGTGGAACTGCGGACGGAAAACACGACGATCATGGAAAACCTCAAGAGCATCAAGCGCATGATCGAAGTGGTTTTGGAAAAAGGAATTCAGTGAGAACAAGGGGAGTGATTTGAATGGCATATCGTCCGAAGAGCCTTGACGATTTTGATAAAAAGTTTCAGGATACGGTTGCCGCAAAGCAAGCCGCGCAGCCACAGCCGGAAGCGCCGCAGCCGGCTGCCCCGGCGACGGACATGGACGGCGTGAAGGCGCATGCGCGCAGCGCAAAGGAACTTTCCGGCGCCGTGCAGAGCTTTGCAAAAGAGTTTTCGTCCGCGCCGCATACCGACGCTATGGCACAGGCGCAGCAGGCGCTTGCAGATGAAGCGCCCGTGACCCCGGCGCAGCAGCGCGCCATCCGGCAGAAGACAGACGCCGCGTTTGAAGAACTGCTGGACATTTCCAGCGGCAAACGGCCGATGCCGATGCCGGCGCCCGCACCGCAGCCGCAGCCCGCGCCGATGCCGCAGCCCGAAGCGCCGCAGCCGGAGCCGGTTGCAGCACCCGCCGCAGCACCGAAAGATGTGCCTGCCGCAGCGCCGGAAGAAGCGCCGCAGCCGGGCGCACCGCTCAAAGAGGGCGACCTCTCCGGTCTGATGGACGATTACTACAGAGTCATGAACGATGACATGGAAGACGACGATGATTCGGCGGAGCATCATTCCTTCCTGCACCGCCGCCGCGAGCGCAGACGCGCCGCCAAAGAACGCAGAGAAGACCTTTATGCGGCCGATGCCGCCGAAGACGCATATGCGCCGGCAGATGACGAAGGCGATGACGAAAACGCCGCACCGCTTTCGGCAGAGCCCGTGCTGAACGCAGCGGCCGGCTTTGTTTTTGCCGAAACGCCGCAGGAGACCCCGGCTGTGCCGACCGATGTTCCGGCGGCCGACCCGTACGCGCAGTATACGCAGACACCCGCAGAAGCGCCTGCCGTCGTCGAAGACGAAGTGCCGGTGATCTATCCGGAAGAGGCGACGCAGCCCCCGGCTGACACGTACGATGCAGCGCCGGTGCAGGCAGCTCCCGCGCCGCAGCCGGTTGAAGAAACGCCGCAGTTCAGCTTCGGCAGCGGCTCCGTCTTTGACGCCGCACGGCTGTTCTCGGATCTGCCGTCCGTGTTTGCGGAACCGGCAGCCTCTGCGACGCAGGCGGAAGAACCGGTCGCTGCAGCAACCCCGGCAGATGAACCGCCGGCGGATGAAGCACCTGCAGTACCCGCGGCACCGAGCTATCAGGAGATTGCGCATGTGCCGGAATATCACAGTGTCGAAGTCAAGCTCGACCTGCCCGCGTTCCCGTCGTTCGCGGAGATCCGCGCAAAAGAAGCCGCCGCCAAGCGTGCTGCCGCCGAAGCGCAGGCCGCTGAAGCGCAGGCAATTGAAACGCCGGCCGCACCGGTCGCGGAAACCTTTGCGCCTTCGCAGGCGGCCGCAGCTGCCGCACCGCGTGTGACGCCGCCGACGCCGCCGGAAACGCCGGTCATCGAAGAGCCGGACGTCCTGCCGACGGCTATGTTTGAAGCCCCGGTCGCGGAAGAAGCACCGGCTGCAGAAGAACCGACCGCAGCAGAAGAAGCTCCCGCTGTGCCGCAGGAGACGGCGGTCTACTCTGCACCCGAAAAAGAAGAACCGCCTGCGCAGCCGGAAGAAGCGCCGGAAGCGCCGCAGGATACCAAGATTTATGATCTGGCGGACGCAGAAGACGAATCGGCCAAACCGTACCTTGCGGATGCCGAACCGGAAGAAACGCCCGCGCCGCAGAGCGAAACCGCTGCAGCAGACGACGCCGATCCGGAAGAATATCCCGAAGAATATCCGCCGGAAGAAGCGCAGCCCCAGACACAGGATGATGGCTACGCCCTCGGCACCGTGCAGATCAAAGAAGAGCTGGAACGCTTCTCGGTCAAGAAAAAGCTGGCCAAGGCGCTGGTGGTGCTATTGTTTGTGGTCTCGCTGCTCTGCACACTGGTGCTCGGCCTCGGCACAATGCTTGTCGGCATCAACACCGGCGAACCCGGCATCGCGGATCTTTGCCTGTTCACTGCCTCATATGATTACACCGACGCCAACATCAAAAGCGGCGATCTCGTGATCGGCAAATGGCAGTCCACCGTCCGGGACGGCGAAAGCGTTGTTTATATCGACCTTGCAAACCGCAGCTTTTCGTTCGGCGTGAAGTCCGGCGAATTTGAGCAGGACGACACCACGTACTACCGGATCTCCGGCAGCGACATCAAAAAGGCGAATCTGCTCGCGGTTGTGGAGCGCACCGTACCGGTGGTCGGTATCTTCGCAAAGATCACCGTGGATCATTTTGCAACGGTGTTTGTTGCATTCGCAGTCGCGACCGTTGCGTTGCTGCTGCTTCTGATGTTTGCCTTCCGCCGCAAGCGCATCTATAAGAAGGTCTATGTCCGCTCCGAACCGCAGGAGATCGAGCAGGATGCGCCGCAGCAGCCGGACGCCCCGTATGAAAACGGCGACCTTTTTGACGACATCAACTGATCACATCCATACAATGAATAATAAAGAAAAACATCTGCAATGTTCGTTGCAGATGTTTTTTTTGCCCGCAACAACAAAAAGCCACCCCGCCGGTTGGCGGGATGGTCGTGCTTTGGGATTATTCGATCGCGATGCGCTTGCGTTCGGGCAGCTCCTTTTGATCCTTCTTCGGGATCGTCAGGCTCAAAACGCCGTTTTCATACTTCGCGTGGATGTCCTCTTCCGTGAGCGCTTCGCCCACATAGAATGTGCGCTGCATTGCGCCGGCATAGCGTTCCTGACGGATCACCTTGCCTTTTTTGTCCTTGTGCTCCTTGTCGAGTCCTTTCGCTGCGCCGACGGTCAGATAGCCGTTTTCAAGGTTCAGCGTCAGCTCGTCCTTTTGGAAGCCCGGCAGATCGATGTCGATC
>CACYCR010000094.1 GCA_902772935.1 Oscillospiraceae bacterium
AACCTCGATCGCACGGCGGGTTGCCTTTTGCCCGGCCTCGTCCGCGTCATAAGACAGCAGCACCTCTTCGGTGTAGCGCATCAAAAGGTGCGCCATTTCACCGGTCAGCGCCGTGCCGAGGCAGGCGATCGCGTTGTCGAAGCCCGCCTGATGCAGCGAGATCGCGTCCATGTACCCCTCCACAAGCAGCAGGTTCTTTTCTTTTGTATTCTTTGCGAAGTTCAGGCCGAACACGCCGAGGCTCTTTTTATACACCGGCGTATCGGCGGAGTTGATGTATTTCGGTTTGCTGTCGTCCAGCACCCGGCCGCCGAACGCGACCACGTTGCCGCGCACGTCAATGATCGGCACGATCACCCGGCCGCGGAAACTGTCATAATAGCTGACGCGTTTTTCGCCGTTCACGGTCTTTTCGCTGCGGTTGACCAGATTCGCCGCGAACTGTTCCTCATAGGAATAGCCCTTTTCACGCAGATGATCGCGCAGGGAATGCCACGTGTCCGGGGCGTACCCCAGACCGAAGCGGTTGATCGTCCGGTTCGTGAAGCCGCGTTTTTCGCGGAAATACGCCAGTGCTGCGGCGCCCTGCGGTGAGAGCAGCGTCTCACGGAAGAACCGCGCCGCGTCCTTGTTCATGGCGTAGATGCGCTGTCGCCGTTCGGCGAGACTGTTGTCATAGCCGTCCTGCGGCATCGCCATGCCCGACTTTTCACACAAAAAGCGGACCGCCTCAACGTAATCCAGGTTTTCAATGTTGCGGATGAAGGTGATGACGTCGCCGCCCGCCCCGCAGCCGAAGCAGTGATAATGGGGGCTTGCGTCATCCGGGTACACCGTGAAGGACGGCGTTTTTTCATTGTGGAAGGGACAAAGCCCGACCAGATTCCGTCCGCGCCGTTTCAGCGGCACATAGGCGGAGATCACCTGCTCGATATCATTGCGCAGGTGCAGCTCATTCAAAAATTCGTCGCTGAAGCGCGGCACAGAAATCACCACCTTTTTTTAATTGGGCGCCTCTAAAAACCCCTGCCGCTTCATCGCGGCGCACATTTCACCGTCATCTTACACAAATTTTCTTTGTAATCCGTCAGGATAACGACAGAAAATTTGTACAATCTGCCAGTAAAATCTGGCACGAGCTAAAACAACATGCGTTTTTAGAGGTGCCCAATTCGGAATGCGGAATTTGTATCACTCGCTCCAGCCCTTCGGAATGAAGTAGCGGCTGAAGGTCTGCAGCGCAAAGCCGTCCGTCATGCCGGCAATGTAATCGCAGGCGGCGCGCTGCGCACCCTCCTGCCAGGCAATCACAATGTATTCGTTCGGCAGCTCGTCCGGATGCGTTGAAAAGAACTGAAACAGCGTCTGAATCATGGCGATCGCCTTGGTCTCCTCGCTTTTGCAGACGGGATTCGTGTACACCCGGTCAAACATGAACGTGTGGAGCTGATCAAACGCGCCCTGCACCTGCGGCGAAAGCCGGATGTCGTCGGTGCTGTTTGCAATCGCATCGCGCACCAGCGTGTCAATGCGGGCGCTCTTCCGTTCGCCGAGCACCGTTGTCGCCCCGCGGGGCAGGCTCTCCTCTTTCAGTACGCCGCCGCGCACTGCGTCGTCAATGTCATGGTTGATGTAAGCAATGCGGTCGGCGAGCTTCACAACGCGGCCCTCGAGCGTGTCCGCTTCCTTGCCTCGGGTGTGGCAGACGATGCCGTCGCGCACCTCCTGCGTCAGGTTCAGCCCCTTCCCCTCGTTTTCCAGGCGCTCGACCACACGCAGGCTTTGCTCATAATGGCGGAAGCCGCCGTCCATCACCGCGTCCAGCGCCCGCTCGCCGGCGTGCCCGAACGGGGTGTGCCCGAGGTCGTGCCCGAGGGCAATCGCTTCGGTCAGATCCTCGTTGAGCGCAAGGCCCACCGCGATCGTCCGCGCAATCTGCGCGACCTCCAGCGTATGCGTCAGCCGCGTCCGGTAATGGTCGGAGTCCGGCGACAAAAACACCTGCGTCTTATGCTTCAGGCGGCGGAAGGCGTTGCAGTGGATGATCCGGTCGCGGTCCCGCTGATACGCCGTGCGGATGGCACATTCCGCCTCCGGTACCGCGCGGCCCTTTGTGTCGGCGCAGCACATGGCGTATTTCGACAGCAGCAGCCGTTCATTTTTCAGGCTGCGTTCTCTGACGGATTCCATCCGGCATTCCCCTTTCGCTTGATGTCTCTATTTATATATACAGTTTTTTTCGACGAATCCCCCGAAAAACCAAAAAACTTTTTTCACTTTTTTAAATTTGCGCAAAGCCTTCCCCCAGCGCCTCGCAGCGCACCCTGCCGTTGCTCTGGTCAATCACTTCGGCGCACAAGGCGGCATAGTCGTCCGTCGGAATACGGAACTGCAGGCGCACCACATCGGAGAACGCCGTGTCCTCCACGATGGCGCCCATCCGGCACAGCAGCGGGTTGAGCTTGCCGTACAGCGTATAGTCGCATGTCACCGCCGCAAGCGTACACGGCGCCATGGTGATGATGCCCGCCGCGTCCAGCGCAATCTTCGCCGTATGTCCGTAGGCGCGCACCAGACCGCCCGCACCGAGCATGATGCCGCCGAAATACCGCGTACAGACCACAACGCAGTCCGTCACGCCCGCCTTGTTCAGCACATCGAGCGCAGGCACGCCCGCCGTTCCCTGCGGCTCGCCGTCGTCGCTGTAACGGCTTTGCTGCCCGTCGCGCAGACGATAGGCATAGACGTTATGTGTCGCGTCCCAGTGCTTCGATTTGATTTCGGCAATGAAGTCGATCGCTTCCTGCTGCGTCGTCACCGGCTTCGCATAGCCGATGAAGCGCGACTTTTTCACAATGTATTCGTCCGCCGCTTCCTTGGCAACGGTCTTGTATGCCTGCATGCCTGCACCGCCTTTCGGGTTTTGCCGGTTGAGCCTCACGGGGTCTGCAGCCGGTTGGCCCGGCGCCCCCGGCACGGCAAAGCCGTGCGGGGGGGCCGCCGCAGGCGGGCCCCCTTGCTGCGCGCAGCGCAGCCGGGGGCGCCGGGCCGCCGTGGTCTGCATACCGAAAAAAAGACGGAGCAAAACTGCACCGTCTAATTTACAAAGCTGTCCCTGCAATTATTTGTTCTTTGCAAGGTTGAAACGCCGGTTGAATCTGTCAACACGTCCGCCGGTATCAACCAGCTTCTGTTTGCCCGTGAAGTACGGATGGCAGTTGGAGCAGATATCAACGCGCATGTCCTTCTTCGTGGAACCGGTTTCGATCACGGCGCCGCAAGCGCATCTGACCGTCGTCTGTTCATACTTCGGATGGAGTCCTTCTTTCATTTCGTTTCACCTCTTCGTTTTACGTATTCATGGAAATGTGACGGCAAACCCGGCACACACTCATAGCAAATGGCATTGTATCATAGTTTTTTTGAAAAATCAAGGCGTTTCTTGATTTTTTTCGCCGGCAGACGCAATTTTTTTTGCGCCGCGCAGCTTCTGCACGATCATTTTCACCAATCGGAACAATTGCTCGCGCAAAAGATCAATCGCGACCAGCGCCAGATAGACCGCAAGGACAGCGCCCCCGAAGATGAAAAGGTTCCTGACCGGGCTGCTGACGTCGAAGCGCCGCAGGTTCACGATCTCCCAGAGGTAGGTCTTCATATAGCGGAACTCCTGCACGGCGTAGACGCCGAGCGTCGCGGACGCCAGAAGGTTGACGACCTTGTTTTTGAAGTGCAGATCACGGAAGAACAACAGCAGCAGCACCGCCTCGGCAACGATCAGCGGGTTTGCGTAATGGCCGGAGATGACGGTGTAGTGCGTCTTTTTCGGCAGATACACGTGCAGCAGGAAGTTCACGACCACGGTTGCCGCCGCGCCGAGCAGATACAGCACGTTCGGCCGTTTGCGCATCTTGACGTGCAATCGCACGTAGCCGCCGAGGATATACATATAAATGAAATGGAAGACGTTCTTGCCGCCGTAGAGCGCCCCGTAGCCGAAGGCGTCAAAGACGCTTGAAAACGGCCAGACCTGTGTGAGGGTCATCCAGACGCTCATGAACAAAGTCAGACCGAAGGCCAGCCAGAAATACTGCTTCTTTGTCAGCTTCTGCAGCGCGAGGTTCAAAAACGGCGCGACCAGGCACAGCAGAATGTAATCCGTCAGGAAATAGAGCGCCTGCGAGCTGAGCGGGAAAAACGCCTTGACCGCGGCACGCAGGGGCGAGAGCGTCTTGCCGTCCACCAGCCAGTAATTTTCGCCGAGCAGCAAAAACACCGCCGTGATGACGAGCGAATAAAACAGCAGCCGGGTATAGACGCTGCCGGTCCGCTGCAGCGTTTTTTTCAGATCGAACCGTCCGGTGACCATGAAATAGCCGCTGATGATCACGAAGGTATTCACCGCGACACGCACGGAAAAATAGATGCCCAGCGCTTCGGCGTGGACAACGCCGCCGACGCTTTTCGCCATGGCCATGAAATGCCCGTGCGAAAGCGCGTGGACGCCGATGACGCACAGCGCCGCGAGAATACGCAGCAGCTCAATGCCGGAGTCCCGTTCTTTTTTCAGGCTGGAAGTCTGGTGCATATGCAGCCCCCTTTTCCTTGAGGATGATTTTTGCGGTACCGTTACAGCACCGGTTCACCGAGCCGACGGTTGACCCCGGCGCGCAGATATTTGTCCAGCGGCTTTGAAAGCGCGTAGGACAGCAGGCCGAAGCCGAAGGTCAGCGCCAGGCTGACGGCGACCTGGGTCCACGGCGGCAGCGCCAGCAGCCGTTCGGAATACCGCAAGGGCGAAAAGAACATGCTCTGCGCAAGGTACAGCGGCAGGCTGAGCTTGCCGAGAAGACCGAAGACGCTGCTGCCGAACAGCCGCGATGTCAGGGTCACTTCGCTGAACGACAGGGTGATCGCCACGGCGAGGATATAGAAGAAGTAAGCTTCGTAGCCGTCCTTGAGGTCGCTGACGGTATAGACCAGCGTTGCCAGATAGCAGCCGCATTCCAGCAGCGTCAGCGCGATGCGCTCGCCGTTTTTCAGGTGCAGACGCCGCAGCAGCCGCGACACTTCAAAGCAGAACGCGCCGCCGCACAGTTCGGCAAAGGCGCGGACATAGACCTTCGGGATCGTGTCGCCGAAAAGGTAGCGCTCCGTCCCGCCGAGATGCGTGGACGCATGGGTCATGTAGCCGACCAAAAACACGCAGAGCACCGGGCAGGCGATTTTTGTGAAGCGCTCACGAAAGCGCAGAATCAGCGGAAAGATCACCAGCATGGCCCAGAGCATCGCTTCAATGTACCATTCCGGGCGGATGATGCGGTGAACCGGGATGCCGGTTTTCTGAATGAAGAAGAAGCTCGGGATGGATTCAAAGACGATCTTTGCCGCGTCCCGCAGACTGTGTGCCAGATAAAACAGCATACAGCACAAACACAGCACGAACACGATGCAGTGGTTCGGGAACACCGCCGCAACCTTGCGCAGCATGAAGCGGCCGGTCTCTTTGGCAATCGGCCGGTCGAAGGCACGCTGTGCGCTTGCCGCCATCAGAAAGCCGGAGACCAGAAAGAAGAACTCCACGCCGATCTTTCCGTTCAGGAAAAAGTTGAAGTGCCCCGCCGTGGGGAGCGTCACGCGCTTTGCAATGTGATACAGAATCACTTCCATGCAGAAGACAAAGCGCATCAGTTCAATGGTACCGTTGCGGCTGCGTGCCGGTTTTCGGCGTGCGTTGCTCATACAGATCGTTCCTTTCCCGTACCGGGCAGGGATTTTGCGCCGGTTTCAGACGCTGAAATTCGCCCACATGATATCATAGATTCCCGGAATTGTCAACCGCGACGGTCCGCCCGAGATAAAAGGAATACAGCAGCGTCTGACTGACTTCATAATCGGTACACAAAGAGAGCGCGTGCCGGTAGACGCGCACCTGCGACGCGTATTTTTCCCGGAAGGCGTCGTCGCTTTCGAGCCGGTCGGTCTTGTAATCCACGACGACGAGCCTGCCGTTTTCGAGAAACGCGCAGTCCGCGATGCCCTGGATCATGACCTTCTCCTCCGGGAAGGCATCCAGCGACGGGTACAGCGACGCCACCGGCACCTCAATTGTGAACTTCTTTTCGCGCAGCAGCAGCGGACTTTCCATCATTCGCTTTGCAAGGTCGCTTTCAAAAAAGCGCTGCACCGCCCGGCGGTTGATGGCGCCGGCCTCGGCGGCAGAGAGGATCCCCTGTTCCGTCAGGCGGTCGATCTCCGCATCGACGCTTTGCTTTGCGCGCGCGTAATCGGCGTACTGCATGAAGGCGTGGGTCGCCGTGCCGCGCTGCGCCGCCGTCAGACCGCTCTCCTCCAGAAAGGCCGGCCGTGCCGCGGCGAAATACTCCCGGTCAACAAAGTCGCGGTCCACCTCGGACGCGGCGCGTTTGCTGACCAGCTTTGTCAGCGGCTCATACGGGTACCGCCAGGCAAGCTGCGACTGCAGCGCATCGAAAAACACCGGATCGGGCAGGGCGGGCGCTTCGGCCGCTTTCGCCGTGCGAAACCGCGACTGCCACGCCGTCATGACCACCCGCAGCGGAAAGTCCGCCGGCAGAACCACGCGGTTGTCAAAGCCTGCGGCGTCGCGCAGCGCCCCGGCGTCCGGGTGCCGCAGCAGCGCCGGCAGAATCCAGTCGGCATAGCAGCCGGCGTCCCCGGCGGCAAAGGCGTCCATCTGCGGGCTTTCGGGGTCGAGCTTCGGGCGGTATTTTCCAAGGGTGCGCCCGGCGTCCTTGCAGGCACTGACCAGAATCAGCTTTTCGCGCGCGCGGGTCATCGCAACATACAGCACGCGCATCTCCTCGCTGATCGTCTGCTGCCGCAGCGCGGTACGCACCGCCATGTGGCTGACGGTGGGATACTGCGCCATGCTGACCGTGTCGCGGCGCAGCAGGCCGAGACCGAGATTGCTGCTGACGACCACGTTTTTCGTGCGGTCGGTCAGGTTGAACGCCCCGGCGCAGTTGGCGACGATGCAGACCGGGAACTCGAGGCCCTTCGATTTGTGAATGGACATCACGCGCACCACATCGGCGTCCGCGGAGACACTCACGGCGCCCGCAAGGTCCTTGTCGGCGCGTTCGAGCCGGTCGATGAAGCGGATGAAGCCGGACAGACCGATGTAGCCCGCCGCCTCATACGTCTCGGCGTAATCGAGCAGCAGCATCAGATTCTGCCGTTTTGCCGCGGCGTCGCGCATGGCACTGATCACGCTGACAATGCCGGTCTCGTCATAGATCATGGAGAGGAAATCGCCCACGCGCATACAGACGCCGAGCGTCCGCCACGCGGCAATCTTTGCAAGGAAGGCGGCGGCTTTTTCATTGCCGTTTTGCGCTGCGGCGTGCAGACAGGTATACAGATCGCCCGTGCGGCTTTCGATGCGCAAAAGCGCAACGTCGTCTACGGAAAAGCCGAACAGCACCGACAGCAGCACCGACAGCAGCGGAATGTCCTGCTTCGGGTTGTCAATCACGCGCAGCAGATTCAGCAGCAGGCTGACCTCGTGCGCCGAAAAGAAGTCGGAGGCGACCTCCGTAAAGCAGTCGATGTGCTTTTCCTTGAGCGCGTTGGCGTACACCAGACCGCGCCCGCCGTTGATCGAGCGCAGCAAAATGCAGAAGTCCTTCGGCGTCGCCGGGCGCAGCACGCCGTTTTCCGTCACGCAAAAGCCGCCGTCGAGCATATCGCGGATCAGCGAGGCGACATAGGCCGCCTGGTATTCGTCGCTGCTGTCCTCGT
Organism: Oscillospiraceae bacterium; assembly: GCA_902772935.1. Classification (GTDB taxonomy): domain Bacteria; phylum Bacillota; class Clostridia; order Oscillospirales; family Acutalibacteraceae; genus UBA6857. Next base: position 7,783 of record CACYCR010000094.1, read on the forward strand.
CCCGGTCAAGCATCGCAAGATCCAGCAGGTGCAGCTCGCACGCGTCGTCTTTGTTTTCCGGGTACGCCGCAGCGGGCAGCAGGCGTTCTTCGTCGCCGTAATCCACCTCGCCGGTGCGCCGGGACATGACCTGAGAGAAGATGAAGTTCACCGCGCCGGTCACACTCGCGCGGGAACGGAAGTTGTTTTTCAAAAGGATCTTCGCCGGGAACCGCGGCGCCGATGCGTCATAGGGGGCGCAGCGGTCCATCAGGCGGATGAAGATCTCCGGCATCGCCTGCCGGAAGCGGTAAATGCTTTGCTTGACGTCGCCGACGCGGAAAAGGTTGTCCCGCGCGATTGCCGAAAACAGCAGATCCTGCGCCTCGTTCGTGTCCTGATATTCGTCGATCAGGATCTCGTCAAACCGCAGGGAAAGCGTCTTTGCCAGCGGCGTTTTCTGTACCGCGCCGCTGTCGTCCGCAAAGACGAGCAGCGAGAGCGCCGCGTGCGCGACGTCGTTGAAATCGGCAAGGTTCTTTTCCTTTTTGCACGACGCAAAGGCGTCGGCGTACCGCTTGGTCGCGGCAACCAGCCGGCGCACCATCGGCGCAAGGTAGGTCATGTCGTCGCAAAAGGCTGCATCGTCGCAGCAGAACAGCGGCTGAATCTGAGACTTCCAGCAGTCCTTAAACGCGTCGCGCAGGGACGAAAGATACAGCAGCGTCGGATCCTCCTTGTTCTCTTTTGCAACACGGCCGCGCCGCAGCGGGCTGTAGCTGTCGGCCGCCGCCTTTGCGCCGTCCCAATCGGAGACCGCAAGCGCCGCGCGCAGCGTGTCAAGCTGTGCCTTGTCGCCGTCCCACGCCGTGCGGAACACCGCTTCGGTGTCCGCGTTTTCCGCCATCACGCCGTCCATCATCTGCAGCAGATGCGCACAGTAGGCGGCAGCGTCGCCGGCGGCAGCGCACAAAAACGCGCCGAACGGGCTTTGCGCCACCGTCGTTTCTGCGTCGTAGGCGGAAGCAATGCGGTCAAGCCACTGCGCCGGGAAGGGGTACGCCACGGCGTTTTGCTGCAGCGTGAGAATGGTTTCGGCAAGGAACGCATCGTCGCGCCCCTTGAACAGCAGCTCCACAAGGCGCAGAAAGTCTGCGTCGTTTTCCGTATAGAACGCTTCGAGCGTCTCGGCCATCGCCTGTTCGCTCAGCAGCTTCAGCTCGCCCTCATCGGCCATTTTGAAGTCCGGCGGCAGCTTCAGCAGCGCAAAGTTTTCCCGTACCAGCGCACTGCAGAATGCGTCGATGGTGCAGATCTTTGCAAACGGCAGCAGCATCTGCTGGCGCATCAGGTTCTCGTCCGTCGGGTGCAGCTGCAGCTGTTCCTCCAGCGCATCGGCGATACGCTGCCGGATTTCCCCGGCGGCCGCGCGGGTAAACGTCACAATCAGAAAGCGGTCGGCACGTACCGGGTGCTCCCGGTCGCACAGCCGCCGGATGACCCGTTCCACAAGCACCGCCGTTTTGCCGGAGCCTGCCGCCGCAGAGACGAGCAGATCACCGCCGCGTGCCGTAATGGCCGCTTGTTGTTCCTTTGTCCAGGTTCGTTTCACTGCGCGTCACCTCCGTCCAGGTCTTCCAGGCAGGCGTCATGGGTTCGTTTTTCAAGATAGCGGAAGGCGCCGTCGCGCTCGCGCCGGCAGACCGACGCAAAGTCGCACCATTCGCAGGTGTCGCCGTGTCCCGTGCCGACCACGGGCCGCGCTTCGATTTTTCCGCCGTGCAAATGCGCCCCCATCTGCGCCATGATGCTGTCCATGCGCTTTGCGAGCTTGCCGAGCTGCTCGAGGCTGATGAAGTTGCCCTTGATCGCGCCGCTCTTGCTGACGCTGACGGGCAGAAACGTGCCCGCAAGCGAGGCGTCCATGCCTTTGAGCGCCGTGCCGTCGTCCAGCAGCATACCGTCCATTTTGCCGCCGGCCAGCTTCTTTTGCGTGATCGCGGTTTCATCGTCGCCGCGCGACGCCGCAAACGGTTCCAGCCGCGCCGGCAGATACAGCACGCCCGCCGGAATCACATCCCGATATTTCTCATTGTCGCTGCGCCAGATGCCGACAAGGTACAGCAGCATCTGCATGCCGAGACCGCCGAGCACATCGGAGAGCGAAAAGCTCTTTGTGCCGGTTTTGTAGTCCACGACGCGGATATAGCGTTTGCCGTCCTTGTCCATTTTATCAATGCGGTCCACCACGCCGTGCAGCTCGACAAGGCCGTCCGCCAGCGGCACGGTATACGGTTCGATCTCGCCGCCCCGGTCAATCCGAATCTCAAAGCCCCAGGGCGCAAATTCACTGTTTTTAAACTCTTCGAGCAGCCGCTCCACAATCGCGCACAGCGTTTTTTCCAGCCGCGCGTACAGGTAGAGAAAGCGCTTGCTCTTCTGCGCGGCGCCGCCCATGTAGGTCTCCATATACGTCTGCAGAATTTGCGAAATCTCCTGCCTTGCCGCCGCTTTGTCCAGAGAAGCGAAGGCGCTGCCGCTGTGGTTTTTGAGCAGCTTTTCCAGCACGTAGTGGACAATGGTGCCGCTGCTTGCGGGGTCGAGCTTTGCAATCTGCCGCGGCTTCGCCTTTACGCCGTAGCGGCAGAAGTACCGGAACGGGCAAAGCGCAAAGGTTTCCAGCTGCGTCGCCGACAGGCGGATCTGCCTGCCGAAAAGCGCCTTCGCCTTTGCCGGGTCTTCGAAATGAAACGCCGTCTTTGCCGTGGCGCGTTTGATTGCCGCAACCTTTTCGCGGTACGCCGGCTGCAGGGAGAAGTATTGCTTGAGCGCGGCTTCTTCGCCGTCGTTGCGGTGCCAGAACCGCGCCATGTGTTCAAAGGCAGGCTGTTCGCCCTCGCAAAGCAGCAGCGACGGCGCCGACAGCGCAGACTGCACCGGCACATCCGGCAGCAGCCGCAGCAGCAGCAGCACCGCTTCGGATTCGCTGCGTTTTTCGCCGGACGGCGCGGTCAGCGACCAGGAGACGAACAGCTTTTCCCGTGCGCTCGCAAGCGCGTTGTAAACAAGAAAGCGTTCCGTCATCGCCGCCTGGGTACCGTCGTCGTCAAAGGCGTCGATCCATTCCTTCAGCGTCTGCGCTTCATTGCGTGAGAACAGCGCCGTATCATCCGGCGTCAGCGGGAACACCCCGGCGTTCATGCCCAGCACAAACGTCACCTTCGGCGACTGCGTCGCAATGCGCGCGGCGTCGCAGATATACACCTCGTCATACCCGTCGGGCAGCTTGCCGAGCGACCGGGTTGAGACGATCAGATCAAAAATGTCCAGCAGCAGCTGCGGCTGCGGCACGGCGTCATCGAGCGCACAGGCGATTTCGTTGAGCGTTTCCATCAGCAGCGACCAGATCTGGTCCTGCTCGAGGGCAAGCTCGATTTCGCCGTCCGCCTCAAGCTGCAGGGCGTACGCCTTGAGCGCTTCGTCAATGCCCGTGTCGCGCAGAAAGGCATACAGCAGGCGCATCTGCGTCTTTGCCGTTTCGCCGCGCATCTGTTCGCGCAGCGCGGCAATCGGCGATACAGCCGCTTTTCGCGTTTCGTTCAGCAGCGCGAGCGTCTCTTTGCGCTTTTCGTCCATCGCAGCGCCGAAGCCGTCCGGGTTCTGCGTCCAGTCGCTTTGCCACGCCGCGCCGCCGATGTCCCACAGCAGCGCATAGTTTTCGAGCGCTGCGATCTCGTCAAAGCCGATCCCGGTCAGCCCCGTCTTGAGGTACCGCATCAGCTGTTCCGTGGAAAAGCCGCCCGCGCAGATCGACAGCAGGCTGCGCACAAGGATCATCAGCGGCTCGTTTTCCACCGGGGCGCGGCGATCTTCGAAGATCGGCACGCCGCATTTGTTCAGGCTGGTGCGCACCTGCTTTGCGTACGTGTCCGCCGTGCGGAACACCACGGCGATGTCGCGGCAGCGGTAAACGCCCGCGCGCAAAAGCTGCCGGATGCGCTGCGCAGCGAGGTCGCACTCCTCCCGGACCGACGGCGCCGTGCAAAGCGTCACCGCCGCGCAATCGCCGGAAAACGCCGGCAGCAGCGGATCATACAGATGCTTTGCGAGGTGGCGCAGCGCCGGGCTTTCATGCGATGCAAAGTCCCCGCGCTCTGACGGCAGATGCACCGGTATGCCGATGTCCGTGCCGCATTGCCGCGCAAGCGACCGCAACTGCCGTCCTGTCCGGTTCGTCACCGCGAAGGGCGAAAGCGGGTTCGGGTCAAACAGATCGTCGGTGCAAAGCGTGACATAGACATCCTTTGCCCGGCGCAGAATCTGTGCAAGGACAGCAAACTCCTGTTTGGAAAAGGTGGAAAAGTCGTCAATCACAACGACCTTGCCCTCGAAGAGATCGCTCTCTTTGAGCTTTTCGGCAACGAGGGTCAGCACATCGTTATCGTCAAAAAAGCGCTGTGCGACCAGCGCGTCATAGGTCTGATAAATCAGCGCGGTCTCCCGCAGCTTTTGCTGCAGGTGTCCCTGCGGCAAGGCGTCCGCCGCCGCGAACAGCGCCGGGGCGTCGACCAGGTTCTGCTTGAAGTCCGCAATCTGCCGCAGCAGCTTTTTCAAAAAGCCGATGCTTTGCGTGTGGCGGCGGAAGACCTGCAGCTGCTCCTGCAAGGACGAGAGCGCCAGCGCCAGCAGCGCCGCGTTTGCCCCCTCCCCGAGCAGCGGACGTTTCGGCCCGCCGACCGTTTTGAAGACCACGTCCGAAAGCCGCGAGAACGAAAGCACCTCCACCGCGCAGGCCGCCTTCGGGCCCATGGCGTCGAGGACGCCCTTGTCGCTTTCAAAGGTGAACTGCCGCGGCACAAGCAGCACCGCCTGCAGATCTTCGTCCTGCACCTTCTGCGCCAGCAGGCGGTGGGCGTACGTCGTTTTGCCGCTCCCCTTTTCACCGGTAATGAACTGCAGCATACCGCGCCTCCTTCTTTCGTAAAATCGTCAACTGTATTATACAGGAAACCGCCCGGGATTGCAAGCGCCTGCAGCGTGCCGCCCGGCGGGTTGCTTTTATCTCAAAAACATCTTGACTTTTCATCTGTAAAAGGTGTAAAATAAATTGTTCCGCCGCACCCTTTTGCGACGGAAAAGATCAGAGAAAAACGGAGGTGCATTCGCGTGGACGCAGACCCTAACGGTCGAAGACAACAACCCCTCGGCGCGGATTGCACCGCCGGACGCTGAACGCAGCTTTCTGCAAAGGCAAGGCGGGCGCCGCACCGACCAGCAAAGAAAGTCGGTGAATTATGGAAGAACTCTATGAAGAACTGCAATCGCTCGCATTGCAAAAACAGTACAAAGCGCTCAAGGAGCGCCTGGGCGACATGGCGTATCCGGACATCGCGGAATTCATCATGCAGCTTGACAACGACCAGACCCGCGCAACGGTGTTCCGCGTGCTGTCCAAGGACAGCTCCGCAGACGTCTTCTCCTACCTCGATTCCGACAGCCAGGAGGCGATTGTCCGCCTCATCACGGACCGCGAAATCGAACAGCTGATGGATGATATGTACGTCGACGACGCGGTCGACTTCCTCGAGGAGGTTCCCGCAAACGTGGTCCGCCGCGTGCTTGCCAACACAGACAAGGAAACGCGAGAGATCATCAACCGCTTTTTGGAGTACCCGGACAACTCGGCCGGCAGCGTTATGACCATCGAAATGGTGGAGCTGCACGACCGGCTGACCGTCGGCGAAGCGATCAAAAGCATCCGCCGGACCGGCGTGGACAAGGAGACCATCTACACCTGCTACGTCATTGACGACAAGCGGCATCTGGTCGGCACCCTCCCGCTGCGGCGGCTGCTGCTGAACGAAGAGGACGTCAAGCTGACCGACATCATGGCGGACGACGAACAGCTCATCACGGTGCAGACCCTCGACGACCAGGAAGAGGTCGCCGCCGTCGCAAAGAAGTACGACCTGCTGAGCGTACCCGTCGTTGACAAGGAGCAGCGCCTGGTCGGCATCATCACCATCGACGACATCGTCGACATCATTGATGAAGAGGCCACGGAGGACTTTGAAAAGATGGCGCTTCTGCGCCCGTCGGAGGACGAGTATCTGAAGACGAACGTCTTTGTGCTGGCCAAGAACCGCATCGTCTGGCTGCTGATTCTGATGGTGTCCGCAACCTTCACCGGTCAGATCATTGAAGGCTTCGAGGCAAAGCTTGCAACCATCGCCGGTCTGACGGCGTGCATCCCGATGCTGATGGACACCGGCGGCAACTCCGGCAACCAGGTCTCCACCCTGATCATCCGCGGTCTTGCTTTGGGCGAGATCCGTATCAAGGATTACTTCCGCGTTTTATGGAAGGAGATCCGCGTTTCGGTCATGGTCGGCGTCACGCTGGCAGTCGCAAACGCGCTGCGCATGGTGCTTGTGCGCCTGATCACCGGCAGCGACACCTCCAACAGCGTGATCCTCGTGGTCTGCCTTTCCGTCTGCGCGGCGGTCATGGTGGCAAAGGTCATCGGCTGTACACTGCCGATCATCGCAAAGCTGCTGCGGCTCGACCCGGCACTCATGGCCGGTCCGATGATCACCACTCTTGTCGACGCGGTTTCGCTGTTGATTTATTTCGGCTTTGCGAACGCGCTGATTCATTAACGTACCAAACAAAGAACGTGTAGCATAAAGGAGGTTTTCTTTTGGCAAAAGTGAAACCGGAAAAAACCAAAAAAGAAAAGAAACCGAAAATGCGGCTGGGGACCTACTGGTCCTTTGTCAAGGGCTACCGGATCCTCACGGTCCTCACGCCGTTCATGGTGTTCCTTGACGTCATCATCGAGCTGCAATTGCCGAAGATCATGGGACAGGTCGTTGACCTTGTCATGAAGGCCGGCAGCGAAACCTTCGACCACGCCGTCCTGAACAGAAAGCTGTTTGAAATGCTCGGGCTTTGCCTGGTGACGCTCGTCGTCGGGTACTTCTCCGCCCGTTTTTCCGCAATCGCAAGCATGGGCTTCGGCGCGAATCTGCGGTCGGCGCTGTTCAACAAGATCCAGGACCTCTCCTTTGAAAACATCGACCGGCTGAAGATCGGTTCGCTGATCACCCGCATGATCTCCGACACCTCGCGCATCCAGTCGCTGTTCAGCACGTTCATCGTCACCTTCATCAAAGGCCCGTTCATCCTGATTCTCGCGTTCAAGCGCGCGCTGGAAATCAGCACCGAGCTGTCCAAGATCTTCTACTTTGCCATTCCCGGCATCCTCATCACGCTGACTGCCCTCGGTCTGATGGCGATCCCGATGTTCAAGATCATGCTGGAGAAGACCGACAACTTCAACAGCACCCTGCGCAGCAACCTGCGCGGCATCCGGGTGGTCAAGGCCTTTGTCCGTGAAGATTTTGAAAAGGAAAAATTCGAAAAGGTCAACACGGACGTCATGAAGACGAACATGCGCGCGCAGAGCCTTGTCATCTACATCACGCCGTTCATCGTCTTCATTGTCTACGCCTGTATGATTCTCACGCTGCTCAACGGCAGCAGAACCATCATCGCCGATCAGCTGGCGCAGAAAGCCGGCGGCCTGACCGTCGGTCAGCTCACGACCTTCACCACCTACATCAGCCAGGTGCTCACCTCCCTGATGACGGTGCTCATGGTCTTCGTTTCCATGACGGTCGCGCGCGCCTCCATCTCCCGCGTCAGCGAAGTCTTTGCGGAAGAGCCGACGATCACCGACAAAGACGGCGACCCGGCCCTGCACGTGGAAACCGGCAAAATCGAGTTCCGCAACGTCAGCTTCAAATACAGTGAAGACGCAGCAAAGAACATTCTTGAAGACGTCAACCTGACCATCGAAAGCGGTGAAATGGTCGGCATCATCGGCGCAACGGGCAGCGCGAAATCGACGCTTGTCAACCTCATTCCGCGCCTGTATGACGCCACCACAGGCGAAGTGTTCGTCAGCGGCAGAAACGTCAAGGATTACACCTTCCAGAATCTGCGCGACGGCGTTTCCGTCGTCCTGCAGCAGAACCTGCTGTTCTCCGGCACCATCGCCGAAAACATCCGCTGGGGCAACCCGGACGCCACGGACGAAGAAGTGATCGAAGCGGCCAAGGCCGCCCAGGCACACGACTTCATCATGGAAAAGGAAAACGGATATGACACCGAGCTCGGTCACGGCGGCAACACCGTCTCCGGCGGCCAGAAGCAGCGCCTTTGCATCGCCCGCGCCTTTGTCAAAAAGCCGAAGGTTTTGATTCTTGACGACTCCACGAGCGCCGTGGACACAGCGACGGACGCCAAGATCCGCAGCATCCTGCGCACCGACGCTTTCCGCGATACCACAAAGATCGTCATCGCGCAGCGCATCACGTCCATCATGGACGCCGACCGGATCATTGTCATCGACGACGGCAGGATCAACGGCATCGGCACGCATGAATCGCTGGTCAGGGACAACGAGATCTATAAGGAAATCTTTGTTTCACAGCAGGAAGGAGTGTTGGCACAATGAGTGAAAAAACGCCCCTCACGCCGGAAAACAACGCAGCGTTGACCGAAGAGACCGCCGCTGCCGCCGTACCGGAAACCGCGGAAGAACCCGCCATCCCGGCAGAAGAAACAACCGTCTCCGCGGAAGAAACAACCACCCCGGCAGACGCTGAAAAGAAACCTCGCCGCAAACGCGGCAAAAAAGCCGACGCCGACCTGACGCCGGAAGAAAAAGAAAAAAAGGAAAAAGAGAAAGAAAAGAAGAAAAAGGATAAGCCCAAGGACGCCAAGAAAGCCGCCAAACGCCTGATCGGGTACATCGCGGACCATAAGCGCGGCCTGATCGTCGTTGCGCTGTGCGTAATTCTGACCTCCGTGATCGGCGCGGTCGGCGCCCTCATCATGAAGCCGGTCTACGCCATTCTCGAAGCGGTTGTGAACGGCGGCGAGGCCAAAGCCAGCGCCGTCGGCATCTGGGTGGACGGCAAGATCAACGGCGACGTCGCCATGCAGGAGATTCTGAAATACCTGCTTGTCATGGCCATCGCCTACATCGTTTCCACCGCCCTCTCGCTGCTGTATACGCGCATCATGCTGAAGATCACGGTCACCACCGTGGCACAACTGCGGCGTGAACTGTTCAACCACCTGCAGGGCCTGCCGATCGGCTATTTCGACAGCCACAAGGTCGGCGAGATCATGAGCCGCTTCACCAGCGACGTCAACCGCGTCAGCGATCTGGTCAGCGACAGCTTCCCGACCATCATCTCCGCCGTTGTGCAAGGCGGCATGACGCTGGTCATCATGCTCATCTACAGCTGGCAGATCACCCTGATCATGACCGGCGCACTGGTGCTGATCGTCCTGGTCATCATTGCAATCACCTCCATCTGCTCTCCCCTGTTCAAAAAGCAGCAAAAAGCGATGGGCGAATGCAACGGCTACATCGAAGAATACATCATGGGCATCAAGGCGGTCAAGATCTTCTGCTATGAGGACCGCAGCAAAGCGCAGTTCCGTGAGCTCAACGAGGCGTACCGCCGCATCGGCGTCAAAGCCAACATCATCGGCGGCTTCATGGGGCCGATCATCTCCATGATCGCCCGCGTCAACTACGCGATCGCCGTCTCCATCGGCGCACTCTTCGTCGTCAACGGCACCGGCGGCATGGACGTCGCCCGGCTCGTCACCTTTTTGAGCTACGCCTCCGGCTACGGCGGCTCCATCGCCTCCATCGCCGGCTGCTACAGCGCACTGATCTCCGCGCTCGCGGGTGCGGAACGCATCTTTGAAGTGCTTGACACCCCGTTCGAGCCGGATGAAGGCAACGTCCGTCTGGCCAAGGTCGTCTCCGGCATCATGGGCTATGAGGAGTCCGACGACGACACCGCCGTCGCCGCCTGGAAGATTCCCGCAGCGGACGGCAGCGTACGCTACACCCCGGTCGAGGGCAACATTCAGGTCAAGGACGTCACCTTCGCCTATGTCGAAGGCAAGAATGTCATCAAGCACCTGACGGTCGACGTACCGAGCGGAAAGAAAGTGGCCTTTGTCGGCTCCACCGGCGCAGGCAAAACCACGATCACGAACCTCATCAACCGCTTTTACGAGATCGAAAACGGCGAGATCACCATTGACGGCATCAACATCAAGGACATCAAAAAGGACGACCTGCGGCACAGCATGGCCTTCGTTCTGCAGGACGTCGGACTGTTCGCCGACACGATCAAGGAGAATATCCGCTACGGACGGCTGGACGCAACCGACGACGAGATCGTCGCGGCGGCAAAGGTCGCAAACGCCCACGCCTTCATCGAAAAGCTCCCCGACGGCTATGACACCCAGCTGCGTTCCGACGGCGTCAATCTCAGCGCCGGACAGGCCCAGCTGCTCAACATCGCCCGGGCAGCGCTTGCCGACCGGCCGGTGCTGGTGCTTGACGAGGCAACCTCTTCGGTGGATACGCGTACCGAGCGGCTGATTGAACACGGCATGGATCAGCTCATGGCCGGCAAGACCGTTCTTGTCATTGCCCACCGTCTGTCCACCGTCCGCAACTCCGATGACATCCTTGTGCTGGAGAACGGCGAGGTCATTGAAGAAGGCAGCCATCAGGCACTGATCGACCTCGGCCAGAAGTATTACCAACTGTACACCGGTATGTTTGAGATGACCTGACCTAAACAGATAAACAACAAGACAGCCTGCAGTTCTGCAGGCTGTCTTTCTTACGTTGTGCTGCCGGGTGCGGCGGGCGGGGCGCGCCCGGCACGACCGTGCCGGAGCGCCGCAGGCGTTGCTGCTGCGCAAAGCGCAGCAGCGCGCGCCCCGCCCGCGTCGGGTTCAATCCATATCCTGCAAGGCATAGACCATCAGCGGCTTGCCGATTGTCTTGCAGCGGTCAATCACATAGCGGGTACCCCGGCTGCTGCCGTCCCAGATTGCGATCACCAGGTCGGCGCGGGCGATGATCTCATCGTTGCGCAGCAGCGGTGCCCTGCGCCCGTACCGCCGGTAATCCGGCAGGATCTCATGAATCAGAATGTGGTGCTCCAGCGCAAAAATCCGCGCCATGCGGTCTGTACCGCGCGCACCGCCGGAAATGATGCGTGTTGTGCTTTTCGGCACCCACGCCTCCGGGATCCTTTTTTTGCAGTTTCTAGAACCGATAATTGCGACAACCATAGTTTGTTCCTTTCCCGCGCTGCACATGAAAATGCGGCGGACATTTTGCGCGGCATCCACTTGCCAAACGCGGCAACATATGATAAAATGAAACAAGATTCTTTTACGGAGGGATGTTTGTGTTCCAGTTTTTGCCCTGCGGAAAAAACACGTACTACCTGCGCTGCTTTTCCAATATCGGCGTCTATGACCTCGGCAACGGTGAAGCAATTCTGATCGACAGCGGCGACCACAAAAAAAGCGTCAGCGATCTGGACAAAGCGCTCACCGAGCGAAATCTGCGCGTCAAAATGATTCTCAACACGCACGGCCACATTGACCACATCAACGGCAACCGCTTTTTCAAGGAGAAATACGGCTGCACGGTGTATGCGCCGTCGATCGAGCGTTATTTTGTGGAAGAATCCACGCTGGAACCGTCCTATTATTACACCGGCATCCCGGTCAACCGCAAGCGCAGCTTCTTTTTCCGTCCGCTGGGTACGCCGGCCGAGCTGCTCACGCCAGAGATTCTGCCTGCGGGATTTGAGCTGCTTTCGCTGCCGGGACACGCATTCAACATGGTCGGCATCAAAACGCCGGATGACGTCTGGTTCCTCGCCGACGCGCTGATTGATCCCGCAACCTATGAGGCGTACAAGCTCCCCGCCTTCCGTGACATCAATGAAAGCATTGCCACGGCGAAAATGCTCACGACGCTGCAGGGCGCCTACTTTGTCCCCGCGCACTGCGAAGCGACGACCGACATCTCCGCGCTCGCCGCATACAACGCCGAAGCGCTTGAAAAGACCAAGACGTTTTTCCTGTCGCTTTGCGATAACAAGCGGTTTGACGAGATCTTCACCGCCGCGTGCGAACAACTGCCGCTGACGATGGACATGGACAAATACGCCAAAATCAGCGCGACCGTCAAATGCTATCTGCAGGCGCTGCTCGAAGACGGCGTCATCGGCGCGCGCATCGAAGGGTTTCATCCCGTCTATTATAGAGTATAACAAGCAAAAAAGCAAGAACCGAGGGAGAAGAAATGGACGAACATACGCACAAACACATTCTGGAAGACGGCACCGTCGTTGAACACGCGCATCCCCACACGCACAGCCACGCCCACACCAAAGAAGTCCTTGACCGCCTTGCGCGCGCCACGGGGCATCTCAAAAAGGTACGGCAGATGGTGGAGGACGGTGCAGACTGCAGTGAAGTGCTCATTCAGCTCGCCGCCGTAAAATCTGCAATCAACAACACCGGCAAGGTCATTTTGAAGGACCACATGGAGCATTGCCTCGTGGACGCGATTGCCTCCGGCGACACCGCAACCATCGAAGAACTCAAACGGGCGATCGACCTGTTTATCAAGTAAAGTGTGATACATGAAAAAGCTGCGGCACCGAATCACTTCGATGCCGCAGACTGTCGATAAAGTCGCCAGACCATTTGCAATGCCGAAGGAACGGCTTGCAGATGGTCTTTTTTGAAGGAAGCTAAAGAACCACACATCGACATATCAATATGGTTTGTTGATTATAATTGCAAATTAACCGCGTTCTCGCCCTCTCGCGGTACCCTCGTACAGCTTCGGGGCGAGAAAAGGAAACAATGCGTGAACACGAGCCGGTTTTTGCGGCAAATTTCCGCCAATGCTGCTTCATCTGCTTGATCATACGCCAGTATGGATTGCAGCAGCTTCATT
>CACYCR010000095.1 GCA_902772935.1 Oscillospiraceae bacterium
AAACTGCGCGGTCATGGCCGCCAAGGAGCTGCGCGATTATCTGCGCAACGGCAACATCAAGCATTCCGTCAACTTCCCCGACGTATCCATGCCCAAGAGCGGCAAGGCCCGTGTTTGCGTGCTGCACCGCAACATTCCCGGCATTCTGTCCCTGATCAGCGGTGCGTTTCTCGGCAACAACATTGAAAGCCAGACCAACCGCTCCAAAGGCGATTTCGCCTACACGCTGCTGGATCTTGCAAACGTCCCGTCGGAAGAGACGCTGAACAAAGTGAAGGCCATCGGCGGCGTGATCCGCGTCCGCGCGATCTGAACCGGATCCGATCAAAGAAAGCAAAGCGCTCCTGCGTCTGCAGGCGGCGCTTTTTTTGCTGCGGGTACGGGTGGGGTACGCGCCCCGTGCACGGCACAGCCGTGCCGCCGCGTTTGCGCGCAAACGCGGGTGCTGCGCGAAGCGCAGACGGGGCGCGCCTGCCGGGACGCCGGCGGTTCCGGGTCAGCGTGCGGCGATCGCCTCACAGATTTCCCGCGCGACCGGGGCGCAGTCGGCGTTGCCGCTGCTGCCGTGTTCGTTCATGACGACGACGATATATCGCGGCGCATCCGCCGGAATAAACCCGGCAAACCAGGTCCGGCAGAGTTCGGCACCGTTTTGAAAGCTGCCGCTTTGTGCTGTGCCGGTTTTTCCTGCGATGGCGCAGCGGTTACTTCTGGCGTTGGCAGTGTTGCTGTTTGCCGCTGCGTACAGCAGACGTCGCAGCCGGTTGACGGTTTTTGCCGACAACAGGCGGAGGTTTTGGCGCGGTGCCGTGGGCTGCAGCGTCTTGCCGTCATCCGTCATTCCGGCAAGTACCGTCGGTGCGCAAATGTCACCGTTGGCAAGCACATGATATACTGCGCTCAACTGTACCGGCGTCAACAGAAGGTTGCCTTGCCCGAAGGCAAAATTGGCGCGCGCACCGGGAGTACGCAGCGATGTTCCCGAGGGCAATGCACCTGCGGCGCCGCGGATGCCGCCGCTGAGGTCGGTCGGGCTGCCGAGACCGATTGCTTTGCAAAAGGCGAGGAAATCACCGGTGTCAAGTTGTTCCATGAGGCGGATAAAATAGGTATTACAGGAATTTTTTAATGCCTGTGCCATGGTTTCCTTGCCGTGCGCTTTGCTGTTCCAGCAGTGAAACACTGTGCCGCCGACCCGGCAGCTGCCGTTGCAGACGAAGGTGGTTTTGGACGAGATTCCGTGTTCGAGCGCATACGCTGCGACAAGCGGCTTGAACACCGAACCGGCGCTGTAGGCCTGCAGTGCTTTGTTCAGCAGGGGCGCATCTGCAGCCTGCAAAGCAGCAGAAAGGTTCTGCGGATCAAACCGCGGCACACTTTCCATGGCGCGGATGGCGCCGCTGCCGATTTCCGTCACAAGGACGCAGCCGCTTCGGATGTGGCTATGCTGCAGAGCCGTTTCCGCAATCGTCTGGATGGCGGGGTCAATGGTCAGTACGACGCCGCTTGTCGCGTTGAAGTTGTCATCCAGGATGACTTTGTCGCCCCCGGGCAGCGCACGACCGACTGCGTCAACCTGAAAGCGAACGGCGAGACTGCCGCCGGCAGTACGCAGGACATCATTGCAGCCTTTTTCAATGCCGGCGCTGCCGTTGCCGCTGCTGTCCAGCGTGCCGATAAGATGCAGTGCCGGGGTGGTGTTGTCCGTGCGGACGGGAACGGAAAACGTGCGGATAAAGTCATTGTTTACCGCTGCAGGCAGCAGGACCGCCTGCGGGGTGCCTTGCGCGGTGATGGCTGCGGCTGCATCGGCACCGAGTACTGTGCGCAGTGCATTTTGCGCGGCAGGGCAGGGTGCCACCGCCGCAATCAGGTTCGCTGTCCGGTCAACGAGCGGCGACAGGTCACAGGCATAGATCTTGCCGCGGGTTGTGCCAATGGGCAGGGTGCGGGTGTGCGCACTTTCCAAAACATCGCTTGTGAACGTCTGCCCGAGAACAACGGTGCGCAGCACCAGAGACACCAGCAGCAGGCAGATGATACTATATAATGAAACGGTTCGTTTTTGCATGAGGACCTCCAAGGGGAAACTGCCGACAGGTACATCCGGCGATTGACGCCGGATGTGCGCTTTTACGGAAAGCGAAAAGCGGTTCTGCGGCAGAAAAGCAATCGTCTTTTTTATTTTTCGCGGCTGCAATTCCGGCATGCAAAGAAAGAATTTCAAAAAAATTTTCTATTATTTTCAAAAAAGACTTGATTTTTTTGGAAAATTGACTAAAATAGATTTTAGCACTCAGATAAATAGAGTGCTAAAAATTAGCAAATGAAGCGCAAGGAAGACAAACCCTGTCGGACTTGCACAAAATAAGGAGGATTTTTTCATGACAATCAAACCATTGCTGGATCGTGTTGTGCTGAAGCCGACGGAGATCGAAGAGACGACGAAGAGCGGCCTCATTCTGACAAGCGCGTCGCAGGAAAAGCCGCAGTTTTCCGAGGTGGTCGCAGTCGGCCCGGGCGGTGTTGTGGATGGCAACGACGTCAAAATGTATCTGAAAGTCGGCGACAAAGTAATCGCCGGAAAGTACGCAGGTACCGAAGTCAAGATCAATAATGAAGAATATACCATCGTCCGTCAGAGCGACGTACTTGCAATTGTGGAATAAGGAGGGCTTTCATTATGGCAAAGCAAATCATCTATGGCGAAGAAGCCAGAAAAGCACTGCAGACCGGTATCGACAAGCTGTCTGACACCGTGAAAATCACCCTTGGCCCCAAAGGCCGCAATGTGGTCATTGATAAAAAATACGGCGCACCGCTGATCACGAACGACGGTGTAACGATCGCAAAAGAGATCGAGCTGGAAGAGCCGTTCGAAAACATGGGCGCACAGCTCGTTAAAGAAGTTGCCACGAAGACCAATGACGTCGCCGGTGACGGTACCACGACCGCAACGCTGCTTGCGCAGGCACTGGTCCGCGAAGGCATGAAAAACGTTGCTGCGGGCGCAAACCCGATGGTTGTCAAAAAAGGCATCAAAAAGGCGGTTGACGCGGTTGTGGAAGCTGTGAAGGCGAACTCCAGCCCCGTCACCACATCAGCGGACATCGCGCGGATTGCAACCGTTTCCTCCGCAGATGAGACCGTCGGTCAGCTGATCGCGGAAGCGATGGAAGTTGTTACCACGGACGGCGTCATCACCGTGGAAGAATCCAAGACAGCCGAAACAGGCAAGGAAGTTGTCGAAGGTATGCAGTTTGACCGCGGTTATGTTTCGCCGTACATGGTCACGGATACCGATAAGATGGAAGCCGTCATTGACGACGCATCCATTTTGATCACCGACAAGAAGATCTCCAACATTCAGGAAGTGCTGCCGCTGCTCGAGCAGGTGCTGCAGGCAGGCAAAAAGCTCGTCATCATCGCGGAAGACGTGGAAGGCGAAGCGCTTGCAACGCTGCTGCTCAACAAGCTGCGCGGTACCTTCACCTGCGTTGCCGTCAAGGCGCCCGGCTTCGGCGACCGCAGAAAAGAAATGCTGCAGGATATCGCGATCCTGACCGGCGGTCAGGTCATCACCTCCGATCTCGGTCTGGACCTCAAGGAAGCGACGGTCGACATGCTCGGTACGGCGCGCCAGGTCAAGATCACAAAAGAAAATACCATCATCGTTGACGGTGCAGGTGACAAGGCGGAGATCAAATCCCGCGTGAGTCAGATCAAGGCGCAGATTGAAAACACCACCTCCGATTTCGACCGTGAAAAGCTGCAGGAGCGTCTTGCCAAGCTGGCAGGCGGCGTTGCCGTCATTAAGGTCGGCGCTGCAACCGAGACCGAAATGAAAGAAAAGAAGCTGCGCATTGAAGACGCGCTTGCCGCGACAAAGGCCGCGATTGAAGAAGGTTCTGTCGCCGGCGGCGGCGTTGCGCTGCTGAACGCGATCCCGGCTGTGGACGCGCTGTTGGAAGCAACGGAAGATCCGGACGAGAAGACCGGCATCCGCATCGTGCGCAAGGCCATCGAAGAGCCGGTACGCCAGATCGCGAAGAACGCAGGCCTCGAAGGCTCCGTCATCATCAATGCCATCCTCAGCTCCGGCAAGGTTGGCTACGGCTTCGACTTCGCCAAGGAAACCTATGTGGATATGGCCGCGGCCGGCATCCTTGACCCGACAAAGGTCACGCGCTCCGCACTGCAGAACGCGGCGTCCGTGGCGTCAATGGTCCTGACGACGGAATCCCTCGTTGCGGACATTCCCGATCCGCAGGCAGACGCAGCCCAGGCGGCAGCCATGGCGCAGGGCGGCGGCATGTATTAAGAGCAGTCAGCAGTTCGCTCTTACATTAATTTTAAATACCGCTGTCGGAAGGCAGCGGTATTTTTGTGTCCTTTGGCGGTTTTTTTGAAATAATCACGAATATACAGGTGAAATGCATTTCAGAAAAAGGAGTTTTTTATGCTTCAGGAAGAAATTGTCCGGTTGCTGCAGGCGGATCCCGCACGCGGTCTGCAGGAAGCAATCGACCAATATGCTGCGCTTGTGCGGCGGATCATTCTTGCAAAAATCGGTGCTGCGCGTCATGCGGATGCAGAGGAGCTGACCAGCGACGTGTTTTATACGCTGTTTTGCAGCCGTACGCAGATTGATCTGCAAAAAGGCAGTTTGACAGCCCGAACGCCGGTATGTTTATGCATGACGTCTATGCATACAATGACGCGGAAAACCATGTTGTCTATCGCGCCTATGACATTACGGATGCGCAGTTCTTTGCCGACAAAGGCGTTTCTTTGGTTGTTTCGCAGACGATGATTACGGGACCGGAAGCGCTGCGTATCGACAAAAACGGTGACTTTTACTGGGCGGATGGCTACGATGGCATTAAAGCAATCTTCCCGCTGCCGTTTGACAAAACGCTTGCCGATCCGGCAAAGCAGGCGGCGCTGATGGATGACACATGGCATACCTATGACGAAATTGCAGCACTGTTTTGCGCAGACGGTCTGGATTATGACAACTACGTTCCTACGGCAACAGAATCAGACGATGTGGCCGTCGCAACGACGGTACCGGCAAAATAATCGGTTGACTCACAACAAAACCGGCAGGCGCTGCGCCTGCCGGTTGCTTTATGTCAGTTTGCTTATTTGCCGAGCTTTTCGTTGATCTTGGTTTTGATGATCGCAAAGAGGGACTGGAAGAAGACCTTCAGCGCCTGGAAGAAACTCGGATGCTGATACTCGGTATGCATGTTCTCTTCGACCATCGGCACCCAGTAATCGTGGCCGTCTTCCCAGTAGAAGGTCGTGAACTGCGGGTACGCGGGATCGTCATAGACGGTCAGCTGGCGGTCGGAGCGCGTCATGCGGATCACGAGGTCATAGAAATGGCCGGGGAAGTCGTTGTGCCGGATGTTCTTGACGAACCAGGTCTGGTCGGGCAGCAGCGCCGTGGACGCGTCAATGATCCGGTCGGGGGAGATGTAGCGCCCGTGTCCCTGCGCAATGGCCTTTTTGATGTAGGCATCCGACAGCGTCTTGCCGAACTTTGCGCCGGTCGCACCGAAGGACTGATCCTTCATCGTGATTTTGTCGTCGGACTGTTCATGCTGCGAAGCCGTTGCAGGGATCATCTGGAAGCCGTACTTCGCAAGGATACAGATCTTGACGTCGTTGTTCATCTTCTTGAGCGTTTCCTTCATCGGCTGCCGCACGACGCGGTCATATTCGTCGATGCGCTTGATCAGGTCTTTGTACTGATCGGCGTCGTTCTTGAAGAGGAACGCCTTGGCGTCTTCATAGTCGTCGGGGCCGACCATGGACCAGTAGCCCGGGGAGGTGGCGAAGCTGCTCTTGAGAATCCGCGGCACAAGGTCCACCTTGAGCCGGGCAAACAGGCGGTTGAGCGCTTTTTCGGTCAGACCGAACGCGCGCAGCTGCGTGATGATCTCAAGCAGCGTCATGATCAACTGCTTGCTTTCCGAGGTGTCATAGGCATACTTTTCACTGTAATACTCGCTGATGGAATCGAGATCAAGCTCCAGCTTGCCAGCGAAGATCTCGCTGAAGATCGTTGTGCCCATGGCGGCGGAGCTGTAGGAGAAGAACGTGTCGATGTCCTTCCAGCCGTACTTTTCAAAATACGCCATGCACATTTCGGTGCCCATGCAGCGGCTCAGCACGGCGACACGGCGGTGGCCGGTCACGCGGCGGACGGATTCGATGTATTCGTGCAGATCATCCGCGATCTCCAGCGGATCCTGCCGGGCGTCGTAGACGTAAACGTAGGAATAAACGTTGTCCCAAACATGGTCGTCGATCATGGTTTCCGGCGACCAGGAATAGTCGGGGCCGGTGGTGTTTTCGGGCAGGTCGCCGTTGTCCTGACAGACGAAGTCCTTATATTTTTCCGCAAAGTTGTTCGCAATGTAATCGCAGAACGCGTCATAATTGCGCGTGGCAACGCCCTTTGCAAAGAGCTTGACGCCTTCCTTGACCATGCCCTTGACCCAGGCAGTGTCGAGACCGTCGAGCTGCACCCGGTTTTCCGCGTGCGGATCATCGTAGATGATTTGCTTGCCGAAGACGTAGATCAGCGGCATGTGTTCGCAGGTACAGACCTTATCTTCCGCAAAAACGCTGAGTGTTCCGAACGAAGAGAGCAGCATCAGCATCGCGAGAAGGATTGCAAGTGTTCGTTTCATAAATCAGTTTCAACCTTTCCTCAGTTACTTGTTTCAATTGTATAAGAGCAGACGGAAAAAATCAAGAGCAAACGTTGAATCGTAATAATTTGTTCAAATCTTTCACAAAATATTCCCATGATTTTATCGAAAAAAAGCCCAGATTTTACACCCCGGGAATTGCAATTCCCGCGGTTTTATGATAGTATAGAAGGCGTATTCGACAGGAGGGGTGTCCGGTGGCAAAAGAGAAGACGCAAAAGACCAATGCGATGCGGATTCTGGAAGCGGGCGGCATCCCGCACCGGGTTAATTATTATACCTGTGACGAATTCATTGACGGCGTTCACGTTGCCGATGCGCTGGGGCAGCCGCATGACCGCAGCTTCAAGACCCTGGTCACCACCGGGAAAAGCAAAGCGTATTACGTTTTTGTGCTGCCGATCGAAGCGGAGCTGGATCTCAAAAAGGCGGCAAAGGCTGTCGGTGAAAAAAGCGTGGAGCTGCTGCATGTCAAAGACATCCGCGCCGTGACCGGATACATCCGCGGCGGCTGCACGCCGATCGGCATGAAAAAGCAGTTCCCGACGGTGCTGCATCAGTCGGCGCTCGGCTTTGACGAGATCATCATCAGCGGCGGTATGCTCGGCGCGCAGATCTTCCTGGATCCGCGCGACCTGGCGGCGCTGCTCGGCGCGACCGTGACGGATATTGTGAAATAACTATGGGTGAGATATTAAGAGGGATGTCAAAATGAGAGAGAGAATCAACCGGAATCTTTTGCTGACGGCGGTGCTGTGCATCTGTCTGGCGGCGGTGCTGTTCGGCTGCGGAAAAGGCAAAGCCGCCGTGCGCATCAATGAGGCCATGTCCTCGAACAATGCGACGCTTGCCGACGACAGCGGCAATTACGCCGACTGGATCGAGCTGTATAACCCGACGAAAAAGGATGTGGATCTGACCGGGTGGGCGCTGACCGACGACGCAGACAACCCGGAAAAGTTTGTCTTCCCCGGCGGTACGCTGCAGGCGAACGGTTATCTTGTTGTGTTCGCGGACAAAACCAAACGCAGCGATCCGGACGCGGGCGTGTATCACGTTCCCTTCGGTCTGAGCGGAAAGAAGGGCGAGGATGTGTTGCTGTTTGACGACAGCGGAAAGCTCGTATCCAATCTGACGTTGCCGCCGCTGGACAGCGATGTCAGCTACGGCATTGACGACAAGGGCAAAGCAACGGTGTTTGCCGAGGCGACGCCGGGTGCGGAAAACGCCGGTCAGAAGCGCACTCTTGAGGAGGCGCAGCCCGCGGCTGTCGAAGCCGGTGAAACGACGGGAACCATCGTCATCAATGAGTACGCGACGAATGACACCCAGACACTGACAGACCGAAACGGCGACTTTGTCGGCTGGGTCGAACTGTATAACAAAGGCGACGCGGCGGTGGATCTGCGCGGGTACACCCTGACGGATGACGCGTCGGACAAAGCGCGCTGGGTCTTCCCGGCAGCGACAATCGACGCCGGCGGTTATCTGCTGATTTTGCTCAACGACGGCAAACAAAGCGGCGACGATCTTTGCGCCGCGTTCAAGCTCTCCGGCAAGGAAGAGCAGCTGCTGCTGTGCGATGCGCAGCACAGAACGGTCGACAGCTGCGAGGTGTTCGATCTGTTTTCCAATCTGTCCTGCGGCCGGACGACCGACGGCGGCGATACCTTCGGTTTCTTTGCAGCCGCGACACCGGGCAAGGCGAACAAGGGACAGGCGTTCTCTTCCGTGGATTCCGCGGCAAAGACCGGCAGCAAAGCGCTCGTCATTACAGAGGTCGCGGCGGTCAATCAGAGCAAACCGGCGCCGGACGGCGTCTGCTATGATTACGTGGAGCTTTATAACGCTACGGAAAAACCGCTCGATCTGCACAAGTATCAGCTCTCCGATTCCAAAAAGGCGGAGAGCTTTTTCCGCCTGCCGGAGCAGACGCTCGCGCCGCACAGCTATACGGTGGTCTACTGCACCGACAGCAAAAGCACCGGCGGGATCGCGCTGGACCTCGGTCTCAACCGCTACGGCGAGACCGTCTATTTGAAAACGGCGGACGGTGTGTTCACGGATTCACTGCAGTATACCCGCCTGTCCGACGGTTACAGCTGCGGCAAAACGCTGGACGGCGACGGCACGCCGGTCTATTACGCGGCGATGACGCCGGGCGCGGCAAACAGCGAAAATACACTGACGCAGGCGCTTGCGAACCCGGTCTTCTCGCAAAGCAGTACCTATGTGAAAAAGGGAACGCAGATCGAAATCGACAGCGCCGACAAAGTCTGCTATACGACCGACGGCAGCGTCCCGACCTTGAACAGCACGGAATATACGGCGCCGCTGACGATCAGCAAGACAACGGTGGTGCGTGCGCGGGCATTCCGCAAGGGCGCCGTGCCGTCCGACGTGATTACCGCGACCTATCTCGTTGAAAAGAAGCATACGCTGCCGGTTGTCTTTTTGTCAACGGACAACGCGAATCTGTACGACCCGGCAAACGGCATCTGGGCAACGGGATACGGTGCGTCAAGCGAGTTTCCGTACCTCGGCGCGAATTACTGGAAAGACTGGGAGCGCCCCGTGCATTTCGAATACATGACGACCGACGGCGTCAGTCAGGTGGCCTTTGACGCGGGCATGAAGGTCTTCGGCCAGTTCAGCCGTGCGCTTGAGCAAAAGAGCGTGTCCATCCGGCTGCGCGACCGTTACGGGCCGAAGGAGATCTGCTGTCCGTTTTTCGAAGACAACGGCGTGAACGTGTTCTCCTCCCTTGTGCTGCGCAACAGCGGACAGGATTTCAACAACGCGCATCTGCGCGACGCCTTTTGCGCCATGGTGATCAAAAATCAGATCGACATGGAATTCATGGATTATCAGCCGACGGCGGTTTATGTCAACGGCAAATACCACGGCATCTATGACCTGCGCGAAAAGATTGACGCGGACTTTCTGATCAATCACCGCGGCATCGACGAAGACAAGACCGACCTGATCAAAGGCAGCCGCAACGTGCAGCTCGGCACGATCGACAGCTATGCGGCACTGATCGATTATATCAAGACGCATGACCCCGCGAACGCCGAGGTATACAACTATCTGAAAACGCAGATCGACATCGACAACCTGATCTGCTACTGGATGTGCGAATCCTTTTTCAACAATACCGATACCGGCAACATCCGTTTTTACCGCGAGAATACGAAGAACGGCAAGTGGCGTTGGATCTTCTTTGACGTGGACTGGGCGTTGTTCCCGACGACCTATCAGCGCAACGGCATCGCGGCCTATCTCGACCCGCAGGGCCACGGCGTCGGCAAGGCGTTTTCCACGACGATCATGGTGCGCCTGATGCGCAACCCGGATTTCCGCAAGCGGGTGCTGACGCTGCACAAAAAGCACCTGACAACGACGTTCGATACGAAACGGATGCTGCAGATCTTTGACGGTATGGTCGATCAGATCGACGCGGAAATGCGCCGTCATACCGCGCGCTGGAGCAGCCTGAGCTATGACAACTGGAAAAAGAATGTTGCAACGCTGCGCGGCATCGTAGAAAAAATGAATCCGCTGTTCGTTGAAAAGATGAAGACCGGCTTTCAGATGACGGCCGCCGAGCAGGCCGCGTATCTGCCGTGAGACGCCGGGGGATGAAAATCTCAAAAAACAGTTGCATTTTTCCGGGAAACCGTGTATAATATAGTTACGAACGAAGGAAAGGAGTTTTTCCGATGAAAGAGTTTTGGAAAAAAATCGAGATTGCGCTCATAGATATGTGGAATGACCTTTACAAATTCCTTTGCCACCTTGCGGGAGAAACCCCGAAGGACAACTATCTTGTGAATCCGTATCCCGAAGAAGACTGATCTGTCAGAACAAGCTACCCGTCGCCGGCCGCGGCGGGTATTCTTTTTTGGAGGCTGCCATGCTGAAACAATATCTTGAAATCGGAAAAATCGTCGGCACGCACGGCGTCCGCGGCGAGGTGCGCGTGGATCCCTGGTGTGATACGCCGGACTTCATGAAGCGCTTTAAAACGCTCTATTTCAAAAGCGACGGCTCGCTGCCGCAGCAGGTGCTGTCCTGCCGGCCGCACGGGAACATCGTGATTCTGAAGCTCTCCGGCGTGGACACGGTGGAACAGGCGGTGCTGCTGCGCGGCAAGACGCTGTTTATGCACCGCGCCGATGCGCATTTGCCGAAGGCGCAGTATTTTATTCAGGATCTCATCGGCTGTCGCGTTCTGGACGCGGACGACGATACGGTGTGTTATGGCACGCTGACCGATGTGAGCAAGACCGGCGCAAAC
Organism: Oscillospiraceae bacterium; assembly: GCA_902772935.1. Taxonomy (GTDB): domain Bacteria; phylum Bacillota; class Clostridia; order Oscillospirales; family Acutalibacteraceae; genus UBA6857. The sequence continues at coordinate 11,026 of CACYCR010000095.1, forward strand.
GATGTCTGGCATGTGACGGACGCAGGCGGTACGGAGTACCTGCTGCCGGCAATTCCGCCCGTGGTGATCGAAACGGACGTGGTACATGAAATCGTGAGAATTCGCCCTCTGAAAGGAATCTTTGACGATGCGGATTGATATATTGACCTTGTTCCCGGAAATGTGCGAAGCGGTGCTGTCGGAAAGTATTCTCGGCCGCGCGCGCGCAAACGGACTGGTGGAGGTGCAATGCCATCAGATCCGCGACTTTTCCGCGGATAAACACAACCGGGTGGACGACGCGCCCTATGGCGGCGGAATGGGCATGATCATGCAGCCGCAGCCGATCTATGACTGCTTCATGCACCTGTGTGAAACCCTCGGCAAACGGCCGCATCTGGTCTATATGTCACCGCAGGGGAAGACGCTCACGCAGCAGCGTGCGAAGGACTTTGCACGGATGGACAATCTGGCGATTCTCTGCGGACATTATGAGGGCGTGGATGAGCGGCTCCTGGAGGAGATCGTGGACGAAGAGATTTCCATCGGCGATTATGTGCTGACCGGCGGTGAGCTGCCGGCGCTGGTGCTGACGGACTGCGTGGCGCGGATGCTGCCCGGCGTTCTGTCGGACGAAAGCTGTTTTACGGAGGAGAGCCATTTCAGCGGTCTGCTTGAATATCCGCAGTATACCCGCCCGCCCGAGTGGCACGGACGCGAGGTGCCGCATATCCTGTTATCGGGGCACCACGCTAACATCGAAGCCTACCGTCATGCGCAGGCGCTGCGGCGTACCGCGCAGAAACGGCCGGAGCTGCTGGCGCGCTATGCGCTGACCAAACAGGATGAAGCGATTCTGGCACAGGAGACGGATACCGACTGATTCTTGTGCAAGTTGCATTATGCCGGATTTTTGCAATAGGCAAAATCAACAAAAACGAGTTCAAAAACTCGTCAAAGTTTAGGCTTGCAACCAAATTATCGGCAAAACGGCAAGGAACTTGTTTTTTCCTGTTGACGAAGAAAAGTTTTGTGATATAATATGAATCAAATCAATCATCTATTTTGATATTTTTTGTGTAGGAGATCATAGATATGTATGTAAAAGATGTTACTGTTCAAAATCAAGTTGGACTGCATGCCCGCCCGGCAACCTTCTTCATTCAGAAGGCGAACGAATTCAAATCTTCAATCTGGGTGGAAAAAGAAGAGCGCCGCGTCAATGCAAAGAGCTTGCTGGGCGTCCTTTCTCTCGGCATCATGGGCGGTACGGATATCCGCATCATCGCCGGCGGTTCCGATGAAGAAGAAGCGGTCGACGCGCTGGTGAAACTGGTGGAGTCCGGTTTTGCCGAATAAGAACGGATCTGAAAAAAATATAAATTTCCGCTTGACATTTCGGAAAAGCGGTGGTAAACTGAATAAAAATTGAATCGTGTGACTGCAAAAGCTGTGACGAAGACGGACGAGAATCACGTTCTCTCAGCGAGCCGGGGATTGGTGGAAGCCCGGTAAAACGCCTCTCAATGTCCCATCCCTTCCGAGCTGAGGACCCGAAAGCGAAAGCAAGTAGATATCCTTCGTGATTGCTGCGTGAAAGCATAGGACTTGATGGAGTCCGAGAGTGGCGAAATTTTTCGCAATTTGAGTGGTACCGCGGGTATGAAATCCATACTCGTCTCAAAGGTTTCTTTGAGGCGAGTTCTTTTTTTACAAAAATCAAAGGAGGCGTCAAGGCATGGAAAAGAACCATTTTTCAAACGAGATTCAACAGGTGGCGGAGCGAATTCGGGAAATGCGCGAGATCTTCGGCCTTTCACCGGAAGAAATGGCTGTGAAAACAGAACTGACTGCGCAGCAGTATATTGATTACGAAACCGGCACGGTCGATCTGCCGTTCACCTTCATTCATAAATGTGCGGCGGCGTTCGGTATCGGCATCACCGACATTCTGGAAGGGCACAGCGCACACCTGTCAACATATACCGTGACACGCAAGGGGCAGGCGATCCGTACGGCGAAGGAACCCGGCATCGAGATCCGCAAGCTGGCGCCGCTGTTCCGCGGCAAGATCGCAAAGCCCTACCTTGCAAAATATGATTATTCCGAAGCGCTGCAGAACAAACCGATCCACACCACGACCCACAGCGGCCAGGAATTTGACCTGGTACTGAGCGGTACGCTTAAGGTGGTCGTTGACGGACACGAAGTGGTTCTGGAAGAAGGCGACAGCATTTATTACAACAGCGGTCTGCCGCACGGCATGATCGCCCTGAACGGCAAAGACTGCTCCTTCCTCGCCGTCGTTATGCCGGAAGACGCAAAGGTAAGCGACACAAAAGTCGAAGAAACCATCGTCTCCGCCGGCAAGGGCAAGCCGCTGGTTGTCAGCAAATTCATTGACGCCAAGGAAGATGAAAAGGGTCATCTGGTCTCGCTCGGTTTCAAGGACGCCGAACAGTTCAACTTCGCCTATGACGTGGTGGACGCCATCGCAGACCGCGAGCCGGACAAGCTGGCAATGCTGCACATTGCGAAGGATAAGACCGAACGCCGCTTTACCTTCCTCGATATGAAACGCGGCTCGGCGCGGACGGCGAACTACCTCAAAAGCCTCGGTATCAAAAAGGGCGACCGCGTGATGCTCGTACTCAAGCGGCATTATCAGTTCTGGTTCGCGATGCTCGCGCTGCATAAGATCGGCGCGATCCCCATCCCGGCGACGCATCAGCTGCTCGCGCACGATTTCGAATACCGGTTTGAACGCGCCGACGTCAAGGCGATCCTCTGCACGGCGGACGACAACACCGCTGCCGAAGTCGAAAAGGCGGAGACGAAGGTCGGCCCGCGGGCGATCAAGGTCCTCGTCGGCGGCAAACGCGACGGCTGGCACGATTTCAATGAAGAGTATACCATGTTCCGCAGCGTGTTCCCGCGGACGGAAGAAACACCCTGCGGCAGCGACCCGATGCTGATGTTCTTCTCCTCCGGCACGACCGGCTACCCGAAGATTGTTCTGCACAATTATAAATATGCCCTCGGCCATTACTGCACCGCCAAATACTGGCACACCGTCACGCCGGAGGATCTGCATTTCACGATCTCCGACACCGGTTGGGGCAAGGCGCTCTGGGGCAAGTTCTACGGACAGTGGATGTGCGAAGGCGCGGTCTTCACCTATGACTTTGACCGCTTCCACGCCGACGACATTCTGCCGATGTTCAAAAAATACAACATCACGACATTCTGTGCGCCGCCGACCATGTACCGGATGTTCATCAAGGAAGACCTGTCAAAGTACGATCTGTCCACCGTGCGGTACGCCACAACGGCGGGTGAGGCGCTGAACCCCGAGGTGTTCTATCAGTTCAAGAAGGCAACAGGCCTGACGATCTATGAAGGCTTCGGTCAGACCGAGACCACGCTGACGATCGGCAACCTGATCGGAACAACGCCGAAGCCGGGCGCCATGGGCAAGGCGATCCCGTCTTACGACATCGATCTGGTGGACCCGGATGGCAATCCGGTGGAAACCGGCGAGACCGGCGAGATCGTGGTACGGCTCGACAAGGGCAGACCCTGCGGCTTGTTCATGGAATATTACGGCAGCCAGGAGCAGACGGCGGAGGCCTGCCGCGACGGGATGTATCACACGGGCGACACCGCCTGGCGCGATGAGGACGGCTATTACTGGTACGTCAGTCGCATCGACGACGTCATCAAGTCGTCCGGTTACCGCATCGGCCCGTTCGAAATCGAAAACGTCATCATGGAGCTGCCCTACGTGCTGGAATGCGGCGTATCCGCCGCGCCGGATGAAGTCCGCGGTCAGGTCGTCAAGGCAAGCGTTGTGCTGACGAAGGGCACCGAACCGACCGAGGAACTCAAAAAAGAGATCCAGCAGTATGTCAAGACCAACACCGCGCCCTATAAATATCCGCGCATCGTGGTCTTCCGCGAAGACCTTCCCAAGACCATCAGCGGAAAGATCATTCGCAGTAAGCTGTAAGAAGGCACAAGGTAAAGGGAATCCGAATCCTTCCCGGCCACGGAGGTGAATTATGAAGCGAATTGCAATCTTCTGCGGCCATTACGGCAGCGGGAAGACCAACATTGCCGTGAACTATGCGCTCGCGCGCAAACAGGCGGCGGAGAAAGTCGCCATCCTCGATCTCGACATCGTGAACCCGTATTTTCGCACGAAGGACAGCCAGACGGAACTGGATGCGGCGGGCGTGGAGCTGATCTGCTCCGACTACGCCGGCAGCAATCTCGACATCCCGGCACTGCCGGCTGCGATGCAGCGTCCGATCGCCGACCGGACCTATACGTGCGTGATCGACGTCGGCGGCGACGATCAGGGCGCTGTGGCGCTCGGCCGCTTCGCCGATCAGATCAAGGAGGAGGGCGACTATGCGATGCTCTTTGTCGTCAACTTTTACCGCCCGCTGACCCGTACCGCGCAAGAAGCCTTCGAGGTTCTGCGGGAGATCGAAAACGCGTGCGGAATTCGTTTCACGGGGATCGTCAACAACTCGAATCTCGGTCCGGAGACGACCGCCGAGGACGTCCTTTGCACCGGCGTGAAGACGGAAAAATTGTGCGAATTGTCCAACCTTCCCCTGGAGATGACAACGGTTGCGGCACCGCTGCTCGGCGAAATGCAAAAAAAATTGCGGCAAGTGTTTCCATTGTCTTTACAAAAGCAGATCATTTGATTATAATAAAAGGAAAGATCGTTTTAAAGCGTAAAATGAAACGGTAAAACTGCGGATCGCCGCATACCATTGCAGCGGCGATGGCTGTCAATAGGAGGTAACAAATGGCAAAAGTAACGTTCAGAACGGACTGGTGCAAGGGCTGCGGACTTTGCGCAATGGCGTGTCCGAAAAAGATCATTGTCATCGCCAAGGACAAGATCAACCAAAAGGGTCATTCTCCCGCAGAGATCACTGATCAGAACGCGTGCATCGGCTGCGCATCCTGCGCAATCATGTGTCCGGACTGCATCATCAAAGTTGAAAAGTGAGGTGCCGAAATGTCAGAAAAAGTTCTCATGAAGGGTAATGAAGCGATCGCGGAAGCGGCCATTCTTGCCGGCTGCCGCCATTACTTCGGCTACCCGATTACACCGCAGACGGAAATCGCTGCGTATATGGCAAAGAAAATGCCGAAAATCGGCGGCTGCTTTTTGCAGGCGGAAAGTGAAATCGCCGCGATCAACATGGTCTACGGCGTTGCCGGCGCAGGCAAGCGCGTCATGACATCCTCCTCCAGCCCGGGAATCTCGCTCAAAAGCGAAGGCCTGTCCTACCTGGCAGGCTCCGATCTGCCGGCGTTCGTTGTCAACGTGCAGCGCGGCGGCCCCGGCCTCGGCGGCATTCAGCCCTCCCAGTCCGATTACTTCCAGGCGACCAAGGGCGGCGGCCACGGCGATTACAAGATGATCGTTCTCGCGCCCGCGTCCGTGCAGGAAATGGCAAGCCTGACCGTCAAGGGCTTTGATCTTGCCGACAAGTACCGCATGACGGCGATGATCCTCGCCGACGGTACGATGGGCCAGATGATGGAGCCGGTTTCTCTGTCCGAAGTGGAGACCGAAACCTATGACAAACCGTGGGCGGTCACCGGCACCAAAATGCAGCGCCCGCACAACATTGTCAACTCCCTGTCGCTGGTACCGGAAGAGCTCGAACAGCTCAACTTTGCCCGCTATGAGCGCTATAAACAGGTCGAGGCAAACGAAGTCATGTATGAAGAATACCTGATGGATGACGCGGAGATTTGCGTCGTGGCCTTCGGCATTTCCGCCCGCGTTTCCAAAAACGCGATCAACGAGGCGCGCAAGGCCGGCATCAAGGTCGGCATGATCCGCCCGATCACCCTCTGGCCGTTCCCGAAGGACGCGCTGTTTGCCGCCGCGCAGAAGGTTCACACCTTCATCAGCGTGGAAATGAACATGGGTCAGATGATCGAGGACATCGAGCTTGCGATCCGCTGCACAAAGCCGGTCGTGCTTTGCAACCGCGTCGGCGGCATGATCCCGTCGCCGCAGGAGGTCCTTGCAGCGATTCAGAATGCAGACAAAGGAGGAAATGCGTAATGGTCGTTTTTGAAAAACCGAAATCTTTGTGCGATGTGCCGCTGCATTACTGCCCCGGCTGCACGCACGGCATCATTCACCGTCTGGTTGCCGAAGCGATCGACGAGCTCGGCATTGAAGGCAAAACCGTCGGCGTTGCGCCTGTCGGCTGCGCCGTTATGGCGTATAACTATTTCAATTGTGATATGGTCGAGGCTGCGCACGGCCGCGCTCCCGCGGTTGCCACCGGTATCAAGCGCGCCGACCCGAACAACATCGTCTTCTCCTATCAGGGCGACGGCGACCTTGCGTCCATCGGTACTGCGGAAACGGTTCATGCCGCAACGAGAAATGAAAACATCACCGTGATCTTCGTCAACAACGCGATCTACGGCATGACCGGCGGCCAGATGGCGCCGACGACCCTGCCGGGTCAGGTCACGCAGACCTCGCCCTACGGCCGTGACGTCAAGCACTGCGGTTATCCGGTCAAGATCTCCGAGATGCTCTCACAGCTCGAAGGCCCGGAATACATTGAACGTGTTGCCGTCAACAACGTCAAGAATGTCCGCAAGGCGAAGAAGGCAATCAAAAAGGCATTTCAGAATCAGCTGGAAGGCAAAGGCTTCTCGCTGATCGAAGTGATCTCCTCCTGCCCGACGAACTGGGGCCTTTCTCCGGAAAAGGCG
>CACYCR010000096.1 GCA_902772935.1 Oscillospiraceae bacterium
ATGCGGTCGCCAAACCTTTGCTATTATATCGGGAGGTTTATCTTTTCGCAAGGTTTCTCGGGCTTGCTTTGAGCTCGCCCGTTTTGACTTTGCTGAAGCCTTCTCTCACCCCCAGTAGAACTGGGGGTTTATTTCCACGTCTGAAGACACCAAATAGAAAAGAGCAAGGCCGGCGCCTTGCTCTTTTTTGCGCAACATTTTGAAAAACACTTGAAAAATGCAAAGTGCTGTGATAAAATAGATTTACAATTGAATCGAAGAAAAGACACAGTTTGAAAAGTTGTACGCTGAGTAGAAAAGGAATCCGGTTCGAATCCGGAGCAACCGCCATTTCTGTGTTTGACCGCCGCAGTTTTTTGAACGGGGTGTTTCTGTGCATTCGGCTGCAGGCGGCAAAAGTCAGACCCTTTTGTGTCTTTTTGGTTTTTCGTGCTTTGGCGTGAAGAGTGAAACCGCGAGTCGGAACAGCTCTTCACGCTTTTTCGATGGATTCAAAAAAACAGACAGGAGGCAAAAAAATGAAACGAACCATGAAAACATCCCTTGCCCTGCTGCTGACGATGCTGATGCTTGTCGGCACCCTGCCGTTCGCGTTTGCGGCGGGTGAACCGATACACATTGCATCTGCGGAGGCATTCGCCGCCTTTGTCGCAGGCGACGCGAGCGCCGACGCCATCCTTGACGCCGACATTGATCTCGGCGAATGGACAACCGCCTTTGCAGACGGTTACAGCGGCACCTTTGACGGCGCAGGTCACACGATCACGTACACGATCACAGACGCCGCAGCAAACTTTCAGGCGCTGTTTCATACGCTGACCGGTACTGTCAAGAACCTGACCGTAACCGGCACAATCACAGTGAAAGGCAATCGCTCCGGCCGAAACTATCATGCCGGTATTGTCTACCAGAACAACGGGCTGATCGACAACTGCAAAAGCAGCATGACCATCCGCTGCGCTGATACCATTGCCGCAACGAAAAACGTAAAATACGTCGGCGGCATTGCCGCAAAAAATGCAGGTACCATCCGAAACTGCGTCTTTGACGGAACGATTGAAAACATCACAACCTACGGCGGCGGCATCGCTGCCGAAAACAACGGCGGCAGCATTTCCGGCTGCGTCAACAACGGCAGCATCACTGTGGTCAACGCCTCCGGTTACGCCGGCGGCATCATTGCCTGCGTTACAGCACCGGACGGCAACGCGGATATGACAATCGAAAACTGCGTCAACAATGGCGCTGTCACCGGAAATGCGGGCGACTACAGCTATGTCGCCGGTATCATCGGCCAGATCAATATCGGCTCTACGCAAGTCACGGCCGGTGCAAAACTGCACGTCATCGGCTGCAGCAACAACGGTACCCTGACGGCAGGCAACACCGCCGACCTGATCGCCATCAACTCCAGCGAAAGATACGGCTTTACACCTGAAATTCAGGAAGGTACCCCAGCGCACGAACACACCTATGACGGCGGCGTCGTTACCACACCCGCCACCTGCGGCAAAGACGGCGTCATGACCTATACCTGCACCACCTGCGACGAAAACACGGAAGGTCACACCAAAACCGAACCGATTCCCGCCACCGGCAAGCATACCCCCGGCGAATGGCAGATCGACCCGGACGAAACCTCCGACGCGTTTTATCTGTACTGCACGGTCTGCGGTCAGCTGCTTGACGCGGATGAAACCGGCGCCGTGTCGTTTTTGAACGAAGCAAAGCAGGCGCTGACCGATCATTGGTTCCGTCTGAAGCCGACCTTCGGCAAGGATACGTCCGTCAGTGAGATGGTTTCCGATGCCATCGAAAGCTACGGCTATCAGGGCATTACTGTTTGTGTTGCATCCGCGGAAAAACCGGACGACGGCACGGCAGCCATTGCCGACGACGGCACGATCACCTATTTCTTTGCCGACCCCACAACGTACCGTCCGATGTGGTTTGCGTCCATCCCTGTGACGTTCACACTTGAAAAGGGCGGCAAAACCGTTACCTACAACACAACTGCCACCATCAACTGGGACGCCGACAAAGCGAGAAACGCCGTTGAAACCCTTGTTGCTTCACGCGTCACCGCCGACGCCATCAAGGGTGAAAACGCATCGCTCGCAGAAGCAACAAGCGAACTGACATTGCCAAAGGCGGTTCTCGACGACAACGGCGATCAGATCCTCTGGTCGCTCATCAGTTGGGAAAGCAGCAACCCGAGCGTGATCCTCATTGACGACTCCGCGCAAGGCTCCGCAGATACCCTCTTTGCACCGTATCGCGGCATACTGCGCCGCGGCATCGAAGACACCGACGTCACACTGACCGCAACCTTCAGCTTCCAGCGGACGTCATACGATGAAGCGCCGATCACGGTGGAAAAAACCTTTGACGTCACCGTCAAGGGCACCGGCGACGAGCTGAAAGCTGCGATGCAGCAGGAGCTCGACGAAAAATACACGGCGGACAAGCTGACCTACATCGGTCTGAAAACGCCGGTCGATCCCGAAAATGTCACCTATGACATCCAACTGCTGTTGCCGAAGACTGCAGGAATCGAAAACCCGCAGGATTACACCTTCACCGTCACCTCGAACGATGAAAATACGATCGAAATTCTCGGCGCGCGCGCCTGGGTTTACCGTCCCCTGCCGGGTGAAGACGCAAAAACCGTCACCCTGACCGTGGAGATGCAGCACAAGGATTACAGCGGCCTCGCCGTGCAAAAAGAGATCCCGCTGACCGTTGCGCCGATCACGCAGGCCGAGCTTGACGCGCAGAATGCATTGATGGAACGCGCCAAGGCCGCGCTCTTTGACGGCTTCAACAACGGCGCAAATGAAAGCGCCGCCAACGTCACGGAAAATCTTTCGGCGTTCTACGGCGTCATCGAAGATGAAAACGGTGATCTGCAATGGCAGTACACCTACAAGGATCCCACCGACGCTGGCATTCAGGCGGTTGCGATTGACCCGTTCCATCCGTCGGAGCGCTGGGACAGATTCCAGTCGTCCGATCCCGACGTCATCAGCCATGAAAATCTGCTTGTAACGCCGCAAAAAGAGAACACGACCGTCACCATCTACGCCTGCCTGTCCAGCACCGCGTTTGAGCGGTACGCCGAACGCTATCCGGACGACAGCCGCTTTGACAAGTTGTACCGCCAGCCGGTATCCGTTGACGTGACCGTTCCCGGCACCGATCCGACGCCGGACAAACCCGAAATCCCCGATACGCCGGCAGGCAACGATGAGACTCTTTGCCCGCTTTGCGGAAAGAACCATACCGGCTTCTTCGGCAAGATCATTGCCTTCTTCCACAATTTGCTTTGGAAAATCGAAACCTTCTTTGCGTCGAAGAATGTGCAGATCCCGCATCTGTTCCCGTATGATCAACTGCACCGCTGAAAAATAACAGGATCTGCCGGCAGCGTTGTCGGCAGATCCGCTGACAAAGGAAGATAACAATGAAATTCAAGCGATTTTTTGCGATTTTGCTGGCGTTTATTCTGTTGGCGTCTTGCGTTCCTCTGCAGGCCGCGGCGCTGTATACCGATGATTTTCAGGTCATCATCAGCATGGAGGGTCTGACGCTCGGGCAGGGATTTTATGTGACGCCGACGAAATACACCATCAATGAAATCAACGCACTGCTCGAACCGCAGGGCTTCGGCCCGTTCACCAAGCGCAACCTCACGGCAGCAATGGCAACACTCGCCATGCTGCGTGACAAAAATCTGACCGCGCATTTCAACGCCCGCTGGGAAAAGAACATCGCCTATCTGATTGGCGTCGACGACATCGACAAGGGGTATTTGCACATCCCGGCGATCATCACGCAAAACGGCGGCCCGTCCGACGCGGACAATCTGCAAAACGACGACCGCACGCTGGGCGAATTCGACTACACGGAAGACGCCGGCTGGATGGTCACGGTCAACGACTATCTGCTGGAGGACAACATTGCAAAGTTCGGTCTGGAAGCGAACAATTCCCCGCGCAACAAGGGCTTTCAGAATTACGGCAACACCTATGTGATCCGCTGGCAGTTCACCCTTTGCGGCTACGGGCTGGATCTCGGCTACAAGCCTGCAGACGCGACGGCGACACCGTTTTTCACCCACGCAAACAAGGATGCGCTCTACGCGGCGTATGCAACCGGAACCGACACTGCCGCAAAGAAAAAGCTTCTGCCCGTGATGGAAAACCTCACCGCAACGCAGCAGGAAGCCGACGCTGCCCTCGACGCCTATGAACATCCGCAGGCCCCTGCCGCTCCGGAACAGAAGCTGAGCTTCTTCGAGCGCCTTCTCGCGTTCTTCAGAAATCTCTTTGCGCCGCTGCGCAGACTCTTCGGCGGATAAGACGATATAAAAAAGAGAGCAAGGTTTGATCCTTGCTCTTTTTCATTTACAAATCAATCGTCCAGGGTGTACCGCATGATTTCCGGGCGGCACAGATTGCCGCGCTTGCCGCAGGCCGTGCAGTAAACGGCGATGTTGGGCGAGGTGTCCCAATCCATACGCTGCCAACCGCTGTGCAGATAATACGCCGGCTCCTTTGCGCAGGCCCAGATCTCCTTGATGCCGCGCGCTCTCGCTTCGTCAAAGACCACGCGCTGCATCACTTTGCCGTATCCCTTTTTGTGCAGGTCCGCACGCACGGCAATGTCGCCGAGGGTGTAGACGCCGTCACGGACTTCGAACGTAGAGGCCGCCATCAGCGCACCGGTTTCCGGATCCTCCATCCGCCACATTTTTATTATGCGCTCCGGAGAGCGTTCTTCAATCGCAACGCCCATCCCGTTCTCATGGAACAGCACGGACAGCGGATAAAAATCGTCTGTTTCTTTGATGATATACTCGCTCATAAGTCGTCCCTTTTCTACACATATTGCTGAAATTTTACCACAAAACCGATAACAAGTCAATAGAAAATCCAGGATGTTCCCGTTTCTTCGACAAACGTCGCGCCTTTCTTTGATACGCCAGCGTGTGGTATCTTTCAGTTTTGCAGTGCAGAAGCCTGTATGCCGGCTGCAAAGTGTGTGCCCCGCCGAAACCGACGGGGCAAGCTTCAATCCTCTTCCGGCGGAAACAAGGTGCAGCCGGTCCGCTGATAATGGCGGATCAGCTCCCATGCCCGCGCTTCGGTGATTCGGTAATACGCGCTTGTGCAGGCAATACACAAGAAGGTTGTCGCGCCCCGATTGACAAACCGCTTGTAAAAGCCGACGTCATACACCGAAAGCGGTTTACCGCATTGTGCGCATTGCATCACACATCCACCACTTTAGCGATAAATACCGCGCAGTCATGCGCCTGCAGCGGAACGTGCATGTATTCTTTGGCAATTCCGCAGTCTTCACCGGTGAACGCGTTGGTCAGGTGCAGACCTTTCTTTACGGCAACCGGCAGACCGAGCGCATCAAACGGCAGCCACTGCCGCCGCGGACTGTCGGTCAGATTCGTGAACATCAACGCGATCTCATGATCGGTCAGCAGCCGCGCATAGACGTTGTGCAGATTCTCATGTTCCTGCTGCGCGACAAACATGGTGCGGCACGCTTCGTCCTGATTGATCCGCAGCAGATACGGGTTTTTGACAAGCTGCAGCGTCGTGTCATCCATGGTGCGCACATCGCAGCCGAGCATCAGCGGCGCGCCCGCCATACACCAGAGGGCGAACTCTGTCCGGTACTCCAGATCGGAACAGCCCGTGGCGGCAACATTACCGCGGTTGCGCATCCCGACGGTGAGCATATCAATGTCGTTGAAGCAGCCGGGCGCGGAATGACAGTAGTTGTCAATCTGGCTCAGGAAGATGTCGCGGAAGGAAACGAAGCTGTCGGAGATGTCACCCGTGGAGCGGTACATGCCGGCGCCGGTGGTCCGGATCCAGTCATGCACATTGTCGCAGCCCCAGTTGCAGGCCGACAGCAAAATGTCACGGCCGCAGTTTTCCAGCGCCATGCTGATCCGGCGGTACAGCAGCGGGCCGTTCGCGTGTGCCGGCTTATAACAAAAGTCATATTTCAAAAAGTCAGCGCCGTATTCCGCGAAGGTTTTTGCATCAAGAAATTCATGGTCATACGAACCCGGATAGTCTGCGCAGGTGCGCACGCCCGCGCAGGAATACATGCCGAATTTGAGCCCCTTGCTGTGGACGTAGTCTGCAACAGCGCGCATCCCCTGCGGGAATTTTACCTTGTCCGGAACAATCTTGTCCGTGACCGGATCACGCTGCTTTTCGCTCCAGCAATCATCGATCACCAGATATTCATAGCCGGCGTCGCGCAGTCCTTTTTCAACGATCGCATCTGCCGTTTCGCGGATCATCGCGTCGCTGATATTTTCGCCGAAGGTGTTCCAGGTGTTAAAGCCCAACGGTGGTTTTTTCGGAAACATAATGCATCCTCCTGTCGTTTTGATATTTCTCACCGCCGCAACGGACGGTCAGCTCACAAATTCCGTCGTAATCTCATTGGTCATATAGTCAAAGGTGACGCGCACGACCGTGTTGTCCTGCGGGATCACCAGCTTGCCCTTGCTGCCCGTACCGGAGAACGGGAACGGGTGCGCCGTGCTGACACAGGCGGACAGCGTTCCCCAGGTTGACACCGCAAAATCATACTCGCCTGCAAACGGCATCACGAATGAGAGCGCATAGCGTCCGCCGCCGATGTAACACATCCGCGTGATCTCGCTGTTGGAGTCGTCCCGGTTGGCGCCGACATACGGCTGAAAGCTGCCGTACAGCACAACCTTTTCCGGATAGCGCACGCCGGTTTCGGGGTCGTCTTCGTTTTTGCCGCCGTAATCGAGCATGGAGGGGTTGCCGACGGCACGATATTTCTCATAGCCCGTTTCCAGCAGCGCTTTGAGCGCATCCTCCTGCGAAAAGCCGTCCGGACACGCGTCGGAGCGGTTGTTGAGCTTATAGGTCGTGCTCTGCCCATCGCCCCCTTCGCCGAGACCGCGCATCAGCGGAAATGCAAAGAATCCGTCGGGGTTGTTGACCGCCGTCCATTTGAGCGTGTAATCAAGAAACTTGTTGCGCTCTTCTTCCGGCTGCGACGCGAACCAGGAGATCTGGTCGCCGCCCCACCATTGGTTCCAGGCGCGCTGCTCATACGTCTGATGTTCATACGCCCAGCGATCTCTGCCGCCCCAGTTGTCGTACTCGTACAAAAACGGCAGGGATTCTTCATAGACGCCTTCCGGCGAGATGCCGCCGCCGGAGCGGCCTTCACGCACAAGCACCAGCTTTTCGCCGGGGCGGTCCAGCACCGGGTAGCGCGTCAGCGGCATGGCGTTGTAATCCAGCAGGCTTTTTCCGTTGACCACCAGTGAATGCGAGTGCGCGTCAAAAAGCACCTTGTGGCGGCGCGCGTGCACTTTACCGTAGTCACGCAGCATGGAAATCACCCTGCCGATGGCGGTGTAGCCGCGGTCATGGCCCGTATAGAGATGGATCTGTCCCATGTGGAACGCCTCGTAGCCGCTGTCGATGTAGCGCCGGCCGCGGTAGTAAAACCACATCTGTGTTTCCGTCTGTGAAATGTCCGGCATGATTTCCCAGGTACCGGCGTCCTTCGGAAACAGACAGGCGTCATAATGGAAGTTGCGCGTTTCCACCGGCAGGCCAAATGCTTCAAACACCCAGGCCGGCACCGGCACCGACTCCACGTCTTCGCGATAGAGCGCTTCAAAAATGCAGGCCTGCAAAATCACCTCGGGGTCGGCTTCATGGATCTTGTCCGCAGCCGCTTTTACGCGGGCAAAATGCGTCTCCTCGGGCAGATCACCCTTCCAGATACCGGCAGCGCGGCCGAGAAATTTCAGCCCCGTCTTCAGCACAACGCGGATATCATCGTCCAGGGTATCGCTCATGGAAATCCACTGCGCGGAGGCGGCGTGGGAGAGATAGTACTCCAACACCTCGCGCGGCATGGATCCGTCAAAATATCCTTTGTTCGTCATAGTCGTTTCCTTTCATCAATCAGCGAATTGCCAAATCAGGCATTTGCCTGCACTGTTGTTTATTATTATAGCATTATTTATTCGACAAAAGCGCACGTTTGCCGCAGAAAATCTCCGCTTGCGACGTAGAAAAATCCTTTTTGTTTTTGTGAAAATAGTATAATCGACCCTGCGCCGCAGCAGGCACAGGGCCGATGAAGAATCACTCAGCGATAAAACCGGTCGATATAGGCTTCCACATCGCCGCGCGTGCAGCGCAGCGGACCGGGCGTTTCCATTTTCAGCGACACCGTCGCCGTCGCAACGAGCAGCGCGGTCTGCAGATCGCTGTGCAGCCGTTCGGTCAAATACGCGGCAAAGGTGGTGTCCCCCCTGCCGGTGCGGCCACTGAGGTTGCGCGCTTTGATCGGACAGGTGCAGACCGTCTTGCCGTCATAGGCAAGCACTTCGGTGTTGTGTGTGATCAGCACTTCCTTTGCGCCCCACTGATGCAAAATCTTTGCCGCTTCCACTCGGTCGGCGGTACCGGTCAGAATCTCCGCCTCCGCCGCGTCAGTCTTAAGATACGTAATCAGCGGCAGCAGGTCTTTCTTCTGCGCCCAATCCTCAAAATACATCTCGCCCGTTGTGGCGTCCGCGTGGCGCAGAAGACCCTGCACGTCAACGGCAACAGCGCCCTTTTCGGCGCAGGCTTCGATCATACCGTCGGCATAGTCGCCGACGATCAGCCCGGCAAAATGATAGATGTCGCCGGAGATATCCGCGGGCAGATCGGAAAGCGCAAACGGCGTGCCGCGTGATAGGCACACACAGTCGCGGCGCTCCTTGTCGGCGGTGTAGTATTTATTGCGGATGGTCGTCGAGGCGTCGCAGGCACGCACATAAATGTCCTCTTCCGGCAGCGTAAACTGCGCAAGGCGTGCAAAGTCGGCGTCGGCGAGCTTTGTCACCGCTGCGACCTTGTGACCGAGCGCATGCGCGGACGCCGAAGAATACAGCACCGCGCCGCCGCAGATGCGTACCGCGTTGTCCTCATGGTCGATATTGATATCCTCAGTGATGTGACCGATGATCACGGATTCATAGTGTTTCATGCAGGGGTTCCTTTCTGTTTGTCAGGCTTTTTCACCGGCAAGGGCTTTGTTTTCCTCGTGACGCTCGGCGCGCATGGTTTCGAGTTCGGCGTACATCTGCGCCTTCTTCTCACCCTCAATGTCATAGAAGAACTTGAGAACCAGCGCACTGATGACGCGGCTGAGCGCATAGCCGAACAGCACGAATGCCAGCAGCCACAGGCAGGTGTTCATATAGTCGGGCTTCGCCTGCATCGTCTTGACCAGGTCGCCCTCCGCGGAGGATTCATAGCCAACCCAGGCGATGATGAACGGAATGGCAAGCTCCTTGAGGTAGTTGAGACCGGTCTGGATCCAGCCGGGGATGATGCCCTGCACCGCTTCCATGCGGTCGCCGGTCTGCCATTCCAGATAGTCGAAGTATTCGACATTGAAATGGGAGGTCGACAGCTCCTGAATACCGATGCCGACTCCGAAGATGAAATAGAACACATAGAAGAAAATGCTGTTCCAGCCGGAGAAGAACATCAGACCCATCTTCGCCTCGATATAGCACACAAGGAAGACGACGACGGCAGCGATCGGTGAAAAGATACCGCAGAACTTGAGCAGCTTCGTCGGCTCATGCTTTTTGGAGAGCTTCGCGGTGATCAGATTGCCGACCACGGTGCCCGCCGCGGACGGGATCGTCAGCAGCAGATTCTTTGAGGAACCGACGGTGATGGCAACAAGATAGGTCGTGAAGCGGCCGATGGCGGCAAGCACGGTGGACCACTGGATGTACTGATAAGCGCGGTAGTTTCTGTATTTGAACAAAACGAACAGTTCCTTGGAGATCTTGATCTTGTCCTTCTTCGGCAGCTCAATACGCTCTTTGCAGAACAGACCGCACATCAGGTTGCCAAACGCCGTGACGATCGCGGCAACGATGGCAAGGGTCATGTACATGGCGTTTTTGTCGTCGCTGAACAGGCCGTAGACGAAGGTGCCGAGATAGGCGCCGCCGTAACCGAGGTAATAGGACAATTGCCAGACCGTGGCAACGGTTTTCTTTTCCTTCGGGTTGGGCGAAATCACCTGCGCAACATTCTGGCCGAAGTTGTTGAATGCGTTGAAAATTGTCTGGCAAAGTGCAATGCCGTAGCGGAACAGCGTCATCTGCTGGACCGTCCAGCCCTGCGGGACGTAGAAATACAGCACGGTCAGCGCAAAGATCGGCGCAAGGCAGATGATGTACCACTGGCGGTAACGGCCCCAGCGGCTCTTCCATTTCTGAACGACGATGCCGGCGATCAGACCGATCACGACGCCGACCACTGTGGTCAGTGTGGTCTGCACGGCCATGATTTTTGCAATCTCCGTGGAATCCACGCCGACAGGTCCGAAATAAAGTTCATGCAGGAACGCGGCGGCAAGCGTGCCGGTCAGCGTTGTGCCGAACATGCCGCCGATGCGTGCAAGGCTCAGACAGATGTATTCGAATGTGGTTACATTTTTGCCCTGTTCCGGCGGCAGCGCATTGACGGGTGCCTTCACGCCGGTCAGGTCAGCGGATTTTTGCTTTTTCATGTCTGCTTCCCCTTTCGTTTATGACAATTTCAGCACGGCGTTATAATCGTCGATGCCGTAATTTCCGACAGTATGTTTGAGCGTCTCATAGAGGTCAAGCTCGTTGCCCTGGGCGTCCTTGATCGTTTTGACAAACCGGCCAAGGCGCCGGAAGACCTTCAGCAGCGTGTCGCCGCCGGGCGTCCCTTCCACGAACGGCTGATTGCCCTCGAAGACCGAACGCGCAATGTCGATCGCAAATTCGACGAACGAGACCTTCTTCATTTCCGGCGCGGCCTTGAGCAGCAGCAGATGCGCCGCCTGCCCGACCGTCAGTTTGCAAAGCTTTTTGCCGACGAGATGGATCGCCTTTTTCGTAATCAGCGCCTGCTTGATGCGCAGCTTTCGCATGAAACGCTCCGGGTCGTCGCGCATGCTGAAGATCAGCGTGCGGATCATCCGTTCAAACTGCGCCTTGAGGTACGCCTCACACGAGAGTCCTTTGGTGTCCCATTCAAAGTCCGGCACGGGAATGCTTTTGATGTCCACAGTCTTTTCGTCCTGCACAGTCACCAGACGCAGATACGCCGGACAGCCGATTGCCGAACCGGTGCAGACGTCATAAAACTTGTTGCCCTTTTCGGTGGTGACCTCGTTGATGCTCTGGTTATGCATATGGCCGGTGAAGATCAGATGGACGCCGTTATCGGCAAGGGTCTCCACGAGCTTTTTGCTTTCCGCCTGCCAGGCGTCGCCGATCATCGCAAGAATCGGCTGCCCGGGCAGCACGGGGTAATGCTCCATGGCAATCATCATCTGTCCGTCCGCCTGCGCCTGTTTCGCCTGCGCTTCAATCCAGCCGAGGAAGGCATCGTCATAGGTCACGTGCTTTGCTTCGGCGGTATCGTTGCAGATCACCAGCAGCCGGACGCCGTCGGCAAGCTGCGCCACATAGGAGAGGTGTTCTTCATTGAACGCGATGGCGTCGCTGTAACCGAAGTCACGGTAAAACCCGAGCAGCTCAGAAAACTTCGTGCCCTCCGGCTCGTGCCGTCCCGTATCGTCAAAGGAAAACGGGTGGTCGTTGTAATCGTGTCCGGCTGTGACGACATAGACGCGCTTGCCGCTTTTCTCCTGAAAGTCATGCAGCAGCGCCGAGAAGGCTTTGTTGCTCTCTTTTTCGCCGTTGAAGGACAAATCGCCGGCGATCAGCACGATGTCGGCGTCCTTCGCGTCTGCCAGATACGAGAAGACCGCGTTGTTGATCGCCTCGGTTTCGGCAAAGCACTTTTGCTCGCCGTCCATGAATTCTTCATACGCCTCGCCAAAGGCGCCGAGAGAATTCTTGAAAAAATGGGTATCCGTCACCAGAAAAAATTTCAAGGGGTTCATTGGCTCACCTCATTTATAATTCTTTATTGTTGATGGATTCAATCAGCCGCCAACGCAGGCGTCTGCCGGCTTTTGATGATTGCCGAGATCACGCAGATCACACAGGCCGCGCCGCCGAAGAGCAGCAGGCACAGGAATACGCTGTTCCAGGAACCGCGGTCCGCAATATAACCCAGCAGCGCCGTACTCAGCGTACTGCCGACATAACAGAACGTATCGAGGACGCCGGCGAGCAGACCGGAATCCATTCTGTCGCGCAGATACATCGGAATGATGCTCGTGATCACGTTGTTGACGGCAGCCATCAGCATTGCCGAAATGCCAAACAGCACAATCAGGAACACGGGGTTTTTCGCGGTGCTCCTGGAACGGGTCAGCAGCAGTACAAGCAGCAGCGCCACCGTCTCAAAGAAATACAGCACACCGTTGAGCTTCGACGTGTTCTTTTCGCGCTTATGCAGCGTCGTGGAAAGAAAGGAGCCGAAGATGGCGATCAGCGGCAGCAGCACCGTCACCAGAATCGACAGCGATTCCTGCAGACCGTAGTTTTCCTTGAGGATGGACGGCGTCCATGTGGTCACGCCGTCTTTGATGAAGCCGTTGGCAATCGCGGCAAACAGCAGCAGCACCGCCGTCGCCGTGAAGGCCGGCGTCCACTGCACGCGCTTTTTCTGCACCGGCGTAAAACTCTTTTCTCCCGCTGTGCGCAGGTTGTCGTCTGCTTTTCCGAGCAGGACAAACCACAGAATGCCGACCGCCGTCAGCAGCACCGCCGGCAGATAGAAGACCCAGCGGTACGGCACACTGAACGAAGACAGCAGCGCCGAAAGCCCGTACGCCAGAAAGGTGCCGAGCGCTGTGGGCGTACTCATCACGACGATCGCCTTCGGGAGCATCTCATCGGGCAGACGGTCCGACAGCGTTTTGATCAGCGAACTCCAGAGAATGGACTGGAACACGCCGTTGAACAGCCAGACATATTTCATCGCGCCCGGGTCGCGGCAGACGGTCATCAGAACATTGACCGCCGCGGAACCGATCAGCGCAACAGCGACCGAATAGCGGGTGTTGTATTTGCGGGAAAGGATGCCGTGTACGAGCTGTCCGGCCCCGTAAGCAAAGAAGAAAAACGAACCGACCAGGCCCATCTGCGTTTTTGTTGCGCCGAGCTGATCGCGGATCGGTTCGATGTAGGAGTTAAAGTTGAGTCTGCCGATGTACGCCGCGGCATAGGCGAGCCAGCTGAGCGCAATGGTCAGATTCTGTGCGTGTTTGGTTTGGTTCTTCATGTTGATCACTGCCTTCGGGCATCCCCGCTCAAAAACTATGTCTTTAATATTTTACACGAAATGAACAGGAAAATCTACTGTTTTTGATAAATTTCAGCAGATTCTTCAAAAGCGGACCGCGCCGCGGCAGACGGTTGGTCTCCTATGCGGAGCGATTGCGGGCTTTGTTTCAGTCTTCCTGCCGGTAAAAATCCCGGAGCATGGGATAGAGCTGTTTGTATTTCCGGTATTTCTTTTCATAGATGTCCGCAAGATCCGCGTTCGGCGTCACGACCGCCTTGACAACCGGCGCATGCAGCTGTTTTGCCGCGAGCAGCGCGCCGCCGTAGGCCGGGCCTTCGTTGTCGATGATGTGCAGCTCGAGCTGCAGCACATCGGCGAGCACCTGCATCCAGTCGCGGCTTTTTGTGCCGCCGCCGCAGACCGTCGCCCGCGCAACCGGCGGACAGAGTGCAAGGCAGTCCCGGATAGCAAAGGCGACGCCTTCAAACACGGCGCTTTGCATCTGCTTTCGCGTTGTGGTATGCGACAGGCCGATGAACGCGCCGCGCACATCGCCGTCGTTGTGCGGGCAGCGCTCCCCGGAAAGATAGGGCATAAAATACAGGTCGTTGTCCGCGTTGCCGCATTCGACGGCATAATCGCTTTCAAACACGGTTTCGTTCAGCCATTTGTTGCAGCTCGCCGCGGACAGGATGCAGCCCATCAGGTGCCATTTTCCGTTCGCATGGCAGAAGGAATGCAGTGCCGGATTATCCGGCTGCACAAACGTATCGGTCGGCAAAAAGACCGTGCCGCTCGTGCCGAGCGAAATGTTGCACTGTCCGGCACGCACGGTGTTCGTACCGATGGCCGCGGCGGCGTTGTCGCCGGCGCCCGCAACGACGGCGGCGTCCAGACCGCAAAGCGTTGTTTTGCCGATGACGTCTTCGCTTTCGAACACCTGCGGCAGCATCGCTTCGTCGATGCCGAGCAGGTCAAGCATCGGCTTTGACCAGCAGCGGTTGGCGACGTCAAAATACAGCGTGCCGGAGGCGTCGCTGACGTCGGTGGCAAAAACGCCGGTCAGCTTGTAATTGATGTAATCCTTCGGCAGACAGATCTTTTTGCACGCGGCAAACACCGCCGGCTCGTTTTCTTTGACCCAAAGAATCTTCGGCGCGGTAAACCCGGCGAAGGCGATGTTGCCGGTCAGGTTCTGCAGCCGGTCTTTGCCAATGACGTCATTGAGGTACGCCGTCTCTTTGCCGGTGCGCGTATCGTTCCACAAAATCGCGGGACGCAGAACGTTGTCATTTGCGTCAAGCATCACAAGGCCGTGCATCTGTCCGCCGACGCCGACGCCCTTCACATCGGCAGGATTCATGCCCGCCGTCAGTTCGGCAATGCCGTCGCAGACCGCGAGCCACCAGTCTTCCGGGTTCTGTTCGCTCCAATGCGCACGCGGCTGCAGAAGCGGATAGGTTTTGGACACCGTCCGCAGAATCGCGCCGCTGTCATCCGTGAGGATCAGTTTGACGGCTGAGGTGCCGAGATCAATGCCGATATACGTATTCATATGCTGCCTCCTGCGTGTACAGTCTTTTTGTTTTTGCCGCCGTTCCAGTAAATCTCCACCGTCACCGGGCGGTCGGAAGTGATGTGAACGGTCGGTTCCTCGTCTTCAGCGGACCGCGCGTCACAAAGCAGCGTGAGCGTCGCGTCCTTTCCGAAGGGGTAGCGCTCCACGCCGTGATGTTCGGTCCGGTTGATGTACCAGCGGATGGTGTTGCTCTGCGCATCGGGCTTGATGCCGAAGACAAACTCAAACAGCACGGAGATCGGTGCAAGACCCGTCCAGCCGACAAAGTCGCCCTTTGCCGGGTCGCCCTTGCGCGGCTTGCCGTTTTTCCCCGGCAGCGGCGCGTAGTTTTCAAAGACCGTGCCGGTGTCGTTGAAGACCGAGACCACGTTTTCTACATAGTTCAGACCGATCTCATACGACAGGTCGTATTTTCCGTAGCGGTCAAGACCGCACAGCACCATGTAATTTGTCGGCGCCCAGATGCCGCCGTTCCAGTAATCCCCGTGTGCGCGAAACGCCGGGTGATCCGCGGAGAGCGCTGGGACGCGGCACGGCGTCGCAAATTCCGCCTCGTTTTTCAGATGCGCAATGAAGCGTTCAGCGCGGTCTTCCGGGACAATCTGTGCCAGCAGCGCCCAGTAGGCGCCGATGTGCTTGACGTAGTTGAGCTTGCCGTTTTTCCATAGGTCATAGTAAAATGCGCTCTTGTCATCCCAGAGCAGATCGTTGACCACGCGGATCAGGTGATCGCGCTCCTCCTGCAGACCGGCGGTATCGGCTTCGCGGCCGAGCACCTTTGCCATGTCCATCAGAATCTTGCAGTTCATCAGCTCCTGCATGCACGCGTCGTTCCAGACCATGTGGCCGTGGGAGAAGGCAAAGTGATACCCTTCCTGCAGGCGCGGCAGATTGTCCATGCCGCAGCCCCAGCCGCTCGACCAGTAGGTGCCGTCACGCCAGGTGTGGTTGGCACGCATCCATTCGTGATACGCCATCAGGCACGGAAAGACCTTGGACAGACGGTCGCGGTCGCCGAAGTTTTTGTAGTATTCCCATTCGCACCACGCCAGAATGTCCGGTCCGGTCGCGGCGGGATCAAAGCGCGTGAAATGGTCTCGCCCGGTGTTCTCCTCAATCTCGCGGCAGATGTAGCCGTCGGCGTACTGATGCGAATACATATTGTTGAGCGTCGCCTGAAAATCGAAGGCGCGCGCGCCGTATTTGCCGAACATCAGAATGAATGCGGAGTCCCACATGAACAAGCAACCGTTGAACGCGGTGTCGATAAAGTTTGACACAAAACCGGAGCCCTTCGTCGGCTGACAGAGATTGCCGAACGCGAGCTGCCACACCTTGTCGTAGCAGCGCAGCACGTCGTCATGCCCGTCCCAGACCGGGCGCGGCAGACGGTCCTTTTCCGCCGCGTAGGTCGGCAGCGGCGTTTGTTCCGGCGTCATGCGCACAAACGGATTTTCCTTATAAAAACGGTTTTCCAAAATCGTAAATTCGTCGTAAAAGCTTTGCATAAAGGCTCCTTTCAGTCCTCAGGCCAAGGCGATTTTTCGTCAGCCGGGCTGCTGTGTTTTATTTCTTCTTTTCGCAGCGTCTGTGCGTGCACGGACACCTCAAACGATGCGCAGATATTGTCCGACGCCGTGCCGAGCAGCAGTGTATGACCGCCGTCGTGCAGACCAAAGCGCATGGCCGCGTCGTAATAGCAGAACGTCTCTTTGGAAAGGTGCAGTACGGCGTTTTTGCTTTCCCCGGCACGCAGCGCAATGCGTTCATACGCCTTCAGCTCCCTGACCGGGCGCACGGTTTCGCAGTCGTGAGAGGCAAGATACAACTGCACCACCTCGGCGCCTTCAACGCCGCCGGTATTCGAAAGACAGAACGACACATCAGCGCCGTCCTCGGTCACAGTGAGGGTTGCATCGGAAAGCGCAAATGTCGTATAGCTCAGCCCGTACCCGAAGGCAAACAGCGGCAGGCCGTCATCGTCGCAATAGGCGTAGCCGCGCCCGGAGGGCTTGTGCGCATAAAACAGCGGCAGCTGTCCGACCGATTTCGGCATCGTGATCGGCAGTTTGCCGCAGGGATTCGTTTCGCCGAAAAGAATCTCCGTCAGGGCTTTTGCGCCCTGTTCGCCGGGGTACCAGCTTTCAATGACCGCTTTTGTATGGTCGATCCACGCCGTCATGTCGATCGGCGCGCCGTTTTGCAGCACAACGATCGCATCGGGGTCGGTGGCGCACAGGCGCAGGATGGCGTCCTCCTGGTTTTCAGTCACGCTTTGCGCGGCGGTATCGACGATGAGACCGCCGGTATCTTCGCCGGTTCGGTGCATTCGGACGGCAGGCAGACGCAAATCGCTGCGGTCGCTCCCCTCGCCCTCCAGGATCGTCGTGAAATACAAATTGACGTCGCAGGTCGGCGCCAGCGTTTCGATCGCGTCGCTCTCACCGAAGCAGATCTCGGCCGCATCGCCGAAATATGCCTGCAGCGCCTCGAGCGGCGTCGGCGCGTCTTCGCCCTGCCAGGGCGCCTGATACGGGCCGGAATAGTTGCTGCCGATCGGGATCAGCTTTGCGCTTTCGCCGAAGACGCCGATACGCCGGACAGCGCTCTTTTGCAGCGGCAGAATGCCTTCGTTTTTCAGCAGCACAATGGATTCACGCGCCGCTTCCAGCGCAAGGGCACGGTGTGCCTTGCAGCGCACGAGCGAATCTGCTGCGGCTTCGTCACAGTACGGCGCATCAAACAGACCGATGCGAAACTTTGTCGCCAGCACCCGCAGCACGTTTTTGTCGAGATCCGCTTCGGAAAGGTACCCTTTTTCGATTGCGGCTTTCACGGCATGGAAGCGGTTGAACGGCAGGATCACATCCAGCCCCGCCTGCAGCGCAAGCGCTGCCGCCTTTGCGTCGGAATCGGCGATGCGGTGCGCCGTGCGCAGACCCTCCACGCCGCAGTAATCGGAAACGACGAAGCCCCGAAAGCCCCAATCGTTCCGCAGAATGTCTGTTAAAAGATGTTTGTTCGCGCTGCACGGAACGCCTTCCCAACCGTTATACGCCGCCATGACCGACTGCGCACCGGCGGCAAAGCACGCCTTGAACGGCGGCAGAATCGTCTCGCGCATCGTGCGCTCGCTCGTTTCGGCGTAATTGGAGTCGCGGCCGCCGAAACTGTAGTTGTCCGCGAAGTGCTTCGGCGTGGCAATCACGCCGTTTGTTTCAAAGCCGCGGCACATCGCTGCGCCGAGGTCGCTTGTCAGCTTCACGTCTTCGCCGAAGGTTTCCACCGTCCGGCCCCAGCGACAGTCGCGCACAAGGTTGACCACCGGCGCAAAGACCTGCCGCACACCGACGGCGGCGCATTCTTTGCCGATCACGGTTGCCACACGTTCCACCAGCGCCGGGTCAAACGAGGACGCAAGACCGATGGGCTGCGGAAAATTCGTCGTCATGCCCCATTGGGCGCCGTGCAGCGCCTCGCCGTTTTCAATCGGCGGGATTCCGTGCGGCTGCGCTTCGATGCTGCACCGCACGTCGCGATTGATCCGTTCGGCAACCGCCTTCGGGGACGCCGGCGTCTTTCGCCCCTGGTGCATGAAATGGCCGGGATTGCGGTAACTGCCGCAAAGGGCGTCCCGGCGTGCCTCGTAATCACCGTCGACATCAAAGAGCATATCGGCGGTCACCTGCCGGATCTTTTCATCCAGGGTCAGTTCTTTCAGCAGCGCCGCAGCGCGTGCATCGGGTGATTGTGTCATCAGACTCATCCTTTTGGGTTTTTATTGCAGTTTCTGTTTACCAGAACAGATGAACAAAGAAATTCTTGATATCGCTGAACAGCTTTTCGATCAGCATTTTGAAGTGGTCCCAGCCCTTTGCGCCTTCGATCGTCACCGTGGTCTGCAGCGGTGCGGACTGGCCGCCGTAAGCATTTTCCGCCGTGACGCAGACGGTGTAGGTGCCTTCGGCGAGCGCTTCGAGCGAAAGCTCGATTGCATCACTGCCGTCGGCACGGTAAAACGGCGCGAGCGTCCAGCTTTTTGCAACCGGTACGCCGAGCGCGTTTTTCGCGGTGATGCGGTACAAGATCACTGGCATGCCGTCCGTGGAGACAGCCGCGGGCGCAATCACCTTGCAGCCGCTGTCGACCGGCGTTGCCTGCAGCGCGGCGTTTTCGGCAAATACAGGCGGTTTGGACGCCGCCTTACGCTTTGCGGGCGTAAAGTCCCGGTTTGCCTTGTCGGCGGGATTTTTCAGGAGATATTCGCAAAGGACCGCCTGGGCGTTGACGTCCATGCCACATAGACGCAGATCGTTCTGCGCGTTGACCTCGACGATCCAGTAGTTCGCAACGTCATAATAATCGTCCGGGTGATAGGAGCGCAGCTCGTCAACGGTGAACTCGAGGTTCTTGAGCGCGCCGGTATTGATCGCAGTATACGCGCCCTGCCAGACGGAACGCGGATCACTGACCGGATAATGGGAATGGCCGCAGATCTCAACCACCTGCCGGTACTGCCGCAGCAGCGCGCCGAAATACGGAATGCCCCAGCCGTCAAAGATCCGGCTGCCGTAGACGGTTTCGACCGACGGCTCATGGTGCATAACGAACACCGGCTTGTTTGCGTCCGCCTGCACAGCGGCGTCAAGCTGCTGTTTCAGCCAGTACAGCTGTCCGGCGTCATAATGCAGAGACTTGTTTGCCGAAGCGGAAATGCCGATGAAGTGATACCCGTTCAGCACCACATGAAAGTCCGCGCCGTTACCGGTGATGTTTTCGCACGTCGCACGGATGGTATCGCGGCTCTGGTTGTAGCCGTCATGATTCTTCGCAACAACGGCGATCAGTTTCGTTTCGTCGCGCAGCGCGGTATGCATTGCCTCGTCAAAAGCGGCAAACTGCTCCGGCGTACCGTCTTCCGTCAGGTCGCCGACGACGAGCACCGCATCGAGCGCTTTATAGTTTTCGTCATGATCGGCAACATCGTACGCCTTGCTGATCATTTTGTCGATCCGTTCGGTCCGCACGTCGCCTGTGCCGGTCACATGGGTGTCGCTGGACGCGACAAAGCGCAGCACCGGCACAAAGGCCGCATCGTCAGCCGCAAAAGCCGGCATTGCAAACAGCACACCGGCACAAAGCAACACCGTCAGCAGCAGCGCGAGCAGTTGATACATTCGATTTTGATATCTCATGTTTCTACCTCCTTTGATTCTGTCCCGTGGGGTTTGCTTACAATGGAAGTCCGACCGTCATTGCATCCGGCTGTCCGCCGCCGCAATACAGCGTCACGCCGCCGTTCGGGTCAACGCGGCTGCCGTCCGGCAGCACCGCTTGCAGCCACCGGCGTTCAACCTGC
Organism: Oscillospiraceae bacterium; assembly: GCA_902772935.1. Lineage (GTDB taxonomy): Bacteria > Bacillota > Clostridia > Oscillospirales > Acutalibacteraceae > UBA6857. The sequence continues at coordinate 20,222 of CACYCR010000096.1, forward strand.
AGCGTCACGGTTGCCGAAGCGCCCGGGTCAAGTGTGACCGATGAAAACGCGCAAAGCTGCCGCAGCGGCGTTGCGGTCCGGTCGTCTTTGTATACGGCGTAGCACTGAACCACTTCGCGTCCGGCACGTTTGCCGGTGTTGGTCACGTCCACGCAAAGCGTCAGCGCCGTGTCGCTCTTTGCCAGCAGCTTCGGCGCGCTGTAGGAAAAGGTCGTATAGCTCAGCCCGTAGCCGAAGGGATAGAGCGGCTGTGTTTCCAGAAAGCGGTAGGTGCGCCCCGCCATGTCATAGGTTTCCATGTCGGGCAGCGCCGCGTCGGCACGGTAGAACGTGATCGGCAGTCTGCCGGAGGGCGCCGCCGCGCCGGCAAGGATATTCGCGATGGCGAGACCGCCCAGTGCGCCGGGATACCAGCCGTGCAGGACGGCTTTTGCATGGCTGCGGACCTTGTCGCCGAGGTCGACGCATGAACCGCAGAGCACCACGACCACCACGTTTTCGCAGACGTCGCAGATGCGCTCTGCAAGCTGCATCTGACACTGCGGCAGGTGCATGGTCTTCCGGTCGCCGCCGTCGGTGAAGTCATTGTCAAAGCCGAGTTCCTCGCCCTCGACCGTGCGGTCAAGACCGAGGCAGAGGATCGTCAGGTCGGCCTCTTCCGCCGCCGCAACGCCCTCGCTGGTCAGGTCGGAGAATTCATTCCAGGGACCGCTGACGCCGCTGCAGACCGGCGCGCCGTCCGCGACCTTGATTTCGGCGTTTTGGAAGACGCGGCGAACGCCGTCCGCAACGGTGATGTATTCGTCGGCGTGGCCGTTATAGTTGCCCTCAAGCGACCAGGTGTTCATCGCGGTCGGGCCGACCACGGCAATGGTTTGCCGCGTTTCGGCGTCGAGCGGCAGAAAGTGCGCCTTGTTTTCGAGCAGAACGACGGTTTCCTCGGCGGCGCGCAGACTCAGCGCCTTGTGCGCCTTGCCGGAGACAACCGCGTATGGAATGTCTGCAAACGGACGCGCCTTTTCAAATTCGCCGAGCTTTGCGCGGATGGTGAACAGCCGTTCGGCCGCCGCCGTGATCTGTTCGTCGGTGATCAGATCCTCCTCATAGGCCTCGCACAGACTGTGATACGCCTCGCCGCAGTTCAGCTCACATCCGGCCTGCAGCGCCATGGTAGCCGCTGCGGTCATGGAGTTGGCGCAGTGGTGTCCTTTGTAAATATCGGAGATCGCCCAGCAGTCGGAGACGAAGTACCCTTCGAAGCCCCATTGCTGCCGCAAAATCTTCATCAGTGTCGGCGACGCGCAGCAGGGTTCGCCGTTGGTGCGGTTATAAGCGCCCATGACGCCCGCCACCCCGGCGTTCACTGCCGTTTCAAACGCCGGCAGATAGGTTTCGTAAAGATCTTTCACGCTGACTTTGGCGTCAAAGCCGTGGCGCTTGCCCTCGGGGCCGGAGTGCGCCGCAAAATGCTTTGCGCAGGCAGCGGCCTTCCAGAACGCGCCGTCACCCTGCAGTCCGCGGATATACGCCGCTGCAATCTGCGACGTCAGAAACGGGTCCTCGCCGCAGGTCTCCTGCCCGCGCCCCCAGCGCGGATCGCGGAAAATGTTGACGTTCGGCGCCCAGTAGGTCAGGCCCTTATAGATTCCGCGGTCGCCGTGCGCGACGCTCTTGTTGTATTTGGCGCGGCCCTCTTCGGCAATCGCCGCGGCGACTTCGCCGACCAGCGCCGCATCGAAGCTTGCCGCAAGGCCGATGGCCTGCGGAAAGACGGTGGCAACACCGGCGCGCGCAACGCCGTGGCACGCCTCGTTCCACCAGTTGTATTCATGGATGCCCAGCCGTTCGATCGCGGGCGATTCGAACAGCAACTGCGCCATTTTTTCTTCCGCCGTCATCTGCGCAACCAGCGCTTTTGCGGTACGGCGTGCTTGTTCTAATTCCATCGCTGCCTCCCGGATTCAGTGTACCGGCGGCAGGTCGAGCTCAACCAGCACCGGGTAATGATCGGACGGATACAGCGCGCCGGGGTACGTCTCGCGGATCACGCGGTAGGTCTTCACGCTCACGTCGCCCTTGACAAAGCAGTAATCAATGATCGACTCAGCCTCTTCGGTTTCGTCGGTCACATAAACCGCCCAGTGGAAGGTCGGCCCGTTGTCGGTGACGGGCGCGATCAGCCGCGCATCCCGGAAACCGCCCGCAATCACCGTGCGGTAAGGCGCGGAATCCGGCGTCACGTTGAAGTCGCCGGTGAAAAACGCGGGCAGATCGGGGCAAAGCTGTTTTGCCTTTTCGGCAACCAGCTCGGCGCCCTTCTGCATTGCAACGAAACCTCTGTGGTCCAGATGCGTGTTGAAATGAACGAACTGCCGTCCGGTTGCCTTTTCCTGCAGCTTCGCATAGGAACACACGCGCACGCATGCGGCGTCCCAGCCCTTCACGCCGGGGACGTCCGGCGTCTCGCTGAGCCAGAACGAGCCGGAGTCCAGCAGCGTATAGGCGTCTTTTTTATAGAACACAGCGGAATATTCGCCCTTGGTCTTGCCGTCATCCCGGCCGACGCCGACGAAGGCATAGTCGGGCAGGCCGTCGCAAAGCGTCCGGATCCAGTCATAGTGCGCCTCCTGCACGCCGAACGTATCGGGCGCAGCCTTAGATATGGTGTCGACCACCATCTCCTTACGCACTTTCCAGTCGCGGCCGCCGGCGCCGCCGCACAAAAGATTGAAGCTCATAACTTTCATGTTGTCCTCCCCTTTCAGAAAGCAATTTTGATCGTTTTGATTTCAAACGGACGGAAGTCCAGCGTGAGCGTCCGACCGTCCGGGGTCAGTGTCTCCTGTACATCTTCGAGCAGATTCGTCAGCTGCGCCGTGCGCACCGGCTTTGACAGGGTGATTGCCGCCTCGGTCTTGCTGCCTTCGCATTCGTACAGACGCAGCACACAGGCGCCGCTGTCGTCTTCCGCCGGCTTCACGGCTTCGACGATCACGTTCGGTACGCTGACTGCGGCAAACGGCGCGCGCGTCCCGTTGCCGTCCGCGGCAACAATCGGCACATTGAGCGCATATGCCGGATGGACAACGGTTTCGGCACAGAAGCTGCCGTCATGCGGCAACAGCGCAAACGTCATCTCGTGGACGCCGCGGTCGCCGGTGCCGTCGGGATGCGTGCCGCCCTTCATCAGGGACAGCCGCAGGTTGCAGTCCGTCACGCTGATACCGTATTTGCAGTCGTTGAGCAGCGCTACGCCGAAGCGCGGTTCGCTGATGTCGGTATAATTGCGGTTGCAGACCTCGAATTTTGCAAGCTCGAGGCTGTTGTTCGCCGTTGTCGGGCGGTCGATCGCGCCGAACTGGATCTCGCTCTTCGCGCTCTTGGCGGCAATGTCAAGGTCAAAGCCGACCTTCAGCAGCCGGTGCGGGCTGTTCCAGTCCACAAGGGTGTGGAAGTCGATGCGCGGCGAATCGGCGTAGCAGACCAGATCCTGCGTCACAACGGTGTTTTCCACAGTGAAGGTGCTGCGCAGGCGGATCTCCACCGCGCCGTCCGTCACGAGCGTTCTGCCGCCGAAGCCGTGCACGGGCTGCAGCTTTTCAATCACGTCGCGTTCAATGTCCCAGTTGTCCCAGCACAGCGGCACATCCTCGCCGAAGAGCAGCACGCCGAGCGGTTCACCCGTTTTTTTGCGCAGCTCTCTGCCGGAGGCTTTATCGACCAGCGAGGCGATGTAGCCGTTGTCGTCAAAGGTGATCACGGCAAACGGCGTTTCCAGCACAGTGCCGTCATAGGAGAACGGAGACGCCGATACCTGCGGGGTATCGCAAAGCGAGAGTGCGGTGCTGCTGAACCCGGGCAGGTGCAGGCCGCCGACGGCAAGGCACGCTCTGCCGCAGACGTCGGTATAGCGCTGCGAGGGATAGTCCTTTGCATAGCCGTCCTTGTCCAGTACGGCTGCGTCGCCGCGCGGGAAGGAGAGCGTGTTGAACAGCGTCACACAGGCGCTGTCATCGGTAAGCGTCTTGGCGTATGCCGCCGCCGCGTCCGCGTAATCCTGCAAAAGCGCGTCCATCTCTTTGTGATAAAGATCGTAAACCGGCTGGATGCAGGTGCCGGGCAGAATGTCGTGGAACTGGTTTTTCAGCAGCGTCTTCAGCCAGCGGTCGCTGTTTTCGTTGCGCTTTTCACCGGAGAGGACGTTGAAATATTCCATGTTGCGCAAAGCGTACTCCGCCTTGCGGTTCTTGCGCTTGACGCCGTGCATCTGCGTCAGTGTGCCGCGGTGCAGCTCCAGATACAGCTCGTCGTCATAGACCGGCAGGCTGTCGCGCTGCGCCTCCAGCTCTTTCATGAAGTCGCTGATGGTCATGGAGGCGACCTCCGGCATCCCGTCCATCTGCGACGAACGCAGGGACGTTTCAATCATGCCGGGCGTCGGGCCGCCGCCGCCGTCGCCGAAGCCGTAGGCAACCAGGCGCAGGTCGGTCGTGTCCTTCATCTGCAGGTCACGCGTTGCAAAGAAGCAATCGTTCACGTCTGGCCAGCAGTGCGTCCGGTTGAAATGCGTCAGCACCTCGCTGCCGTCAATGCCCTTCCAGACAAAGCTTTCAAACGGGAAGCGGTTCAGCTCGTTCCAGAAGATCTTCGTGGTGTAAAAATACTTGACCTTGCTTTGCTGCATGATCTGCGGAATGTTCGCGTTGTAGCCGAAGGTGTCCGGCAGCCAGAAGCTGTCGGCGGTGTAGCCGAAGTTTTCACGGGTGAACTGCTGACCCTTCAAAAACTGCCGCGCCATCAGCTCGCCGGAGGTGATATTGCAGTCGCATTCCACATAGACGCCGCCGTTCGGCTCATAGCGGCCTTCCGCCACGCGCTGTTTCATCTCGGCAAAGATCGTCGGATAATACTGCTTCATCCATTCGCCGTGCAGCGCGGAGGACTGGATGAATATATAGCTCGGATACTGTTCCATCAGGCGCAGCGCGTTGGCATAGGTGCGTGCGCATTTGCGCACGGTCTCCGCCACGGGCCAGAGCCAGGCCGTGTCCATGTGGCTGTGGCCGAGGATGCCGACGCGGCCGAAGACGCGGCTGTTTTTCCCGGTGAAGAACGGGCGCGTCAGGGAAAGCGCTTTGCGTACGCCCGCCATGACGGCGTTATCCACAGCGTCCTTCGGGAACAGCAGCAGCACGTCGCAGACCTGCCGCAGAATGCGCTTTGCGCGGGCGGAAACAAAATTGTCACCCGGCAGGCGCCGCGCCGCATTCAGCAGCTCGCGCAGATCAAAGATCAGCGTGAAGACGTCCTCGTTGCGCGTGCAGATGTGCACGCCGTTGAAGCAATGCTGAAACGTCTGCGTCGGGTCCGGCGCAAAGTAATAGTCATACGGGTCGGTGTTCGGGTCGTAGTGTCCGGCGTAGCACTCAAACGCCAGGCGCAGCGTCTGTCCCGCCTGCACCTTGCCCAGGTACTGGCTCGCGTGGTGACCGCCGACATAATCGCGGTTCTTGGTGTTGAAAATCCCCTTCGGTGCGCCGTCGAGGAAGAACAGCTGCTCGTTGCCGCCGCAGTCCGAAAGCACATACAGCGTCTGCCCGTCCAGCGCGACCGGCACGGTGAAGTCGCCCTTGAGCCACAGGTTGTTCCATTCGCCGCCCCAGGCGGTGCCGGGTTCGATCGGCGCAAAGCCGCTTTCGGGAACGGTGCGCAGATGCTCTTTCGTGAACAGCGCTTCGGTATGCTGCAGCTCACCGACCGTTTGGAAGATCAGCTGCTCATAAATGTGCAGGGCGTGATCGAGTTTTTCGTAAATCCGATTGTTTAAGTTTTCATTGTACATGGGACAGCTCCTTCTCTCATTTTTACAGGATCCTTTTTCCAGTACCCTATTTTTTCTATCATATCACGATTTGTCCAACAAATGTCCAACAAATTTCCGATTTCTTGTAAATAAATTGTGAATTTTCAACGAAAAAAAAGCCCGTAAGCAATCGGTCGCGACTGCTTACGGGCTCCGGATTCGGTTTTGCTTATTTCTTGGTCACGCCGTCACCGTAGATGGTGGTCCAGTCGTTCTTCATGGAGACGGGCACCCAGTCAAATTCTTTGCAAAGATCATACATTTTCTGCGCCTTTTCTTCGTTGCCGTTTTCACGCTCAGTGTCGTCGCAGCAAAGCATGAAGGCAAGGCTCTTGTACGGGTTGTTGCTGGTGACGTATTCCGCCATGCTGCTGTCGCCCGTGCTGTTGCCGAAGGCAAGCACGGGCTGCTGGCCGATCTCGCGCTGGATGACGGTGAC
>CACYCR010000097.1 GCA_902772935.1 Oscillospiraceae bacterium
GACAAAGCTGAATGACACCCAGCATCAGCGCGTGTGTTCCCGCGACAGCAGCCATGTTGAAAAAGCAAACCATACTTGGAACAGCGGTACGGTGACAAAGGCAGCAACCTGCACTGAAACGGGCGTGAAAACCTACATCTGCACGGTCTGCAATGCGACCAAGACGGAAACAATTGCCATCAACAGCAGCAATCACGTCAACACGAAAAATGTTGCAGCGACCGCGTCCTCCTGTACCGTTCAGGGCTACAGCGCGGGTGTATATTGCAATGATTGCAAAAAATACCTCAGCGGCCATGCAAAGCAGCCGCTTGCCGCCCACACGCTGACAACCATCAACCACCGTGACGCAACCTACGACGCGGAAGGCTACACCGGCGATCAGTACTGCACCGTCTGCAAGCAAACGATCAGCACAGGCACCACGATCCCGAAGCTGGTGCGACCTGAACCGCAGCCCCAGCCGTCCGGCGGCTGCAAATGGTGCGGACAGAACCACGGCGGCGCGTTCGGCTGGCTGGTACGCATCTTCCACAATCTCTTTGCCGCCATCTTCGGCGCAAGATATTGATGATCCTTTTGCCGCAATACGGCCTCCCCAACGAAGAGGGGAGGCTTTTTGCGTGTGTGCGCAACAAAAAAACAGCCGCGGCGGCTGCCGCGACTGCATCTGCATATGTCCGCTCAGTATTTCCCGAGGTACTTGTCGATCTCCCACTGCGAAACGCGGGTGCGGTATTCCTTCCATTCTTCTTCCTTTGCCTCAATGTACTTCTGGAAGACGTGGTCGCCCATGCATTCGCGCATGAAGTCGCTGTGCTTGAATTCGTGAATCGCTTCGCCGAGCGTTTTCGGCAGCGAGTGGATGCCCTGCGCGTGACGTTCTTCGCTCGACATGGTGAAAATGTTGCTGTCCTTTGCTTCCGGCGGCGTCAGGCCGCGCTTGATCCCGTCCAGTCCGGCGAAAATGGCCGCTGCCATTTCGAGGTACGGGTTGGCGGTCGGATCCGGGTTGCGCAGTTCGACGCGCGTCGCGCTGCCTTTGGCCGAAGGAATGCGAATCAGCGGGCTGCGGTTCTTCGCGGACCACGCGATATAGACCGGCGCTTCATAGCCGGGGACCAGCCGCTTGTAGGAGTTGACGATCGGATTGGTCAGCAACGTCATGCTCTCAATGTGATTCATCAGGCCGGCAACGAAGCCATAAGCGATCCGGGACAAGCCGTAGGGATCCGCGGCATCATAAAACGCGTTCTGCCCGTTCTTGAACAGGGAGATGTTCGTGTGCATACCGGAGCCGCACTGACCGAAGACCGGCTTCGGCATGAAGGTCGCGTAGAGACCGTGCTGCCGGGCAACGCTCTTGACGACGTATTTGAAAGTCATCACATTGTCTGCCGTGCGCAGAACTTCGTCGTACCGAAAGTCGATTTCGTGCTGTGCGTTGGCATTTTCATGGTGCGACGCCTCGATGACAAAGCCCATGTTTTCCAAAACGCGGCAAATGTCGTTGCGGCAGCTTTCACCGCGGTCGGTCGGGCCGAGCTCGAAATAACCGCCCTTGTCAAAGGTTTCCGTGGTCGGTTTGCCGTTCTGATCAAGGTGGAACAGGAAAAACTCACATTCCGGACCGACGTTGACGGTGTACCCCATGTCCGCGGCGGCTTTGATCGCGCGGCGCAGCACATACCGCGGATCACCCGCAAACGGGGTGCCGTCGGCGCAGTACACATCACAGATCAGACGCGCGGTTTTACCGGCGTCGCTCTGGAACGGCAGGATCACAAAGGAGTCGAGATCCGGGTGCAGACTCATGTCGCTCTCTTCAATGCGGACGAACCCGTCGATGGACGACCCGTCGAAGCCGCAGCCGTTGGAAAGCGCCTTCTTGAGCTGGCTGACGGTGACGGTCACGCTCTTGAGAATACCGAGAATGTCGGTGAACTGCAGGCTGATGAAGCGGACGCCTTCTTCTTCTGTGATGCGGAGGATGTCTTCTTTGGTGTATCGGAGCATATCCATGCGCCTCCCTGCGCGGTCAAAATTTTTCTTTCTAATACTATAGCACCGAGAGGGGATATTTGTCAACAAAATCAGATGTCCTTTTTTGTGCATTTAGTAGATAAATTTTTCGTTTTACCGTTTTCCTTGCAAAAAATGCCGCTTCTTTGTATAATGATTTTATGGATTTTGTTGAATCCAACGAAAAAGGAGGAACCCACTTATGTCCGAAAAAATTGAAAAAAAGGTAAAGCTGAATTATAAGCGAACGTTCCTGATCGGCTTCGGCTTCATGGCTTGTATGCTGCTGTGGAACGTGTATAATTCCTACGTTCCCGTCATCTTCCGCGCAAAGCTGACGGAGCTGACGGCCGGCGGCGCAAAATTGCCGGCGTTCCTGTCCGTGGCGCTGCTTGTTAACGCGATCATGACGATCGACAACGTCTTCGGCGTCATCTTCCAGCCGTACTTCGGCAAACGCAGTGACCGCACGAAAACCAAATGGGGCAAACGCATGCCTTACATCATCCTCTGTCTGCCAATCTGCGCGGTATTCTTCACCTTCATTCCGGTGGCGGCGAGCATCAAGGGCATCGTGCTGAGCATCGCGCTCATGATGTCGGTCATCATTTTCTTCAACTTCACCATGTCCGTCTGGCGTTCCCCGGTCGTCTCCCTGATGCCGGACTTTACGCCGTCTTCCTTGCAGAGTGACGCCAACGCCGTCATCAACATCATGGGCGGCATCGGCCAGATGATCGGTCTTGTCATGGGCACCATCGCTACGGCGATCGTCGGTCTGCTCGGCTTTACGGCGATGCATGATGCGCTGAGCGCAAAGGTCAACACCCTCGGTCAGATTCTGGAACTGAATCCGGACGGTTCGCCGGTGGTTCAGTTCAGCGGCATTTTTGCAAACGGTATTCCCGCTGAATTTAAAGATACGGTCGACAACTTTATCGCCTCCGGCCGTGACGCGCTGTATTTCAACGGTACGCACTTTTCCGGCGATTCCACCAAAGGTGAGCTGGTTGCCCAGAAGATCGCCAAAGTTGTCAACGGCGAATTTGTGTACGTCAATTATACGCCGGTATTCCTGATTGCGGCAATCATCGCCGTGCTTTGCCTGGTTGTTCTTGTTGCCTTCTATGCGCGCAACAAGAAGTACGACCTTTCCAAAGACGCAGAGATCCGTATGGAAGAGGCAACCGAAAAGCCGAAGAAGATCAAGATCAAGGATCTGCCGATCAGCAAAGCGGAACGCCGCAGCCTGATCATCATGCTTGCCGCGCTGTTTTTGATTAACAACGCCACGGAAGCAATCGTTCCGAACTTCACGAACTTTGCGCTTGATACGCTGAACCTTCCGCCGAAAAACTCCACGCTGATGATGGCGGTTTTCGCCGTTTCGCTCGCGGCCTTCGGTATCCCCGCCGGTACGCTCGGCAGAAAGTTCGGCCGTAAAAAGACCATCATTGCCGGCCTGACCGTGATCGTGGTCATGTTTGCGATTTACCTGACCATTTCGCAGGTCTTTGCGAACAACCGCACCTTCGTCTGGATCGTGCTCTGGATCGCTTTGGTTGTCGGCGGCGCCGCGGTCGGCTGCATCAATATCAACACGCTTCCGCTTGTGCTTGCCATCGGCGGCCGCGATTACGTCGGTACGTTCACCGGCTATTACTACACGGCGACGTTCTCCGCCGCGATCACCGGCCCCATCCTTTGCGGATTCCTGATCGGTCTGTTCGGCGACGACTATAACTTCATGTTCCTGTTCTGCGCAATCATGTTTGCGCTTGGTCTTGCAGTCATCACGCAGGTCAAGCACGGCGAAGTCGCCAAGGGCGAAGATACGTCCTGGCTGGATGAAGCCGTTAAGAACGCGGACGACTAAAATACACGAAACCACTGTCCCCGCACGGGCTGCCCTGTGCGGGACATTTTTTGTGCTGTCGGCGGGCGGGCGCCCCCGGCACGGCTTTGCCGTGCTGCCGCTGCAGAGTTTACAAATTATTCTTGAATTCTCAACAAGGAGATGGTATGATATGCTTAAATGGAGTGGTATCACTCCGAAAACAGAAGAAGGAAGGAAGTTTCACGATGAAGAAAGCAGCCAGACAAAGTTTTGCGATCCTCATGGCCGTGCTGATGCTTCTGAGCGTTATGCCGCTCGGCGTTTTCGCCGCGGGGGATGACACGATCAAGTGTGCGAAATGCGGCACGGCGGTCAAAGTGACACAGACGACAGAGCCGACCTGCACGAAGGCCGGTGTGAAGACGGGTACCTGCAGCAATTGTAAGTCTGTCGTGACCATTGCGGGCGACAAGGCGCTCGGTCATGAAGCGGAAAAAGATGCGAACGGAAACGTGGTTTATGCGGATAACGATATCATTCCCGCACAATGCGGCGTTGCCGGTGCAAAGTACGGGCACTGCAAACGCTGCGGCGAACGTATGACCGATGTGAAAGAAGAGATCCCCGCGCAGCAGCACGAATGGGTGATCGCGGTAGCGGACCAGTACCTCAAGAATATGGCCTGCTGCATCGCGCCGGAGACCTATTATAAGCATTGCAAAAACTGCGGCAAGAGCGCCGGTGAACTCAGCGAAGCCGAACAGGCAGCCATTGAAGGCGGTGCGACGTTCGTAAAAGAAGGCAGCAAAATTGATCCGGACACCCATCTGAATGTGGTGGACGATCCCGATCCCGCCGTTCCGGCACAGGCGCCGTCCTGCACGTCAAACGGCTGGGTTATCGGCACAGTCTGCAAAGACTGCGGCAGAACCGTAAAAGAGGGTTACGCACCGGGTAAGACGCCGCACGTTGCTGCGGAAGGCAAGGAAGCGACCTGCGTCAGCAAGGCGATCTGCAAAAATTGCGGTGCGGAATTCGGCGAACTGGATCCGGAGAACCATGCAAATGTGGTTGCGGATCTGGCGGTTGCGCCGACCTGCGATAAGGACGGTCTGACCGCCGGTTCGCACTGCGAAGCCTGCCACACGACGGTGGTTGCGCAGAAGAAGCAGAACAAGCTCGCCGAGGACGGCAAGCATACGTTCGGTGCCACCTGGACGTTCCCGAAGAATTATGACTGCGCGGTGGGTGGCATCATCACCCGCAAGTGCGAAAAATGTGATTTTGTGGAGGAAAAAGAGATTGCTGCCAACGCGCACGTTGCGGTGGTTGATCCCGCGGTTGCGCCGACCTGTACGGCGACCGGCCTCGGCGAAGGCGAACACTGTGCGTTCTGCAACCTGCCGCTGAAAGCGCAGGAGACGGTTGCCGCGCTCGGTCACGACTTCAAGGGCGCTGCCGTCAGCAAGGACAACGGCACGCACGCGTTCCACTGCACCCGCTGCGACGCTGTCGGCGTCGGCACACAGGCGGACGTGACGGAAGACTGCACGGATGCGGATTACAACTGTGTCTGTGACGTCTGCGGCTATCAGCTGGAGCACAAGTTTGAAACCTACATTTCCGACAATAATGCGACCTGCGTTGAGGACGGAACCGAGACGGCGACCTGCAGTGTCTGCCAGAAGGCGACCGACAAGCGCACCGAGGTGGGTTCTCACCTGAACGGCGCGCATCAGTTCGGCAAGTATGAGTCGCAGAATGACGCGACCTGCCTGAAAAACGCCCACGAGATTGCGGTATGCGCACTCTGCAAAAAGCAGGACGTCCGCGAGATTGCGAACTCCGCGCTGGGCCACGACCTCTCCGATTGGATCTACGCACCGACGTTTGACTGCGAAGTCGGCGGCCTGCGGTATAAAGAATGCAAGCGCGAAGGCTGCGGTGAACTGTTTGACGAAGAGAACGTTCCGCCGGCAGAGCACACGGAAGTGACGGACGAAGCGGTGCCTGTGACCTGCACGACGGACGGCTGGACGGAGGGCATCCATTGCAGCGTATGCGGCAAAGTGATTCGTGCGCAGGATGTGATTGTGCATAAGGGCCACCAGGCGGAAGAGAGCGCGTTCAAAGTGACGAAGGAACCGACCTGCACGGAAAAGGGCAGCAAGGAAGCGACCTGCACGGCGTGCAACCAGCTCTTCACGGTGGAGATTCCGGCCCTCGATCACGATTTCAAAGAGACGAAGGTTGCGCCGACCTGCACGACCAATGGCTACACCGAGCGTGTCTGCCAGCGGGAAGGCTGCGGCTACACGGACAAGGTGGATGTGGTCAAAAAGCTCGGCCACGACTTGAAGACAAGCATCCGTCCGGCGGAATGGGGCAAGAACGGCAAATCCGTTTCGGTCTGCAGAGTCTGCAAAGAGAGAATTTCGGAAGTGATCTATAAGATTGCGAGCATTCAGCTTTCCGAGACGACGTTTATCAAGGACGGCAAGGCAAAGACGCCGACCGTGACGGTCAAGGATGCCAAGGGCAAGGTTCTGAAGTATAAGACGGACTACACGCTGACGTATCCGAAGGGACGCAAGAATCTCGGCAGCTATATGGTGACGATCAACTTCAAAGGCAAGTATGCCGGCACGAAGACCCGGACCTTCAACATTACGATCGGTCAGGTCGGCAAGCCGACAGCGAAATCGAACGCCAACAGCGTTGCGCTTTCCTGGAGCCGCGTGAAGTATGCGACACAGTATGTGATTTACCGTTCGGCAACGAAGAACGGCGCGTATAAGAAGGTTGCGGTGACGGATGGTCTTGCCTACACGGTGACGAAGCTGAATCCGGCAACGGCGTACTTCTTCAAGGTTAAGGCGGTTCGCAAGGATGCGAACGGGACGTATGTCGGCGCAGCAAGCGCACCGGTCGGTATCCGGACGGCAAAAGCCGCCTAGAGTGCGAGCGGGCGTACCGTTGTAAAGATTACAAAAGAAAACTGGAAGTATGTTGTTGTGGACGCGACGCGGGAATATGACCCGTCCTACAAGGTCACGACGAAGCAGATTTTTTCCACCGGGAAATATCTGGATTACCGCGTCACGCCATACTTTGAAGCGATGATGACGGCGGCGAAAAAGGCCGGCGTTACGCTGAGCCCGTATTCCGCGTATCGCTCCTATGAACATCAGAAGACGAATCTGGAAAACTTCACCCGGCAGTTCCAGGCGCAGGGCTACAGCCGTGCCGCTGCGGAGAAGAAAGCGCAGGCACAGATTTTGCCGCCGGGCACGAGCGAGCACAATCTCGGGCTGGCTGTTGACATCAACGGCACGAGCACGCCGTTTGAAAAGACGAAGGCGTTTGCGTGGCTGCAGCAGCACGCGCATGAATACGGTTTTATTCTGCGCTACCCGAAAGGCAAGGAGGCAGTGACCGGCATTGTCTATGAGCCGTGGCACTGGCGGTTTGTCGGTACGGCGCTTGCGCCGAAGATTCGGGAGAGCGGGCTGACGCTGGAGGAATATCTTCCGCTGCACGGATATTTAATCTGAACAGGAACAAAAGCGGTCACGGGAAATCCTGCGGCCGCTTTTTGTATGCGCTGTGCGGAAAACGACACAGGTTTTCTTTTGCTTACTTTTCTTTTTTCGAAAAGAAAAGTAAGGCCTGCGCGGCGAGCGCAAGAAGATTTCGGAATGCGGAATGCGGAATTACGGTCGCGGCGAAAGTTGTGCCTGCTTTTTTGTTTGTTCCGCGAAGGGACACAGGCGTTTGCGGGAACCTCGTAAATCCTATGCGCGGTGCGCCGGGGTGTCAGGCTGCGCCTGTACCGGGGTGGCCCGACTGTTCAAAAATTATTCATTGCATTTTTTGGGCATACTGGGTATAATGATACTATTATAGTGAAGGAGTTGACATTATGGACCCCATCAAAGTGGATTTTACGTCCGGCGGAAACGGCAGCGGTAAAGGCAGCGGCAAGGACGCGTATCTCGTTCCGAATAAGGCCGGCCTGAAAACGCTGATTTCGCTGATCGGTACCGTTGTCGGCGCAGCGATTGCCTATTACTTTATGCTGCCGCCGCTGAACTTCAAGAGCACAGAGCTGTATCTGTTCCTCGGTGTTGTTGCAGCAATCTATCTTGCGCTGCAGGTGCTGCTTTCCGGTCTGATCACCAAGCCGGAATACGGTGCGTATATCAAAAAGAAAGGCCTTGTGCCGGTCATCATCATCGGTGTACTGGTGGTTGTGGTCGCGCTCGGTATGCTGTTCTCCTCCGTGATCTTCCGTGCCGGTTCCTACAGCCGGATCATCGACGTCGATGAGGACAAATCGTTTGCCGGCGATATTGCGGAAGCGGATTTCCAGAGCGTGCCCGTGCTTGACGACGCCGCCGCCGCTGCGCTTGCCAACCGCGCGCTCGGTGATCTGAGCTCGATCAATAAGGTTTCGCAGTTCGAGCTGTCCGGCAAATTCACCCAGATCAATTACAAGAATGCGCCCGTGCGCGTGACGACCCTCGCTTACGGTGATATTTTCAAATGGTTCAAAAACACTTCCACCGGCTTCCCCGGCTATATCGTCGTGGACATGGTGACGCAAAAGGCGAATCTTGTGCTGCTGGATGAAGGCGATTATATCCGGTATTCCACGGAAGAGCATTTCGGCAAATTCCTGATGCGCCACGTGCGCTTCAAGTACCCGACCTATCTCTTCGATGAGCCGCACTTTGAAATCGACGAAAACGGTCAGCCGTTCTGGCTTTGCCCGGTACTCGACAAGACGATCGGTCTCTTCGGCGGCACAGACGTCAAGGGTGTGATTCTTGTCAACGCGATCACCGGCGAATGTGAAGAGTTCACCGAAGACGAGGTGAAGACCGACAGCGCCCTGCAGTGGATCGACGGCATCTACTCGAGCAATCTCCTTGTGGAACAGTATAACTACCACGGCAAATACGGCGGCGGCTTCATCAACTCGATCATCGTGCAGGACGGCGTGCGCGTTGCGACCGAAGGCTATAACTACCTTGCGATGAACGACGACGTGTATATGTACACCGGCGTGACCTCCGTTTCCGGCGACCAGGCAATCATCGGCTTTGTGCTTGTGAACATGCGGACCAAGGAAGCGAACTTCTATGAAGTTTCCGGCGCAAAGGAGTACTCCGCGGCGAATTCCGCGGAAGGCGTTGTGCAGGACTACGGTTACACGGCAACCTTCCCGATTCTGCTGAACATCAGCGGACAGCCGACCTATTTCATGTCGCTGAAGGATACCGCCAACCTTGTCAAACGTTACGCGATGGTCAACGTCCAGAACTATCAGGTCGTTGTCACCGGCGAGACGATTGCGGAATGTACGGAGGCTTATGTTGCGAAGCTCAAGCAGAACAACATCATCATCAAGGTCGACATCGATGAGATCCGCGACGCCACCGACAACAACAACAATCCGGACGCTCCGGGGTTACCGGATGACGTCAAACCTGCACCGACCACGCAAAAGATCAAGGGCGTTGTCACCGACATCCGTTCGGCGGTCATCGGCGGCGAAACGCAGTATTTCATTCAGCTCGAAGGCAGCAGCGTCTACTACAACATTTCGGCATCCGCGTCCGAACGCGCGGTGCTGCTCAA
>CACYCR010000098.1 GCA_902772935.1 Oscillospiraceae bacterium
GCGGAAACGGCGTTTTGTTGCAGGAAAGCTGCGACATTCTGCAAAATTTCAGGAAACTTTTTTTGCTCGGCGACAGATGTCGATGAAAACAGAACAATTCGGAATGTGGAATGCGGAATTGTGGTCGCGGGGAAGGCAAGGCAGCCCTCCCCTGGATAGGGGCGGGTGGCACGCCGTCAGGCGTAACGGGCGCGGTTGACAGCCTGCCTGCCATAAGAATACACAGCCATCCTGCACAAGGCAGCTTTCGGCGCGCACCCAACAGCGCCGAAAGCGCTGCCTGCCAAAGAGAAAGAGTCAGTGGTTTTCTTTTGCACACTTTTCTTTTTTCGAAAAGAAAAGTGTGAGAAAAAAGGCTTTCAGAAAAACTCGTCGCTCTCGCGCGTGCGCGCACTATGCGGTGTATTTTAATCTATCTCTCTATTCATTCTATATAGGGGTCATTTGTTTTTCAGCGGTGACTCATTTGTTTTTCACTTGTTTTTCATTTGTGTTTCATTTGAGTTTCACTGGTTGTTCATCCGTTCGTCAAAGGGAGGCGGGCGGCTTTGCAGTTTTTTGCTTTTTGCGCAGGAGGATTCCCCGCTGCAAAGGGTCGCGGACGTGCGGCGTCTGTTTCGGCGTTCCGGGTCAAAACCGTTTCCCGCCGAACTGCTCGGCGGGATTTTTTTTTGCTGTTTTGCCGTTCAGGCGGCAGAAAACGGAAAAACGTGCCTTGACAAATCTGCTCGTTGGCATATAATTGTATTAAATTATGATGCATTTTGTTCGTATGCGCGAACGCGGAGGTACTTATGAGAGCAATCGTCACAGTTACAGGCAAGGACACCACCGGCATTATCGGCCGCGTCTGCACCTGCCTTGCCGAAAACAACGTCAATATTCTGGACATCAGCCAGACCGTCATGCAGGAGTTTTTCACCATGGCGATGCTGATCGACCTGGACAAGAGCAAAAAACCGTTTGCCGAACTGAGCGACGACCTTGCCGCACTCGGCGAAGCGATGGGACTTGTGGTCCGCACGCAGCGCGAAGACATTTTCACGCTGATGCACCGCGTGTGAGGTGACCTATGCTGTATAATATGACGGATATTGTCAGCACGCTGGATATGATCGACCATCAGCATCTGGATGTGCGGACGATTACCATGGGCATTTCGCTGCTGGACTGTGCGCGCGGCAGCGTACAGGAGACCGCCGACTGCGTCTTCCGAAAGATCACCGAACGGGCGAAGAATCTGGTTGCCGTCGGTGAACAGATCGAAAAAGAGTTCGGCATCCCGATTGTGAACAAGCGCATTTCCGTCACGCCGATCGCGCTGGTTGCCGCGGCGTGCAAGGAGGATGATTATACGCCGATTGCCGTTGCGATGGACGAGGCGGCGAAGCAGTGCGGCGTGAATTTTATCGGCGGCTTTTCCGCGCTGGTGCAGAAGGGCTTTTCCGAAAGCGACAAGAAGCTGATTGCGTCGATCCCGCGTGCGCTGGCAAGTACGGAGCGCGTGTGTGCTTCGGTGAATGTGGCCGGGACAAAGGCGGGCATCAACATGGATGCGGTGCGCCGCATGGGCGAGATCATCAAGGAAACGGCCGCGCTGACCGGCGAGAGCGGCGGCTTCGGCTGCGCAAAGCTCGTTGTGTTTGCCAACGCGGTGGAGGATAACCCGTTTATGGCGGGCGCGTTTCACGGCGTCGGCGAAGGGGAATGCGTGATCAATGTCGGCGTTTCCGGTCCGGGTGTGGTGTACCATGCGCTGCAAAGCTGCAAGGGGCAGCCGTTTGATGTGGTTGCGGAAACGATCAAGCAGACGGCGTTTAAGATTACGCGCATGGGACAGTTGGTGGCGCGTGAGGCGTCGCAGCGGCTCGGCGTGCCGTTTGGCATTGTGGATTTGTCGCTGGCGCCGACGCCGGCAAAGGGCGACTCGGTGGCGCGGATTCTGGAAGAGATGGGGCTTGCTGTTTGCGGTACGCACGGGACGACGGCGGCGCTTGCACTGCTCAATGACGCGGTGAAAAAGGGCGGCGTGATGGCGAGCAACCATGTCGGCGGGCTTTCCGGTGCGTTTATTCCGGTCAGTGAGGATGAGGGCATGATTGCCGCGGCGCAGGCCGGTGCGCTGCATTTGGATAAGCTGGAGGCGATGACCTGCGTTTGCTCGGTGGGTCTGGACATGATTGCCGTACCGGGTGACACGTCGGCTGCGACGATCAGCGCGATTATTGCGGACGAGGCGGCGATCGGCGTTGTCAACTGCAAGACGACGGCGGTGCGCATTATTCCCGCTGTGGGAAAACGTGTCGGCGAGACGGTGGAGTTCGGCGGTTTGCTCGGCACGGCGCCCGTGATGCCGGTGCATGATTTTTCCGCGGATGCTTTTATTGCGCGCGGCGGCCGCATTCCGGCGCCGATGCACAGCCTGAAGAATTGATACACAGGTTTTCTTTTGCTTACTTTTCTTTTTCCGAAAAGAAAAGTAAGGCCCGCGCGGCGAGCGCAGAATCATTCGGAAATGCGGTCGCGCTGTCAGCTGTGGCTGCTTGTACGCTTACGCCGCGACGGGAGACAGGTTTTCTTTTGCTTACTTTTCTTTTTCCGAAAAGAAAAGTAAGGCCTGCGCGGCGAGCGCAAGAAAATAATTCGGAATTGCGGTCGCGGACGCTCATGCGCCGCAGAGGAAAGCCGGCATGGATGGGAACGCGCGTGGATTGTATTCCCTCATCCATCCCTTCCTGCGACTGCGATGAACCGCTGCTTTTTACTCACTATTTTTTAACCCCGAGGTGATCTTATGAAAATCATCGACCTGCTCAAGGAAAACAAGCCGACGCTGTCCTTTGAGGTGTTTCCGCCGAAGACGAGCGACGCCATCGACGCCGTGTTTACCGCAGCCATGCACATTGCTGCGCTGCATCCGGCGTTTATGAGCGTGACCTACGGCGCGGGCGGCGGCACAAGCGCCTATACGACCGCGCTGTCCGCCGATGTGCAGAATTTGACCGGCGTTCCCGTGCTGGCGCA
>CACYCR010000099.1 GCA_902772935.1 Oscillospiraceae bacterium
GGTGCTGATAGCGATCGGCTTGGCAGCCTCGATGACTTATCTTAGCGAGACAGAGCCGAATGAGGATAGAAAGAAATAATACATAGGCAAATTCCGTTTTTTCGCGCCGTGCGCGTGTATCATTTTGGTGGACTTTCTATGGGTTCGGTATCATTTTTGCGCTTTTTCAGTTTTATTCGCCTGCGGCGAGTGATATTGCGCTGCGCGCAGCTTAAGGCGAATAACCGGGCTGAAAGGCGGATCTGGTGCGGTCCCACTCCTGCCCGGCAAAGTACATTTCACACGAAGCAATGATGCCCTTTGTGAATCAGAGTACGGTTGACCGCCCCACGGAGGATTGACTCGATGGAATCGGGGACCGTTTGCAGTATGACGATTGGTTCTGCGGTCACCGGCATATCAACAAACAGATCCATAGGCCGCATTTCCTTTTCCATAAACCCGCGTGTCTGCCGAAAAAAGGACAAGCCGAATAGCATGATAATGCCCGCTGCTCATATCTTAATGAGCCTTGCGGGCAGTTTTTCTGTTTATAGGATTGAAAAGAAGAAATAATTCAGGTATAATAAAAGAACAATCGGACAGGCCGGAGCCAAGGAGTTTTGAAATGCGCGTGATTATTGACTGCGATATCTGCAAAACGGCGCACTACGGACAGGTCGGCGGCGACCGCAATCTCTAATGAAGCTGTTTCGCTTGAAATCCCCCTTTGACTGACGCCTGGCCGGGTATGGGACAACATCAACGGCAATTTGAAAACGCTTGAGGTGGGTCAATCCAAATGCATAACCGAAAGCTTTGTAAAAGGAGCTGAAAAACATGGCAGACAATCTGTTAATCTTTGATCCCGCCGTATTTGTTGCCGGCGAACAGTATCAAATCTTTGCACGGGTACGAAGCGCCTGCGGCTTTGCCGTGGAAATTGACGGCAACCGATATGAGGACCATTCCTGCGGTGTGGTGCGTACCGCAACGCGGATCCATCGCGTCAGTGTACCGCAGGCAGCGCTGGATCATGCGCGGCACTACACAGTGATCCTGCGCCCGTTGATCGAACGCCGTGCCTATTGCAGCCGGTTTGCACCGGAACAGCGTGTCGAGTATTTGTTCAAACCCATCCCGTCGCAGAATATCAATATATACCATATTTCAGATACGCACGGCCATGCGCGTCATGCCATCCGCTCGGCACAACTTTGCGGAAAGCCGATCGACCTGCTTGTGCTTAACGGAGACATTGTCAACGCTTCGAACCAGGTGTCGGAATTTGATACAATCTATCGCATCGCACAAGGTATCACGCATGGAACGCTACCGGTGATCTGCACGCGCGGAAACCATGATCTGCGCGGAAAAGCGGCGGAGCGGCTTTGGGAATACATGCCGACTGTCAACGAACGTTTTTATTATACCTTGCGGTTGGGAAATCTTTGGGCGTTGGTCCTCGATTGCGGCGAAGATAAGCCGGACGACCATGCGGAATACGGCGGCGCCATCTGCTGTCATGCATTTAGAGAAGAGGAAACGTCGTTTTTACAAGATGTAATCGCACATGCCGACCGCGAATATGCCGCGCCCGGTGTTGCGCATCGGCTGGTGATTGCGCACCACGTGATCACCAATGTCATTGAGCCGCCGTTTGATATCGAACAGCCGCTGTACGCGGCGTGGGCTACGCTGCTGCGGGAAAAGATCCGTCCCGAGCTTTACCTTGCCGGCCATTATCACCGCTGTTTCGTGAGTATGCCGGGCGACGCATTCGACACGCTTGGGCAGGCTTGTCCGGTTGTGGTCGGATCAAAACCGGACGGAGACCGCGGGTTTACCGGCTGCTGCATTACGCTCAAGACCGGTGACCCGGAAATCACGTTCCATCAGGGCTGATTATTTGCATTTTTCAACCGACCGCGCCGGACGTTTGAGCAGCGGGGCGGCCTTTGACACAATCAGACGTCCCCGCACCGACACGGATTCACTTGCGTCACGAATGCTTGCGGATTAATTAAAACAAGCAGAATATGAGCAGGCTGAAATGGAACTGATAACGCAGGAAAAGAAAAAAGCGCAACCTACAGACAGTTTTTGGGGAATCAAATGCACTATAATGATACTGAAAAAATACAGGCAGTACGGTTTTCTTGAATGAAAAACCGGTTACACAGGAGAAATCAATGACAAAGTATCACTACAGGCCCGAAAAAGGCTGGATCAATGACCCGAATGGGCTCGTGCAGTTTAATGGGTATTATCATATTTTTTATCAGCATGCGCCCCATTTCGAAACGCCTTGGAAAGAAAGCATGCACTGGGGGCACGCGAGAACAAAAGATTTTATACACTATGAGGAATTGCCTGTTGCGCTCTTTCCCGACAGGGCGTATGACAAGGATGGGTGCTGGTCGGGAACCGCAATTGTGAAGGATGATGTGCTTTACCTTTTCTACACTTGCATATGCAACGGGAATCAGGCTGTCGGAGTGGCGTATTCCTCAGACGGAATCCGCTTTGAAAAATACAGTGGCAATCCCGTCATTCCGTCCTTCCCTCCCGACGGCTCGCCGGATTTCAGAGATCCTGCCGTTTGCTTTGCCGACGGCAGATACTGGTGTGTTATGGCTTCCGGCAACCGGGAAAAGCAAACGGCCGTTCTGCTGCTCTATGAGAGCGATGATTTGCTGCACTGGAGATATCACGGAGTCATGCGTGAATGGCAAAATGCGAAATTTGCGGAATGCCCCTCTTTTGTTCAGCTTTCGGATCAATTTCTTCTCGCTGCATCGGTCTGCAGAAAGGACACCCACAGTTTTTCACTTGCCGTTGGATCGTTTCAGAACGGACGTTTTGTCCCTGAAGCGGAAGGTGAAGTCGACAAGGGTCCCGACAGATACGCCGGTCAGATCTTTTGTGATCAAAACGGAAGAGCCATTCTGATGTCCTGGGTGCCGGGTTGGGATTACACGGGATACAAGAAGAGAGATATCGGTTGTATGTCCCTTCCGTGCGAAGTCACATTTGAAAACGGAAAACTCCTTGCATTTCCCGTTTCTGAAGTCAGACATCTTCTGACGGATCATGACCCTGCGCTCAAACGAACCCGGCATGGCTTTTGCATTCCGCGAGCGGGACGTAAGAGCGTAAAATACACAGGGGTCATTCACGACCTGAAGTGTTTGCGTGACGAAGATATTCTTGAAGTATTTGTCAACGGCGGCGAAGAGATTTACACCGCTCTGTTGTGAAGCAATGTTCAACAACATATTTCATAGCAAAACAAATCGAGAATTGTAAGGAGCTTTTACAGAGATGGAATTCAGAAAACTAACATTGTCAGATCTGGAGTCCTTGCTGGAATTATATAAACAGCTTGACACAGACGATATCGAGTGCCCTATGGAACAGAGCGAAAAAGTGTGGAAAGCGATTGAAGCAGATGCAGATATTCAATACTTTGGAGCTGTTGATGATGGTAGGGTTGTCTCGACTTGTTATGCGGTTTACATTCCGAACCTGACACGGAGCAATCGAGGTATCTGCTATATAGAAAATGTTGTTACA
>CACYCR010000100.1 GCA_902772935.1 Oscillospiraceae bacterium
TACCCAGGGCGTTGACATCAACGACAAGCACATCGAAGTCATTGCGCGCCAGATGATGCGCAAGGTCAAGATCGAAGATCCGGGCGATACGGACTTCCTCGAGTGGGCTGTTGTTGAAAAGAAAGACGTCAAGACCGCAAACGAAAAGATCCGCGCACGCATTGCAGCCGGTGAAACCGACCTGCGTGAGGCGGAATACTCTCCGGTCCTGATGGGTATCACCAAGGCGTCCCTTGCCACGGAGAGCTTTTTGTCCGCGGCATCCTTCCAGGAGACGACGCGCGTGCTGACCGATGCTGCAATCAAGGGCAAGGTCGATCCGCTGCTCGGCCTCAAGGAAAACGTCATCATCGGCAAGCTCCTGCCGTCCGGCACCGGTATGAAGTGCTACGGCGACGTGGAAGTTGTTGACGAAAACGAATACCATGCGCTCGCCGACCAGCTCGAGCAATGGAGCAACGGCCAGTAAGAAACGCGGCCTTTGCACAAAAAGCCGTCAGATTGTCTGCGGCTGAAAAAGAAACTGAACTGCGCAGGAACCTTTCCGGTGAATCCTGCGCAGTTTTTTTTGCCTGTTTTTAGGCTGATTTAAGGCAATTGTGAAATAATAATGACAATAAAAGAAAAAACGGCCGGGTTTCCGGAATTTAACGATGAAATTTTTTCCAAAACTTTAACTATTTTTGAATTTTTTATTGACAAATCAAAGATTCTGACTTATAATAGAACCATGAAGTGCTGTCTAAAACAAGCGGTGTTTCCGCTTGTGTACTAACATAAACCTTCTGTACTTTGTGATTAAGGGGGAGCGTCAATGGAAAACGCGTTGACATATATCCAAGTTCTGGTTGACTTCATTTTGAAGTTGGTCGCCTTTTTCAAGAAAACCGACAACGTCGATGATGGAAAGTAACGACCTGCGCAATGACGCATCGATTCGCTGAAAACGCTGATCCGCAGCAACGGACCGGCGTTTTTTTCTGCCGAATTTTTGTCGGGTTCACCGTGGATTTTTGACAGATTTCACAAATCGTAAAAAATACAATAAACGCTATTTACATTTTTTGAAAAGTATAGTAGAATAACCACAGTTAAAGTTCTTTAAGACGGTCCGGGAGGCCGACAAGACGTCAAAAGAAAAGGGCAGCGTCTGCCCGTATGCAGTAAGTCTTGTCGCGCGGACAAGGCTGTTTTTTTATGGAAACGGGGGTGCGCAGCGTGAATTCCGTGGTCATGGACGCTGTCGGCATGGATCGCGCGCTGATGCGAATCGCGCACGAGATCGTGGAGAAAAACGAATCGACCGAAAACCTTTGCGTCGTCGGCATCAAGCGCCGCGGCGTACCGCTTGCGCAGATCATCCGCGGCAATCTGGAAAAGCTCGGCGCCTCGGTGCAGACCGGTTCGCTGGATATTACCCTCTATCGGGACGATGTGACCGCCGTGTCCGAGGATGCCCACGTCAACGAGACGCAGATTGACTTTGACGTGAACGGAAAAATCATCGTCATCGTGGACGACGTCCTGTATACCGGGCGCACGACGCGCGCGGCCATTGACGCGGTGCTGGCCTTCGGCCGTCCGGCAAAGATCCAGCTCGCGGTCCTTGTTGACCGGGGACACCGGGAGCTGCCGATCCGCGCGGATTATGTCGGCAAAAACATCCCCACATCCAAGGATGAATTCATCCGCGTCAACATTCCGCCGTACGAAGACATCGCGTGCGTGCAGATCGAAAAGCGTCCCGCCGAGCGACACTGATCCCCGGGACATCTCAACGGAATAAATGCCCGACGGCATTTATATAAAATCTAGGAGGTTAAAGAAAATGAATCTCGCTTACGGAGTCAAAGACAAACCCAAATTCGGACAACTGATCGTGTTCGCCTTCCAGCAGCTGCTGGCGATCCTTGCGGCGACCATCGCCGTGCCGTCCATTATCGGCAACGGCATGAGCCAGTCGGCCGCGCTCTTCGGCGCAGGCGTCGGCACGATCGTCTACCTTCTCTTCACCAAATTCAGCAGCCCGGTCTTCCTCGGCTCGTCCTTCGCATTCATCGGTTCCATGTTTGCGGCGTTCGCCGGCGGCGTTTCCATGTCGCTGGGCTATCTCGGCATGATCCTCGGTGCGGTGTTTGCCGGTCTGGTTTATGTCGTCATCGCAATCATCGTCAAGATTGCCGGTGTCGGCTGGATCAACAAGCTCATGCCCGCCGTTGTCATCGGCCCGACCGTGTCCATCATCGGTCTCTCCCTTGCAGGCAACGCGATCGGCGACCTCATGAAGGGCAACATCTTTGAAGAAGTCACCAACTATGCCATCCAGATGAATGACGCCGGCCTGCCGACAATCGTGGAAGAGACCGGCACGCAGATGCTCACTTCTCCGTGGATCGCGCTTTGCTGCGGTCTGGTCACGCTGTTCACCGTCATCCTTTGCTCCGTTTACGGCAAAAAGATGACCAAGCTCATCCCGTTCATCATCGGCATCCTTGCCGGTTACGCGGTTGCCGCCTGCTTCACCGTCATCGGTCTCAAGACGAACAACGCCGCGCTGCAGGTCATCAACTTTGACGTGTTCAAGGACATGAAGATCTTTGCTGTTCCGGAATTCACCTTCCTTTCCGCCATCAAGGGCTTCGGCGAAATCAAAGCACAGTACATCGCCTCCATCGCTGTGGCGTACATCCCGGTGGCTTTCGTTGTCTTCGCTGAGCACATCGCGGACCACAAGAACCTCTCCTCCGTCATCGGCAGCGAACTGCTTGAAAAGCCGGGTCTGCACAGAACCCTGCTCGGCGACGGTGTCGGCTCCATGGTCGGCGCCATCTTCGGCGGCTGCCCGAACACCACCTACGGCGAATCCGTCGGCTGCGTCGCCATCACCGGCAACGCCTCCGTCGTCACGATTCTCGCAACGGCGATCATGGCCATGGTCATTTCCTTCTTCGGCCCGTTCGTGACCTTCCTGTCCACGATTCCGAGCTGCGTCATGGGCGGCGTCTGCATCACCCTGTACGGTTTCATCGCCGTCAGCGGTCTGAAGATGATCCAGAAGGTTGACCTCGGTGAAAACCGCAACCTCTTTGTCGTCGCTGTCATTCTCATCAGCGGTATCGGCGGCCTGTCCCTGACCTTCGGCAAGGTCACGCTGACGGAAGTTGCCTGCGCACTCATCCTCGGTATCATCGTGAACCTCATCACGCCGAAGGATAAGACCGCCCAGGAAGAGACTGCAGCGTAAGCGTTCGCATTTCGCGAAGAACGAAAAGAAAACATATAAAACATATAGAGAAAGGCACAGGGAACCCTGTGCCTTTTTTGCATTGGATGGGCTGCGCCCATACCCATTGTTGTTTTCTTTTCTCGACGGTTTTTCGCCCTCGACGACCCGGCGGTCGCCTGTCGGGCGA
>CACYCR010000101.1 GCA_902772935.1 Oscillospiraceae bacterium
TGCCTTGACGAAAATTTGCTCGCAAAAACTTTACAGATCAGGCAGAAAAACGAAGCTGGTTGCGGTGCGGCGAAAGAAGCCTTGCTTTGCGCAAGGCGATGACAACAAGCCGCAAGCAGCCCGTTTTTATGGCTGAGATGCGGCTCTCGTTTACGCATCGTTTCCTTCACCTTCTGGCTGACTTTCTCGACGTCTGCCAGCTTGTTTACAGAATGTCGGATGCGGCAACACTATTTCCGGTGATGCACATGACAACGGATCTGAAAAAAGCGGCGCGCGCGCTGCAAAAAACGCACAGCAAAGGCAGCGCTTTGCGGCTGGGTCTGCAGGGCGTCAGCCTGTTTGCGCTCAACGCGGCGATACCGGTGTTATACCGGATGGCGTATTTGCGCTGGTGGATGGCGGCGGTGCTGCTCGGCGCGGCCTTTTTGCTGCGCTGCGGTTTCCGTGCGTGCAATACCGCCCGGTTTGTTTCCACTGTCCGTCCAGTGCGGTGCGGTCTGCTGCGGGGGAGCGCAGCCTTTCTGACAACGGCGGCGCTGCAGGGTGCGCTTTTGCTGCTGTCGCTGCTGCCGGCCGCCGGCATGGCCGGCGTTACGGTCGGCGCGGCGGTACACGGCGTACCGCTGGTCAGCTTTGCTGCGCTGTGTGTCGGCACGCTTCTCATGGCGGCGGTGTCGGCTTGGTTCTTCCGGCAAAGCTGTGCGCTGCTGTTTTTGCTGCCGTATCTTTCGCTGGACGGCTGTCCGCTTTGGGAAAGTCTGCGCCGCAGCACGGCGGTGATGGCACGTCACCGCAAGGTGTATCTGCGGTTTCAGCGCAGCTTCTTCGGCTGGTTTTTGCTTGGGGCACTGTTGCTGCCGCTGCCCTTTGCCCTGGCCTACTGGCGGCAGAGTGCAGCGCTGTTTGCCGATGCGCTGCTGGATACCGCAAAGCACAGTCGGGATTTTTCCGGTTTTTCTTGACCGCCGCGCCGAAACCATGTATAATGGTAGCACATCATCAGAAGGCAGGCGACGGTATGAGCAAACGAAAGGTGCTGCGCGTTGTACTGCTGGTTCTGCTTTTGCTGCAGCTCGGACTGATTTTCAAGCTGTCTGACGAACCGGCACGGCAATCCGAAAGCACGAGCGGCGGCTTCATTGAAACGCTGCTGCGCACCTGGGACAAAGACTTTTCCGCCCGGGACGCCGAAACGCAGCGCTTGCAGGTTGAACGGCTGCAAAAAAGCGTGCGGACACTGGCGCACCTGAGCGAATATACGCTGCTCGGTCTGACGGCGGCGGGGGTCGCCTGGACCTTTGACCAACGGAAAAAAGCGCTGCTGCTTGCGGCGGCCGGCTGTGTGCTGTGGGCAGTTTCAGATGAACTGCATCAGGCGCTGGTGCCGGGCCGCAGCTGTCAGTTGTCCGATATCGCCGTGGACAGCGCCGGTGCGCTGCTCGGCATGGCGGCGCTCAGCTTGCTGCTGCAGTTGATTTTTGCGGTTATGAAAAAAAGAAAGGAAGCATAACAATGGAACAACAGGCACTGTTTGTACCGCTGCTCGTGTGGTTGATCGGCGGCTCGCGCATCGGCGGCACGTATAATGATTACTACGGTTCGGTGACGCAGGACCCCGCAAAGCCGATGTGGGGACAAAAGATCTTCAACTACCGCGTCGCCATCGAAAAAATTGACGATGAAGAATACGTCGGCGCCGCCTGGTACCCGGGCATGCAGGCGTTCAAAAATACGCCCGCAGATGACGTCACAAGCAAGACGTTTGCCTGCACGGCACAGGGCTGCGACGAAGCAAAGGCGTGGCTGGAAGAACAAAAAGCGGCGTTCTTCGCCGCTGAATAAGGAGGATACATCCAATGAAAGCAATGGTGAAAAGTCTTGTAATTTCCAGCATTGTGCTGCTGGTACTCGGTTGTCTGATGCTGCTTGCACCCGCGGCGGTGCTTGCAACCTATATCCGCATCATCGGCGGCGTGATCCTTGCCGGTGCAGCCTGCGCGATTATTCTGCAGCTCGTTTCCGCTGCGCCGGAACGCTCGGTTGCCGTCATGATCATCGGGATTCTTTGCGCGCTTGTCGGTCTTGTTTTCCTGATTGCGCCGGATGCAATCGCCGGTGCGCTGCCGTTTGTGTTCGGCATCCTTTTGATCTTGCTGTCGGTCGGCGACCTTGCGTCTGCGCTGAAGTTCCCGGTCGGAAAACTGTTTTCGATCCTGTTGTCGCTGGTTGGTCTTGTCCTCGGCATCCTCATTGTCTATCATCCGAATGGGCTTGCCAACATCATCACGCGCCTTATCGGCCTTGCGCTGATTTATCAGGCGGTGGTCGGGTTCATTCAGGTCTTCCGCATCAAGCGCAGCGTCCACTGGTAAAGAAAAAAACAGCCGGGCTTGCTCGGCTGTTCTTCTTGTTCTTACTGATAGACGGCCATGGTCGTGTACTGCGTGCCTTCCCCGCTGGGAACACGTTTGCCAACGAAATACCGGACGGTTTTCGGCTGCGGTGCGTCTCTCATAATGTCGCCGGTGGTGGCGTCCACCGCCATGAATTCGACGATTTTGTTTGTGCCGTATTCGAACTTTGTAAAGGTCACGGCGCCCAGGTCTTCATCGACCGCCGTCTGATAGACATAGCGTTTGCCGTCCTCGAGTGCTTCGTGGTTGCCGATGGTCAGATCGTAGTCCAGCGGCATTTCGCACAGCTTGTTGTTTGCTGCGGTTGATACGCCGCGGTCGGTGAGAAACTCGATCTGCAGTTCGCTGTACGGACAGATGATCTCCGTGCGGCCGATGGACGTAAGGTACGCCTGCGCCTGCCTCAAGTGGTGCGTCCACATCTGCTCGTTTTCCGCGTCGGACAGACCGCGCAGAACCTTTCTTGCATACCGCGCCGGGAACAGTCGTTTGATGGACGACGTGTAATGGCTGCCGTCCTCAGCTTCCTCTTTTGCAATGCGCCGGTAGCCGTCCGCGGTTTCCTCGAACGTGTACACCACGGGAATATTACCGCCGCCGGCATTGGTGAAATAGCCGTTGCAAAAGCCGAACCAGCGGTACTCTGCGATCAGATAGACAGTAATGCCGTCGCCGGTCTCTTTGGTACCGAGCACATAGTGGCTTTCGGTTTCACATTCCCCGTGATAGCCCGGCGTGCTGTGGTCGGACAGAATCGCTTCGGACACGGCTTTGTCCAGCGCCGGCGAGAGTTCGGCGGAGATGACCGTACCGGTCTCTTCGTCCGGGACATAAGCACTTTGCATCGGCACCATGCACAGCACCGTACCGAGGATGCCGAGCGCCAGCAGACCTGCCAGCACAAGCAGCACGATTCTGCGGTTGCGGCGTTTGCGCGCAAGTTCCTTTGCAAACTGATTGTTCAAAATGGACAGCTGTTCGGCGATGTCCTTCAGGTCGGTCTTTTCTTCGGTCGTCTCCGGCGTCCCCAGCAGGTCGCTGACCGATACCTCAAACAGATCGGCCATTTTTTCAAGCATGAGCGCATCGGGCACGGAGTAGCCCTTTTCCCATTTGGAAACCGTCTGCCGGACAACGTTCAGCTCTTGTGCCAGCGTTTCCTGCGTGTATCCTTTTTGTTTGCGGAATTGTTTGATGTTTTGCTGAAGCATAGCGAAACCTCCTTCGTTTTCTTGCGCCTTTATTGTACTGCGCAAAGCTGCAGATGGCAAGCAACGCAAAATAACAATCCCCGTTTTCTGCAAAAGACAGCAAACGGGGCGCCGGATTCAGCTTTCGTAAATGGCGCGCAGACCGTCGAGCAGCAGGTTCTCATCATAGGTAAAGGTCTGCTCGCAGCAGGGGAGGATGCTTTTGCTGTAACCGCCGGTGGCCACCAGTGTGGCGCGGGGGACGTGCAGCTCCTTGAGAATGCGTTGTACCATGCCGTCCAGCATGGCGGCTGTGCCGAACACGATGCCGGACTGGATGCATTCTGTTGTGTTGGTGCCGATGGCATGCTTCGGCACGGTGAAATTGACCGCCGGCAGCAGTGCGGTTCGTTTGTTCAGTGCATCAGCGGAAATTTTGACGCCCGGGGCGATCGTACAGCCGCAGAACCGGCCGCTTTCGTCAATGACCAGAATCTTTGTTGCGGTCCCGAGGTCGGCGATCAGGCAGGGCAGCGGATATTTCTTTACAGCGGCGACGCTCGCCGAAATGAGATCCGCACCGATCTGCTCTATCGGCAGAATGTCGACTTTGAAGCAGCCGTGATGCTCCGGCCCGACAATGCGCGGCAGCTTGCCCGTCAGGGTCGTTACCGCCTGCGCAACGGTTTGCGTCAGCACCGGAACAACGCTGCTGATGATCGCGCCGTCAATGTCTTCGGGGCGCGTCTGATGAATGTGCAAAATGTTCAGCAGGGAAACGGCAATTTCATCGCTGGCTTTTTCCGCGGCGGAAAACATCCGCGACACAAAACGCAGCGTGTCGCCGTCAAAGCAACCGAGTGTGATATTCGTGTTTCCGATATCGAATGCAAGAAGCATCATAATCACCACCTGAGATTATTCGTTTTTATTATAATCAAAATCATCCGGATTGTCAACAAGGAGGCCTTTGTATGATCTGTAATGATTGCCCGCGCCGCTGCGGTGTTGACCGCGAAAAGACCGTTGGCGCGTGCGGCGTACCGGAACGCTTTGTCGTTGCCCGCGCCGCAAAGCATTTTTGGGAGGAGCCGCCGATCAGCGGAACGAACGGCTCCGGCACCGTCTTCTTTTCCGGCTGCAACCTGAAATGCATCTTCTGTCAAAATCAAAAGATCTCCCGCGGCTGTTTCGGCAAAGAAGTTTCCGACGACGCGCTCATGCGCATCTTTGACCGCCTGATCGAAAGCGGCGCGCACAACCTCAATTTGGTCAGTCCGACGCACTACGCCCGGCGGCTGGCGCGTGTGCTCGCGCAGTACCGTTCGCCGGTCCCTGTTGTCTGGAACAGCGGGGGCTATGAGTCCGTAGAGACGCTGCAACGTCTGGAGGGACTGGTGGACATTTATCTGCCCGACCTCAAATATGTCAATGCCGAGCGCAGCGCAAAATACGCCGGCGCGGCGGATTATTTTCCGGCGGCGGCCGCAGCACTGCGGGAGATGCGCCGTCAGCAGCCACAGGACGTCTTTGAAAACGGTCTGCTGCAGCGCGGGATGATCGTGCGACATCTGATTTTGCCGAAGAACACGAACCAGTCCATCGCGGCGCTGCAATGGCTCAAGGAGACCTTCGGCCCGTCGCTGTGCGTCAGCCTGATGGCGCAGTATGTGCCCTGCGGCGATCTTTTGAAAACGCCGGAGCTGCAGCGCCCGATCACGGCGCGCGAATACGATAAGGTCGCGGCGGCTCTGGATGAACTCGGCTTTGAAACCGTGTTTCTGCAGCAGCGGGAAGCAGCGGACGCCGCCTATATTCCGCCGTTTGACCTGACCGGTGTTGCCGACATGGAGGATACATAAAAAACATGGTTGCAATCTTTTTTGATTTATGATACAATAACAAAAAGAACTACACCGACGGAGGTAGCACGATGAAAATTTTGATGCGCGGCGCAATTGATCCGCTGCTCGCCATGTCTTCGGAACAGTTTATTTTTGAAAACCATACCGGCGGCAACATCGGCAACATGATTTTCACCAACAGTATTGCCCGCAGTCTGCTTGTGGATGACGATACGGTCATCGACTATTTCAGCTCCGGCCGCAGCAGACTGGATGACGCTTACGCGGAATATGTCAACGCGACCTATGATTATTTTTTGATCCCGCTGGCAAACGCGTTCAAGGTCAAGAACCATCAGGAGCTGACGGTGCTGCGCAACTTTGTGAAAAAGCTGAAGATTCCCTGCTGCGTCATCGGCGTCGGCATTCAGCGCCAGCTGAGCAATCACCGCTTTTCCGAGTATTATAAGTACAACGACGAGGCGCGGGAATTTGTCAAGGCGATCCTTGAAAAGTCACCGATGCTCGGTCTGCGCGGCGAAATCACCGCCGAGTTCCTCAAAGACCTCGGCTTCCGCGAAGAGGTGGATTATACCGTGATCGGCTGCCCGTCGATGTTCACCTGGGGCGATACGCTGCCGCAGATCAAAAAGACGATCCTGACGCCGGAGTCGGTTGTGGC
Source organism: Oscillospiraceae bacterium (assembly GCA_902772935.1). GTDB lineage: Bacteria > Bacillota > Clostridia > Oscillospirales > Acutalibacteraceae > UBA6857. The sequence continues at coordinate 6,134 of CACYCR010000101.1, forward strand.
GTTCAATTCGAAAACGGAGTTCGAGACGATTGACAAGTATCAGCCGTTTTTGACCTTCGAAGCCCAAAGCATGAAGGCGTTCCCGAATATGGTCTATGTCCAGCAGCAGATCGACGATATTCGCATGAGCTATATTGACGGCATGAAGCCGGAACTTGTCGCGAGCAAGGTCTATGACCTCAACAAAGCAATCACCTTCACCAACATCCCCTCGTGGATCAAGTACTTCAAAGATAACGTCGATTTCTCCTTCGGTTCAAGAATCCACGGTAATGTCGCCGCAGTGCTCGGCGGTGTGCCGACGCTCATTGTGCCCTTTGATCAGCGCGTCTGGGAGCTGGCAAAATATCATAACATTCCGATGCTGCTGCAGGAGGAGATCAAAGAAGGGGAGACGCTGTTCGACCTCTTCGAGCGGACGGACTTCGAGTCGGTGCATCAGGGCCATAAGGAGCGCTTTGCACATTATCATGATTTCCTGCATAAGACGCTCGGCCTGGATACTATCTATGAGCATACCTATGAAGACGGCGTGATCCCGTATGACAAGATCGCCGCGACCCGTGAATATCCCGGCGTTGTGCGCGGCTGGGATGCGTTGAGCGAGGCGGAAAAAGTGGAACGCGGCCGCTCGGCTGCCCTGTATTACCGCGCACGCTTCAAAGAGAAAAACGAGCGGCTGATCGAGGCGAAGGAAACCGTCCGCGAGCTGCAGAAGGAAAAGCGCGAGATCAAACGTCACCCGTTCAAATGGGCGTTTGCGCAGCTCAAACTGCAGATGGAGAAAAAGCGCAAAAAGAAAGCGAAGGCCAAGAAGAAAAAGGCCAAAGCAAAAGCCAAGGCCAAGGCGAAAAAGAACTGATCCGACAGCGTCCGCATACCGGTTTTCGTGTATGCGGACGTTTTGCAGGCTGTCGGCCGCGAAGATGATCCGGCGGAGGCGCCCCTTCGCCGGTTTCGGCGTGCGCGTTTGCGCTGCAACCGCGCAGCGCGGCGTCGCCGCGCAAGGGGCGCCCCGCCTGCCGCAGCTGTCAGCTTTTGCCATACGCGCATCACAAAGCCGGAAATTGTAACAAGAATTTTACTTTTTCGTTCGAATTAAGAAAATAGCCTATGTCGAAATATGTTAAAATAATAAAAAATTCAGCAAGGAGAGAATACTGTGAAAGAACGATTTCATACGATGCTGAAAGACGTCAAAGTCTGGGAATTGATTTTTTGGTGGTTGCTGCGCTGCGCAATGATTTTTGCGTTTATCGACACAGCCTTTTTACGCGGCAGCACATATACCGCGTCGAATCCGCCGATTCAGATCGCAGCAAACCTGGTCGGTATGTTTGCCTACGAGATCATCCAGTTGTTCTTCCCGAAGAACAGCACCTTCCGGCTGCTCTCACCGCATTTTCAAAACATCACCGCGCTGGGCTTCTTCCTCGGATCGTTCGGCGGCGCTTACATGAACCTGTATTACATCCTGCCGCTGTATGACAAGATCCTGCACGCGTACGGCACGGCGGAGGCGGTCTTCATCGGCTATGAGTATCTCACGGCGAAGCAGCTCAAGCTGCAAAAAACGGCGCCGCACCAGATCATCAACCTCGGCGCACTCGGCTTCGGCTTCATTCTGTCGAGCGGCTGGGAGCTGTTTGAATTCACGTATGACCAGTTCTTCGGCGGCGACGCGCAGCATTGGAATTACGACCTTGCACTGGAGTCTGCCGGCGGCGACCCGTCAAAGATCTTCCAGCTCATTCCGATGAACGAGATCAGCCGCTTTGCGCTGATGGATACGATGGGCGACATCGTGCTCAACTTCATCGGTGCGTTTCTCATGTTCATTCTGCTCTGCATCCTGCCGTATCACCACAGAGGCGCAAACGACGTCAACAAGCGGATCGAGGCCATGCAGGCCGCAGCCGCAAAGGAAACGGCGCAGGTCTGACGGCTTTGCCGTTTGCAGAAGCAACCTTTGCTTTTCGAATTGTCCGTACCGGGTTTCCGGTACGGCGATTTTTCGCTTTCCGCCGATGGAAAGTCCTGTTTTTACTTGACAGGGTTGCACTTTTTTTATATAATGAATAGAATGAAAATTTGTATCATTTCAGAAAGGATGAACAAGTATGGCACAAGAAATTTTGTTGACTGCCTCCGGCATTAAGAAATTGGAAGAGGAACTCGAGCATCTGCGCGTGGTCGGCCGTAAAGAGATCAGTGAAAAGATTCAGGTCGCGCTTTCCTTCGGCGACTTGTCGGAAAACAGCGAATATGAAGAAGCGCGCAACGACCAGGGCAAACTGGAAGCGCGCATCAGCGAGATCGAAAGCATTTTGGCCCGTGCAATCGTCATTGACGAAGATACGCTCAGCACGGACATCATCCAGATGGGCTCCAAGGTGACGATCAAGGACGTCGAATACGGCGACATCTATAAA
>CACYCR010000102.1 GCA_902772935.1 Oscillospiraceae bacterium
GGGCGTTGCAAGCGTTGTATAGCAGTTATGCCATTCTTTTTCAATCCATTCCGTCTGATCATACGGCGCATAAACAAGGTTGCGGTAAGCGTTGCCATAAACGCCGTAAACCAACTCATCATAATCATCAACATCGTTTCTATTTTCCCAATTTTTTGTTCCTGTCGCCGGATCGGCGCAATGATACGCTACCGCATTAAAAGTATTCGCGCTGCCATCGCCTGTTGCAAGACCGGTATCTGCCCCGGCAGAAGTATAATTCGGCTCATTTGCATTGACAAGCAGTGTCATCTTGTCGCCGATGCCTGCAGCCGCCGCATCAATCTGATCCTGTGTGACTTCACGATTGGCGCGAACAGCTTTCGCCGCAGCGAGAGCTGCCTGGAACTGTTCTTCTGTCTGACCTTCCTGCAGCGTATAGTTGCCGTTGTCAGCCGCCGTAATCAACGAATTCAGCTCCGACTTGTCATAGACGGTGAAGGTCATGGACAGTGCATCTTCCGCGGGCGCAACCTGCGGACGGCTGCCGCCGTTCATCAACGAGCGGTTGAAGCGTGTGCCGTTGTCGCTGTGCCATGCAAAGGCAGTGTAGCGCTGCGCAGCACCAATGGTGAAGTTCTGCGTCGGATTAAAGGTCACTTCGCCGGCATTCGCAGCAGTACCCTTCAGCAGCACATATTCATCAAAGTTGTTCATGTCAGAACCGGTCCACTGGATATTGCTTCTCCATACAACGACGGATTCATTCGATGCAAGGAAGTTTTCGTTGTCGCCGGACTTGTCGCCGATGATCTGGTCGGAGCCGCGGCCGTCATTGGAAAAATCATAATGAGAGCTTGAGCCCGTCATGATCTTGCTGCCTTCGGTGCAGGTACCCTGATGACCGTAGCCGGAGATCAAATCGCCGATTGGCGAGAAACCCGCGCGCGTGGATTCGCCCCAGGTAGCGGAGGACAACATCACGCGGAAGTTGGTCACGTCACCGCCGTCGTTTTCACCATAGGAAGCGGTCATGTGACCCATGTAGCCGGCGGCCTCCAGCGTTTCACCGACGTTCAGGTAGATGTGACTCGGATAGGTAAACGTGAGTTTGCCCGGCTGTGGGTCATAGCCGATGAAGCCGGAATAAGCGTCCCAGTTAAAGGTCAGCGCTGCAACGTCGCTCGACTGATCCCATTTTTCCGCACCATAAAGCGTTGCGTCACTGAAAAAGCTGTCTTTATTCTCTCGCGTCGGCACACCGTCAATAGCAGCCAATGCACTCAGACCTGCTGAAAAGCAGCTCATTACCATGAGCACGGTCATCAGCAACGCGAGCGAGCGTTTCAATGTTTTCTTAGTTTTGGTTTGCATGTCTATATTTCCTTTCTAAATTATTTGCGATGATTCGCGGTTTGTTTCAATGTACCTTTTTCATAGTCACCTCCACGCAAAAGATTCCTATTCTCATACATATTAATTATACTGATTTATGAACATACTTTATAGTCGCAATCTTGCCAATTTCAAAATATTTTCTTGCGCAACCTGCACAAATGAATCTTGTAATGGGAAAAGACCTTACAAAAAATGAATAACCACAGATAAAAAGCAGCGTGTCTGAAAAGTCAGATACGCTGCCAAATTTTGTAAAGCAGATTACTTTACACTTTCATTTTGATACAGATCGATGATTCTGTTGATGTCAAGGTTGGGATCTTTACACATCGCAACCGTGTTGCCAAGTTCCAGAACGCGCGTTGCGCCCTTGTCTGCAAGCTCCCAGGTCGGCAGCCCCTCACCGTTCGGGTTACCCGTCTTCACAAAGTTTACCCAGTACCCCATCATGATGTCAGACAAGGTGTAGTCACTGTCGTCGTAGCACCATTTATGCGCGTCAAGGTTCCCGTAGGCATAAGGCATCTCGCCGCCGTGTGCATTGCCGAGTGAGCCGTTATGCTTGGTGAAGTAGTATTCATATACAGGCACACCGTTGTTCACGAGCAGGCGCGTCCAGTTGTAATGGCTGTAACTGAACCACGCCGCGGAGAGAACTCGGTCAAAACTGCCTTTGGCGTCTCCCCCCTGCTCCACAATGGCAAGGGAATATGCCTTGTCGAGCGGTGCGGGCGGAACGAGTTCTGCCATTTCCGCAGCGTGATCGCCGACAATATTTTCGAGTGCATCCACATAATTATCCGACGTAACCTTCTGCATGAAGGAAAAGTATTCTGCTTCATGGACATTGAAGCCGTTCAGCAGGGCTTCTTCATTGTTTTGCTTTTTGAGGTACGTCAGATACGGCTGTTCGCTGATTGCGTAGCCGTCAACAGTCATCGCAGAATTGGTAAACTGCGTATTGACAAGTTCTTCCGCGGGAACATTTCGCAGGTCGTCGATCGAGACCGCACCGAATTCCTCCATGATCTTTTGTCCCATGTCCAACGCGGACTGCAGGGTGCGGAAGGTGTGATACGGTTTTTTCGCAGTGATGCCGCTGCTTTCCGCAATCGCGCGGCGGAACAGTCCCTTTGCAAGCGGTGAAACACATACAGCGTTGACGCTGGATGAACCCGCACTTTCACCGGCGATTGTGATCTGATTCGGGTCGCCGCCGAACGCGGCAATGTTGTCGTGTACCCACTGCAGCGCTGCAATCTGATCCAGCAGGCCGTAGTTGCCGGTCGTGCCGTTCGGTGATTCTTTCGCGAGCGCCTCGTTGGCGTAGTAGCCGAAGACGCCGAGACGGTAGGCGCAGTTGACAACAATGATCCCTTTGCGCGCAAGAGCTTCGCCGTTGTATTCACTGTACGATGTACTGCCGGAGGTCAGCGAACCGCCGTGAATAAAGAAGAGGACCGGGCAATCCTTGAGGTCGCCCGCCGGTTTCCAGACGTTGAGATACAGAGAATCCTCGCTCATGGCTTCGACATAATTGTCCTTGAGAGAAAACGGCTTAAAATTATGGTAACCAACGATCTGTGTCAGCGTTTCCATGATGACGCCGTTGCCGGCCTGCATGGAGCGCGGCGCAAAAGTATCACAGGCACGAACACCCTCCCAGGCCTCTGCCGGTTGAGGTTCTTTCCAGCGCAGGTCACCGACCGGCGGCGCAGCGTACGGAATACCGGCATACACTTCCACGGCCTGATCTTCGGTGAAGACGCCGGTAAGCTCGCCTTCCTGCACGGTGACAATGTCGGTTGCAATGGGGTCTTTCGCCTGAACCGCAGGAAGCTGCCGCTCTGCAGGGGCGCTCAGTTTGAACGTTCCGGCAAGCGCAGCGAGAAATACAATGTACGCCAGCAGCCGCAGGAAAAAGTTCCGTTTTGTGAAGACGTTTTTATGCAACACAAACGCCGTGACAAATACGCACAACGCCAGGCACCAGCCCCAAATCGTGTTGCGGCCGAGCTCCAGCACTGCAGCAAATGCAATTGCTGTCAGCACAAACGCCACGACAAACTTGATTTTTATGCGGGATTTTTTTGATTCCATAAAAATCCTCCTCTTTGTATTTTGCAAAACTTATTCTACACGAAACAGCTAGAAAATGCAAGAGGGATCATGTTATGTAGTATGTTATGATTTAAATAAACAAAAACCGAAGTTACCTATTGATAACAATTTCTAATCTTCATAAAATTGATTGATTTATTTCTCCGCATATGATAAAGTTAAGATAATAAATATTAAGGAGAGATAATTATGAAATGTCTACATTGCGGTCAAGAAAACCCTGACAACACTAAATTTTGTTCTAATTGCGGCAATCCTTTGAATGTAAATCCTCGACCAATACCGCATCCAAACCAACAGTATAATACGCAACAGTCTCAGCAAAATCCATTTCAGCAGCCACAGCAACCCGTTATTGTTAAACAAAAGAAAAAGAAGGGGTGCTTGACTATTGGTTTAATTGTTTTGGGTGTTATTGTTCTATTAGGTATAATAGGAATGATTTTCGGAAACAATAATGACAGTGATACTACTACATCGCAAAAGAACATACCGACATCCGTTACTGAAAACAATTCTAAAACAGAAGATCCAACTACATCACAAGAAAGTGGTGTATATATTCTTGGCGATATTAAATTAAAATTCATTTCATCAAAGGTAGTAAAAGAAGAATATGGTGATAGCCATTATTTAATAGTGAATTTCGATTATACAAACAATTCTTCCGATACTAAAGCATTTGATGAATGTGTTACTGTAAAAGCATTTCAATCTGGTGTAGAATTACAATCTCCAATTTCTACTTATGGAATCCCTGATTATGATTTCCACTACAGTGAAAAAGAAGTTAAACCTGGTGTTACACTCACTGTCCAGGAAGCATTTCGACTTGATGACTTAAACAATAGTGTTTCAATTGAATTATATGATGGTGTATTTTTTATAAGCGAACCTGATTACGAATTTGAAATAAATATAAAATAATTATCAAAAAACAGCAATGTAACAATTAACCGAATCAATTAATAGATTCGTTCTCAAATCCTTTCAGGTTTCTATGCTTTTTTGAAAAAAGGGTCTGTTGCAAAATAGACGATTCGAAAAACATGCACAAAAAGAAGACGCTTTTAGAGGCAAACCGCCGCTGATAAGCGTCTTTTCTTTGATTGTTTTTTTTAATCGTTGTGCAAATTGCTATTGGATTTCTATTTTGCAACAGACCCCTTATTATATTTCCTACGTTTACTGGATTATTTCATATTTCAATGTACTTCCGAATGGAAAAGCACAGCACTGAAATCCGGTGCTGTGCTTGATTCTGTTCAGCTTTCTGGAATCATGGTATCCAGGCCCAGTTCTTTTTCGCAATCGGTACAGTAAAGAATCCAGTCTTCGGTCACGTTGGAATCCTCTGCAACCGAAATCTCCTTGCCGCAGCGGTCACAATGAACCACCCGGGTAAGTGCAAGTTCATTTTTTGACGAACCGCAACCCGTACATACGGCCAGAAGCAGGAGCAATACCGCAAGTGCGATGCAAATACGCTTATTCACCGAAGTAACGTTCCAGCAGACCCTTGAACGCTTTGCCGTGTCTGGCTTCGTCGCGGGCCATTTCATGGACGGTATCGTGAATCGCGTCAAGGCCGAGTTCCTTCGCTTTCTTTGCGAGCTCCGTCTTGCCGAGGGTTGCGCCATTTTCAGCTGCAACACGCATTTCAAGATTCTTCTTGGTGCTGTCAGTCAGGACTTCACCAAGCAGTTCGGCAAATTTCGCAGCGTGCTCTGCTTCTTCATAAGCAGCCTTTTCCCAGTACAGACCGATTTCCGGATACCCTTCACGGAAAGCAACGCGTGCCATGGCAAGATACATGCCGACTTCGCTGCATTCGCCGGTGAAATTGGAACGAAGTCCGTCAAGGATCTCGGGGTCAACATCCTTTGCAACACCGACGATATGTTCCGCAGCCCAGGAAAGATTCTCCTCTTCGCGCACTGCCATCTTCGCCTTGCAGATCGGGCAAACGTCGATCGGTTCGTCACTCTCGTAACCGCAAACCGGGCAATAGTATTTTTTCATATGTACAACCTCCTTCAATGGTATGCATCCATTATAATTGCAAATCCTGCCGAAATCAAGCGTTCCGGCAAAATGTAAGCATATGCTAACCGTTTATATATTCATTCGCCGCTTTCAATTGTAACATCGAAGAATTCACCGACCTGCAAAAGTGTTTGCACCTCTATGGTCACCGGCAAAGCGCGGTCATTTTCTTTTCCGCGCGGATTGAACCAAATACAATCAAGACCGGCGTTGACCGCCCCCTGCATATCGGAGCCGAGAGAATCCCCGACAACGATGATCTTTGTGGGGTCTTTTTCCGGTACGCAGCTCAGCACATGCGTAAAAAACAGCAAAAACGGTTTTTGAACGCCAATGGTCTCAGAGACGAAAATCTCCGAAAAGTACGGCAACAGGCCGCTTCTTTCCATCCGGCTTCTTTGCGTATGCGGGACGCCGTTTGTGATGATGTAAAGGTCATAGCCGCGATCTTTCAGCGCGCTGCATAAGGCCTTTGCCCCCGGAAGTACAAACCCGCAGGTACCGAGCAATTCCAGATAGCGGTCATTGATCTCTCGCGGTGTGACGTCGGTCTGCATCTGAAATTCCTCCAGCAGCCGGTGGTACCGCTCATTTTTAATGTCTTCTTTGGTAATTTCGCCGCGTTCAAACGACCGCCACAAAGACGCATTGATCACATTGTAGCGGTCAAGAATCTGCGGCGTTGCGGGCAGTGAAAAGGAACAAAGCACTTTTTCAAGCGCGGTCCGCTCGGCGCGCTGAAAATCAAGCAGCGTATCGTCCGCGTCAAATAGAATCGTCGAATACTTCCGGTGCAATTCATCACCTTCCTGCGGTCAGAGATTGGCAGACATTGCCTTTTTGCTATTTTATCATACCCGCACAAAGCTGTCAACAACACCACTGCAAATCAAAAAATGTTTTCCGGCTTGATTTTCTGCTGCTCCATGATATCCGCAAGAATGACCCGGCAGCGCTGCAGCTGCTCGGCTGCGAGTTCTTGGTTACTGTCAAGAAAGACCGACACGCTGTCAAGCTGATATTCGAGTTCTGCAAACGAGCCGTGATCGAGATAGACGAAGAACGGAAGACTGCTGTTTTTCCATGCGCTTCTGCACGCTTCGACTGTTTCTTTTGCGTCCTCGATCCGATCATCAAGTACAAGCGAGAGCGCTTCATTGACCTGTTCATACAATTTTCCGGCATTCCGATCAACTGTGAATCTGCTGACCGCACAAATCACAAGCGAAAGTGCAAGCAGCACCAGACAAAGGAAAAACCGTCTCATGCATTGTCCTCCTTTCGGATGATCGTCGGTTTCCCTTGCATGGAACAAGTCATCAGAAAAACGTCCTGCGGCGTCATGCCCTTCTTTTGCAGCAGCGTTTCCACCGACGCCTTTGTCATGCCGCACAGCGGAAGCTCCCGCTCAACGATTTCTCCGTCGCAGACAACCAGCACCGGCAATTCGGTTTGCTTTCCCTCGCTTTGCTTCAGGACACTGAGTGCGCCGTTGGTTTCCACGTAAGCGTACGCGACATCGTTCAGGTCAAAGATATCCTTGAGGCGCAGCGCCTCCATCACATCGTCCACCGAATATCGCAGCTTTTTGAGTGCCGCCTGATCGAGCGTTCCGTCTTTAATAATCATCACAGAGTTCCCCTGCGTCAGTGTCCGAAACTTTCGGTATTTCAGCCCGAAATGCGTCGCCAAAAGCTCCAGTGCAATCAACAGCAGAATCAGCATGACCGGCTGAAATAAGGACACCTGCGCGCTTTGCAGCGGCATCGTCGCCACATCCGACAGCAAGATCGTGATCACAAGCTCCGCAGGCTGCAGTTCACC
>CACYCR010000103.1 GCA_902772935.1 Oscillospiraceae bacterium
CTTGAAGAAGTCTGGGGTACCGGCACGGCTGCCGTGGTCTCTCCGGGCAACAAGCTGCGCTACGAAGACGAAGTCATGAACATCGGCGACGGCAGCATCGGCGAACTGACTCAGAAGCTCTATGATGAGCTGACCGGTATTCAGTGGGGCAAGCGCGAAGACAAGCGCGGCTGGCGCGTCACGGTGTAACCGGCACAAAATAATAAACAGCACAGCCGCTCCGGGTTTCGGGGCGGCTGTAGTTTGTCGAAAAAGGACAGCTGTCAGACGTCGAGAAAGTTGATCAGAAGGTGCGCTTCTCGCCCCGAAGCTGTACGTGGGTACCGCGAGAGGGCGAGAACGCGCCTAATTTGCAATTAGAATCAATAAACCATATTTGTTTGTCGGTGATCATTGCTTTGGTTCCTTTCAAAACAGACCACGTGCAAATTCTGCTTTTGGCATTGCAAATGGTCTGGCGACTTTATCGACAGTCTGAAGCCGCTCCGGGTACCGGGGCGGCTGTTTCTGTCTTGACAAAACCGTGGGCCGATGCTACAATGAGAGGCGAAGGAGGGTATTGTTATGAAAGAAGTATTCAATGCCAAAAGAATCCGTGTACTGTGCATCGCGCTTGCGGTGATCCTGCTGGCGGGCATTCTGCTGTCTTCGGCGTTCACCGTTGTCAATGCCGGACACACCGGTGTGGTCGTGACGCTCGGCAAAGTGAAGGAAGACGTTCTGCAGGAAGGCATTCACGCAAAGATCCCGTTCATTCAGAAGGTCGTTGAAATCGACAACCGCATCCGCAAGCTGGAAGTCAACACGGAGGCGTTTTCGAAGGACCTGCAAAGTGTCAACACCGTTCTCGCAATCAACTACCGTGTGGATACCGCAAAGAGCTACAGCATCTATAAGAACATCGGCGCGGATTATGAGACCGTCCTGGTCATGCCCGCCGTCAATGAAGTCCTCAAGGCGATCACCGCGACCTATACCGCGGAGCAGAGTGTGACCAACCGCGCCCTGATTTCCGACGGTCTTGTGCAGGGCCTCAACGATAAGCTCAACGGCATCGGCCTTTATATCACAGACGTAAATATCATCGACTTCGATTTCTCCGAGGCATTCATCACCGCGATTGAAGAAAAGCAGGTCGCGCAGCAGAAGCTGCTCAAGGCGGAAACCGAAAAGCAGACCGCGATCACCAACGCCGAAGCGGAAGCCGAAGCCATGAAGATCCGCGCGGAGGGTGAAGCCAAAGCAAACAAGCTCATCAGCGATTCGCTCACCGACAAGGTCATCGAAAACAAGAAGATTGAAAAATGGGACGGCGTACTGCCGAAAGTCACCGGCAGTGCCGGCGCCTTTGTTGACATCGGCGACCTCGGTGAATCCACTAAGTAACCCGCCGCGGCGCGTTTAATCTTGTTTTTAGGTATCCCTGTATAATATAATCAAACGGATAAAAGGAGATATGATCTATGTATTGCCCGAACTGTAACGCATTCAATGACGACAACGCAAAATACTGCCTCAACTGCGGACACGAGCTGCCCGACCCGGCAACCGCGCAGGAGCCGGTTGCACCGCCGCAGCCCGCTGCCGAACCGCAGCAGCCGCAAGCTGACAGCTATCAGCAGAACTGGAACCCGCAGCAGCCGCAGCAGGGTGCCTATCAGCAGAACCAAAATCCGCAGCAGGATCCGTACCGCCAGAGCTGGGACCCGCAGGGACAACAGTTCGCGCCGCAGGGAAAGCAGCCGAGCAATGTGCTGTCGATTGTTTCCATCGTGCTCAGCATCCTTTTCGGCAACCTGATTTCGCTGATCCTCGCCATTTTGTCCCTCGTGAACTTCAACAATTATGAAGCCGCACAGCGCCGCATGGATTTCACCGGCGCGCAGATGTACGCCGACAAGTCGCGCAAGCTCGGCATTGCCGCGATCGTCCTGGCCGTCATCGGTCTGATCTTCCTGATCCTTGCGATCGTTGCCTTTTTCGTGTTCGGCGTGATGTCGTACTCCGGCGGCGCACCGACGCCGTTCGAGTTCGAAATGACGGAAGATTTCTTCTCGGCGATCCCCGCGATTCTGCATTGAGCATCTTTCTAATTACAGATACGGTACCCTTGGGTGCCGTATTTTTTTGTTGCAGTTTGTTGAAATCTGTGATATAATAATAGCCGATTTTGATTTTGAAAGGGTGATGCGCGCGTGATCGAGAAGTTTGTCTGCGTTGACGTGGAAATGCCGAACGGCAACGGCAACCGGATCAGCGCCATCGGTATCAGTGTCTTTGAACACGGCACACTGACGAAGCAGATGTATTCGCTGATCAATCCGGAAACCTGGTTTCAGCCCTATGTGGTGGAGCTGATCGGTATCACGCCCGAAATGGTGGAAACGGCGCCGACCTTCCCGGAATACTGGGCGCAGGTGCAGCCGGTGCTGCAGGATGCGCTCTTTGTTGCGCACGGCGCAGGCAACGACCTCAAAGCACTCTCATGCTGTCTGCGGCATTACAAGATCGACCATCCCGCCACGGTACGCTATCTCTGCACGGTGGACGCCTGCACGGCCTGCTATCCGGAACGGCAGACCTATTCGCTGGATTCGCTTTGCGAAGCGTTTTCGATCCCGCTGGAACACCATCATGCCCGCAGTGACAGCGAAGCCTGCGGCCGGTTGCTGCTACAGTGTTTGCAGGACGGGCTTGACGCTGCGTCGCTGATCCGGACCTTTGATCTGAACGCCGGACACAACCAGCGCGCAAAGCAGCCGTCCAAAAAGAAGCGTGCCGCGATGTCGCCGTCCGTACGCATTGCATCGGAGCTGACCTTGATGCTCAAGCCGACGCAGCGTCCGCAAAAAGGCGCGCCGCTGCCGACGCTGAGTGAATCGTTTCTGCAAACTTATGTGCAGCAAAACCGCAGCCACGAATACCTGTATCGCTTCATTAAGGAATTGCCCCACGAGACCGAAAACGGCAACAACCTGCACGCGGTTGTGCTTTCCGGCCGCAGCAATTTTTCCGCGATGGTGCGGGACATCAATGTCTTTTTGCCCTATGTCCGCTCGACGCAGACGGTGGAATGTCTGCGGCCGCGCATTTTTCAAAAGCGGCAGCCGGAGCTAGCCAAATGGCTGCGCCGCTGGATGCTGTCCGATGAGCCGATGACGGTGCTCTTTGCGCTGCAGACCCTGCGGCGGTACTATCTGAAAACGCCGCAGCTTTCGATGCTCCTCGACATCGCGTGCCATCTGCATACGCAGGATCCGCGTGTGGAAGACGAAATTCTTGCGCTGCTGACAGCCGCGGCGGTCAAAAACCTTTCCGGTGCGCAGGCGTTTTTGCAAAAGAACAACACGGATGCGCGTGTGCAGCAGGCCATTGACCGTGCACTGGAAAAGCAAACGCTGCAGCCGCAAAAGCGGGAAAAGCTGCAGGCCTTCCGGCAATGAATCTGTTTTGAGAACAAGGCGTGAAAAATCGCCTTGTTCTTTTTGGTGTCTTCAGGCGTGGAAATAAACCCCCAGTTCTACTGGGGGTGAGAGAAGGCTTCAGCAAAGCCAAAAC
>CACYCR010000104.1 GCA_902772935.1 Oscillospiraceae bacterium
CAAGGAAGGGTTCAAAGCTGTCTTTACGAACTATCCGGTACTGCTGATGTGCCTGTCCGATTTCCTGGGCAACTTCGGCGTCGGCACCGAAGAAGCAAACTATTGGATCGACGTCCACGGCAGCACACACATGATCAACACGCTGCGTGCACTGGTCAGCGGCATCTCCGGTCCGATTGGTTCCGTCAGCTACGCGTTTGTTGCGCCGTTGCGGAAACGCTTCTCCTCCCGGTTCATTTGGGTGGGCGCGGACTTTTACGGCGATATGGTCACACTCGGCTTCTTTGCGTTCGGCATGTATAAGAAGAACTACCTCAAGGTCTGGCCAATGCTGGTCGCCTATGGTATCAAGGAATTCCTTTCGAAGCTGTTGTTCGGCGTCAACAAGGTCATCAACGCCGACCTTTGGAACCAGGCGATGGACTTCTGCGAATGGAAGAACGGCTACCGGATGGAGGCGACGACCGGCGTTGCAAAGGGCCTGGTGACCAAGCTGCAGAATATCGGCATGAACTCGATCCGCATGCTTGTCATGAAAAAGATCGGTTACGTGCAGGGCCTGAAAATCGGTACGCAGGATGAACGCACAAAGTTCTGGCTGTTTGCGCTTTGCACGGTCGTTCCGTTTGTGACCAGCATTCTCGGTATCGTTCCGAAGCTGCTCTGGCCGCTTTCCAAGACAACGGAAGCACAGATGTACCTTGAACTCGCACAGTTGCGTGACAAGCGCATCAATACTTATGTCGAAGGCGTTGACACACCGGAAGAGGTATAAAATTCATAAAGAAGCGGTTTGATCAGCGATTTGCTGGCTGTTCTTCCTGCTGCTTGACAAAAGATGCGGCAGCGTCGTTTCCGGCGACGCTGCCTGTTTCGGCGCCGGCAAAACAGCTGGCTGTTTTCCGGACGGCGCCCATGCCGGCAATAACGAAGTCGTCCGCCTGACCTTTATGAAAAAGGAATAAGACCTATGGCAATCAAAAACATTGTATTTGACCTCGGAAATGTGCTGGTCGATTTTGACCCGGCTGCATATCTGCAGTCGTTCGGATATGATGAATCCACTGTGACACGGCTGCTGGAAACGGTTTTTGCCGTGGCGTGGCCTGCGGGAGACCGCGGCGATTATCTGTCGCTGACGCAAATGCGCGACGTCCTTGTGAATACGTATCCCGAAGATGCGGACGTGATCTGTCAAGTGCTGCAGCCGGACTGCGTCAAAATGCACACGTTGCGATCGGACGTTGCGGCGTTTTTGCATACGTTGAAAACGCGCGGCTACCGGATCTACCTGCTGTCGAATCTGGCAAAATACAGCCATGATTTTGTTTCGCAATATGCGTTTTTCAAAGACATCGACGGCGGTGTGTTTTCTTATCAGGAACATGTTTGCAAACCGGAGGCGCGGATTTATCATATTTTGCTGGAACGCTATGCGCTTGTTCCGCAGGAAACCATTTTTCTGGATGATAACGCCGCCAACATCGCAGCTGCAAACCGCTGCGGTATGCACGGCGTTTTATTTACTACACTTTTGTGCGCGGCCGAAGACATAACGAAGCTGCTGCAGGAATGAACCAAGGAGGAACCCATATATGAAATTAGCAGTTATCGGCGGCGGCGGCGTACGATCCATGTTTTTGGCAAAGAGCATTGCGCAAAAGGCTGCCGAACTGTCCATTGAAGAACTCGTCTTCATGGACAACAATGAAAAGAAACTGAACATCTACGGCAAGATGGCAAAGATCGTTGCCGAAAAACTGAATCCGTCCATGCGCTTTGTCCTGACCACGGACGCGGTGGCGGCAATCAGAGATGCCGACTATGTCATCACGACGATCCGCGTCGGTGAGGACGATATGCGCGTGAAGGATGAACGCATTGCGCTCGGTCTCGGCGTTCTCGGTCAGGAAACCACCGGCGCTGCAGGTCTGTCGTTTGCCATGCGCAGCGTGGACGCGCTTGCCGCTTACTGTGAACTGATCCGGCAGTATGCGAAACCCGGCTGCAAGGTGTTTAACTTCACCAACCCGGCGGGCGTGGTCTCGCAGACGCTGCGCGACATGGGCTACGACTTCACCTACGGCATCTGTGACGCGCCCAGCGGCATGCTGCGTACATTTGAAAAGCTCTATGACGCGCCGGAGGGCAGCGCCCGCGGTGAGATTTACGGCCTGAACCATCTGTCCTATTTCAGCGCCATCACCATCAACGGCAAGGATGTGCTGCATGAGATCATTGAGAATGACCGCGCTTATACGGATACCGACCTGCGGTACTTTGAGAAGTCGCTGCTGCGCGAACGCGGTGCGATCCTGAACGAATATCTTTATTATTTCTACTACCGTGAGCAGGCGGTGGCCAACATTCTTGCTGCGCCGCAGACCCGCGGTGAGCAGATTGCCGAAATCAACAAAAAGATGACTGCAGAACTGGAAGCGATCGATGTGGAGCGCGACTTTGACAAAGCGCTTTCCATCTTCGAATACTGGTACGGCGAACGGGAAAACAACTATATGGCTGCCGAATCCGGCGTGAAACGCCAGACCAAATGGCATTTCGACATCTTTGAAAAGGATGACGGCGGTTACGCGGGTGTTGCGCTCAACTTTATCCGAATCGCGCAGAGCGGCGGGTTGGATTCGATGATCCTGTGCGTGCCGAACAACGGCGCAATCGACGGGCTGCTGGATACCGATGTGGTCGAGATCACCTGCGACATCAGAGACGGTGAGGCGTATCCGCATCATTTCGGCAAGGTGGACGAACAGAATCTGGAGCTGATTCGGCGCGTCAAGATCTATGAGCGGCTGTCGAGCGAAGCTATCCGCACAAAGTCGAGAACAAAGGCGATCGAAGCGCTGACGCTGCATCCGCTTGTGGCAAGCTACAGCCTTGCGACAAAGCTGGTCGACGCCTATCTGGAACACAACAAGGATTATACTGGAGAATGGACATGAGTTTTATTGCGGGTGCGGGGATCACCAATGTGGATCTCCTTTATGAGAACATGCCGAAAATTCCGGATGTCGGTGAAGAGGTATATACCGATCGGTTTTCCGTACAGCTGGGCGGTGGTCTGCCGGCCACGCTGATCAACCTCGGTCGTCTCGGCATCCCGGCAAAAATCGCAACGGAGCTGGGCGACGATATGTTTTCAGCGTTTGCGCGCGAACAGTTCCGGAAAAACGGCGTTGCGCCGCTGAACCTTTATCACGGCAAAGACATCCCGCTGAACGTCACCAGCGCGGTGATTCTGAAGGATGATCGCAGCTTCATTACGTACGGCAAAAGCGCTGCGGCGCCGGATGACCGGGCAAAGGAAGCGTTCTATCAGATGGCGACTGGCGCAAAGCTCTGCCTGATGTC
The DNA here is from genome assembly GCA_902772935.1 of Oscillospiraceae bacterium. Taxonomy (GTDB): domain Bacteria; phylum Bacillota; class Clostridia; order Oscillospirales; family Acutalibacteraceae; genus UBA6857. The sequence goes on from CACYCR010000104.1 coordinate 3,370, forward strand.
GCCCGGCGGTTTCGTTGATGTCTACCGGCAGCTGAAGGCGGAGGGTACCACGCTGGTCCTCGACATGGGCTGGGATGATGATCTCAGCTTCGAAACCTACGGTGATGTGCTTTCACTCGCGGATTACTACACGCCGAACCGCAAGGAGGCGCTGAAACTCACGGGCTGCAGCAATGTCTATGATGCGGCACGATCGTTGACGGCGCATTTTGAAAAGGTGATTGTCAAAGCGGACAAGGACGGCTGCGTCGGCATCGACGAAGACGAGATGTTCTTTTGCAAAAGTGTTGACGATTTTCATCATGTGGACAGCACCGGCGCGGGCGACGCGTTTCTTGCCGGCTTCTGCTACGGATTGTTTTATGACTATTCGTTCCGGGACTGCATCCGGTTCGGCAACATCACCGGCGGCAAAGCAGTCACGAAAGTCGGCGCGCTGTCGGCATATGTCACGGAAGAAGAGTTGCTGACGCTGCATCGTACAGTGTGTGCACCGCCGCAGCAGCTTTAAACAATACATTTCAGCTTTGGGAAAAGGGGATCTTCATGAACGGCATTTTTTCAGCAAACTGGATCAAAGCAAAAAACAACAACAAGCTTTGCGCTACCGTATTTCAGCGCGGCTTTCAGCTGCGCGGCAAGGCAGCCGAAGCAAAGCTGACATTGACGGCGCACGGCGTATTTGTCGCACAGCTCAACGGCGCGCGCGTCGGCAATGATATTCTTGCGCCCGGCTGGACGGTCTATCAGAAGCGGCATCAGTATCTGACCTACGACGTGACAACGCTGCTGCAAAGCGGGGAAAACTGTCTGGCGGTCACCGTCGGCCGCGGCTGGTTTTTCCATCAGGCAAAGGAATTTGAAACAAAAAAACTCAAAAGCGACGAAGCAGCGCTGCTCTGTGCGCTGACCGTCCGTTATGAAGACGGCAGCGAAGATGTGATTCTTTCAGACACACAGTGGCAGACGTCGCGCAGCCGCATCGTGTTCAATGATATGTATGACGGCGAAACGCTGGATCTCACAGCACGTGTCGGCGCCGCCCGTCCGGCAGTTGTTGTGATCTATCCGAAGGATCAGTTGATTCCGGCGGAAGGTGCGCCAATCCGCGAGCAGGAGCGCATTCCCGGACAAAAACTGATTGTGACGCCGAAGGGGGAAACCGTCATCGACTTCGGGCAGGAAGTCACCGGCTATGTGGAAGTTTCCGCAAAGGTGCCGCGGGGTACGGAAATCTGCCTGCAGCACTTTGAAATGCTGGACCGCGACGGCAACGTCTACACCGAAAACCTGCGCTCTGCAAAACAGCAGTACCGCGTGATCTCTGCGGGAAAAGCGTTCACCGAAAAACCGCAGCTCACGTTTTACGGCTTCCGCTATATTCAGGTGACCGGTCTTGACGCAGTGGATCCGGCAGCGTTCACAGCGATCGTTGTCCATTCCGACATGAAGCGCACCGGCTATTTCTCCTGCGCAAATGAGCTGCTCAATCAGTTCGTGCATAATGTCCTTTGGGGACAGAAGGGCAATTTCCTCGATGTGCCGACGGATTGCCCGCAGCGCGATGAGCGCCTCGGCTGGACCGGCGACTGCGAAATGTTCTGCCGCACGGCCGCAATCAATTATGATGTGCGTGATTTTTATGACAAGTGGTACAATGACGTCGCTGTTGATCAGCATGACGACGGCCTGATTCCGCATGTGGTGCCGAATGTGCATCGGTTCATCGGCAACAATGCCGGTTCCCCTGCATGGGATGACGTGGCGACCGTTCTGCCGTGGGAGCTGTATGTGGCATACGGTGACAAGGACCGTCTGCGCCGGCACTATCCGACAATGAAAAAATATGTGGACGGCATGATTGAAAAGTGCCGCGACAAAACTGCTCCGGCGGATAAAGAGTTCGCACGTCCGTGGACGACGGAAGGCTACGGCGACTGGCTGAGCCTGGAAGACCTCAGCCGTGAGCATGGCGTCGGCGAGACCGACCGCGGTCTGATCGCAACGGCATATCTCTGCTACGGGCTGCAGACGATGATCAAAGCAAGTCAGGTGCTTGGCCTTGACTGTGCGTGGTACGAATATGTGCTTGAAAAGGTTCGGGTCTTCTTCCAAAGCGAATATATGGAAAACGGCCGCATGAAGCAGGATCTGCAAACGGCGATGGTGCTCGCGCTGATCTTCAATCTGTCAGACAATCCCGCCGAAACCGGAAAACAGCTTGCGGAAAATGTGCGGAAACTCGGCCGCCTGACCACGGGCTTCATCGGCGCAACGCATCTGCTGGACGCGCTGACACTGGCCGGAGAAGACACGCTTGCGGTGGATTTGCTGCTGCGCACGGAATATCCGTCCTGGCTTTATGCCGTGACCATGGGCGCGACCACCATCTGGGAGCGCTGGAACGGTTTGTACCCGGACGGTCACTTTGCCTCCGCCGGGATGAATTCCTTCAACCATTATGCCTACGGCAGCGTGTTCTCCTGGATGTTCCGCCGTCTTGCGGGCATCGCGCCGGTCGAAGCGGCACCGGGCTATGCGGCGATCCGTTTTGCCCCGGCACCGGACACGCGGATTCCCTGGGTGCGTGCGTCGTTGGATACGGATTACGGCACCGTGGCGTCCGCTTATGAAAAGAAAGACGACGGCTGGCATTTCACATTCACCGTTCCCGGCGGCTGCACGGCCACGGCTGAATTGTTCGGCAAAACCTATACGCTGCATCCGGGTGAAAACACGTTCTGCATGAACTGATCCTTCCGATGAAAGGCAGGCGCATCATGACAAAACAGCAGAAAACAAACCTTTATGACGCAATCGCATCGGCGCTTTGCCGAACGATTTCAAAAAAAGAACAGCAGCGCCGACAAGCGCGGCTGCGTGAACAGATCGCTTTGCCGTTTCAGCCCGTGTTCCGATTTGCGGTCGGCACGGACATCCATATTCAGGAAGACGATCCGCTGAATCTGGAACGCCTGAAAGCCATGTTTCAGACCGCTTATGCCTATGCGGCAACGGATGCGCTTCATCCGACGCTTGACGCGGCGATCTTTGTCGGCGACAATACCGACAGCGGTACACAAAAACAGTATGATTTGCTGAACGCCGCCCTCGCTGCGGCAGTGCGTGACGAAACAACGCTCATCACCGTTATGGGCAATCACGATCACGGCGGAACCGGTGCGGCAGGGTATTGCAAAAATCTTGATGCGGCGCTTGACAAGCACCGCACGGTAAACGGGTATCATTTCATCGGCATGTCACCGAAACCGACGGATACCTGGCACACACCGAAGCAGCTGCTCTGGATGGCAAAAGAGCTGCGCCGCGCTGCAAAGGCCGACCCGGCAAAGCCGATCTTCACTTTTCAGCATGGACATATCTGGAAAAGCGTCTACGTCAGCCGGAGCTGGTACACGCAGATGTCGCCGCTGCTGCACCTGGTCTATGCCCGGCATCCGCAGGTTGTTAATTTCTCCGGCCATTCGCACGGCCCGGTCAACCATCCGTTTACCGTCTGGCAGAGTCGGTATACCAGTTTCGGCGCAGGAACATTGAACTATTTCGAGATGGAACGCGATATCGGCGATGAAACCGTCCCGCCGGGCAGCCGCAACGCTGCACAATATTTGATTGTCGAAGCGGATGCGGAAAACCGGCTGCGGGTTTTGCCATACAATCTGCTGACGAATGACTTCTTCCGTGATCCCGGTGACGTTTCAAAACAGCTCATCTATTTTGTGGAAGCGCCGAAGGACCGTAAGACCTATCCGTATACCGCCGCAAGGAAAAAGACCGATCCCGCACCGCAGTTTGCGTCGGATGCAAAAGCGACCTGTGCTGCTTCTGCGGATACGGCCACCGTGACGTTTCCGCAGGCGAAAAGTCCGGTTTGCGTTTATGGCTACCGGCTGTTGCTGACGGAAGAAGCAGCGCCGCAAACAGTGGTGCAAAAGAAAGAATGCTACAGCGAATACTATTTTGAACCAATGCCGCAGACGCTGTCACAGACCTTTGACGGTCTGCAGCCCGGTAAGCGCTACACCGTGCAGATTTTTCCACTGAATGTCTGGCGCAAGGCGGGGGCGCCGCTCTCGCTGACGTTTGCGACAACAAAAAACTGATGTACTGAAAAAGGACGCCCGCGCATTTTGCGTGAAGGCGTCCTTTGTTCTGTGAGGGAAACCCGTGCAACCGAGGCGCCCCGGCTCCGACCGCACGGCGTACCGGAAAGGCGACCGTAAAAAAGAGGTGCAAGCGCTTTGGCTGCACCTCTTTCGATTCTGTTTGGATCAGCCCCACGGATTCTCCGTCGGATATGGCAGGGTCTTCGGCTGATTATAGGCGATATCCTTCACGCCGAGGAGGCGGAAGACTTCATACAGCGTCTTTCCATAGTGACCGAAGGCAACTGCACCGTGATGCGGAAAATGCTTTTCGATCAGCACATGGCGATAGAAGCGGCCCATCTCGGAAATGGCGAAAACGCCGATGCCGCCGAACGAGCCGGTCGGTACGTCAAGGACTTCACCCTGCGCGATGTAAGAACGCAGCACACCCTCACTGTCGCACTGCAGACGATAGAAGGTGATGTCGCCGGCGGCGATGTCGCCCTCCAGGGTGCCGCGCGTGAAATCGGGTTCACTGCCGGCCGGTTCCAGCAGGCGGTGCTGAATGAGCTGATACTTGATTGCACGGTCGGCACACATCTTGCAGCTCGGTGTGTTGCCGCAATGGAACGCCATGAAGGTATCCGTGAGCGAATAGGGTGCTTTGCCCTTGATCTGCGCGTCATAGAGCTGCGCGGGAACGGAGTTGTTGATATCGAGCAGCGTTACCGCGTCGCCGGAGATGCAGGCGCCGATGTATTCCGAAAGCGCGCCGTAAATGTCAACCTCACACGCGACGGGAATGCCGCGCGACGCCAGACGGCTGTTGACATAGCAGGGCTCGAAGCCGAATTGCTCCGGAAACGCCGGCCAGCATTTGTCCGCAAAAGCAACATATTTGCGGTCACCCTTGTGCTGTTCTGCCCAATCGAGGAGTGTCAGCTCAAACTGTGCCATGCGCGGCAGCAGCGCGGGATAGTTGTTGCCCTTGACGCCGAGTTCTGTCGCCATGTCTTCGCAGACCGCGGGGATGCGTGCGTCATCCGCATGCGCCTTATAGGAAACCAACAGGTCGAGTTCGCTGTTCTCTTCAACCTCAACGCCGAGTTCATACAGGCCCTTGATCGGCGCATTGCAGGCAAAGAAGTCCTGCGGACGCGGACCGAAGGTGATGAGCTTGAGATTTTTGACGCCGATGACGGCGCGGGCGATCGGTACGAAGTCCGCGATCATCGCCGCGATGTCGTCCGCTGTGCCGACGGGGTAGGCGGGGATATATGCGGTCAGATGCCGCATGGCAAGGTTATAGGAGCAGTTGAGCATGCCGCAGTATGCGTCGCCGCGACCGTTGATAAGATCGCCGTCACCTTCCGCTGCCGCAACAAACATACACGGACCGTCAAAGTATTTCGCAAGCAAAGTCTCCGGCGTTTCGGGACCGAAATTGCCCAGGAAGACGACCAGCGCGTTGCAGCCGGCCTTTGTCACGTCGGCAACGGCCTTCTGCATATCCGGTTCATTTTCAACCGTGACCGGGCATTCATACAGATCGCCGGGATAGGCCGCTTTGATTGCAGCGCGGCGTTTGACGGAAAGCTCGATCGGGAAGCAGTCGCGGCTGACGGCGACAATGCCGAGCTTGACTTCGGGAATATTTTTCATGAAAAATCCTCCTTGCATAATCAGTTCATGGAAAGCCGGATGGCGCCGTGTCTTGCGGGCGTCAAACCTAATAAAAATGATACACTATTTTTGCGGAAAATGCAACCGTGCAGCGGAAAAAACTGTGCGAAAGAGAATCCCATGCCGGTCAGCGCATGCATGAAGGCATATTTACCGAATGCAGCGCCGAATTTTCTTGCATCAGGTTGTTGCGCGGCCGATGAGCTGATCCCTGCGAACGCTTCATGGCGCCGACGGTATACCATAAGCGCTGCATCTTTAACCGGCTTTGTGTGAAAAAGTTGCTGTGTTTGGGCTGAATTCTTTTTTACAAAAGTGAATATGTGAATTTTTACAAAATTTTTGAAATAATTTCGGAATCTATATGTAAAAACCCAATAGACAAGTTTTCAAAAATTTGTTAAAATTTACTGAATACAAAAGGTATGCAATTTTGCATATCTTGCGTATGCAGATTATTGTGTAAATTATTTTCAGGAGGATGATTCCCATGGGCAAGAAATTCGTTTATTTGTTCTCGGAAGGCAACGCGAACATGAGAGAGCTCCTCGGCGGTAAGGGCGCAAACCTCGCCGAAATGACCAATCTCGGACTTCCCGTTCCCCAAGGCTTCACCATCACCACCGAAGCCTGCACACAGTACTATGAAGACGGCCGTAAGATCAATGATGACATCGTGGCTGAAATCATGGCGACCATTCCGAAGCTGGAAGAAATCACCGGCAAAAAGTTCGGTGATGAAGAAAATCCGCTTCTGGTCTCCGTCCGTTCCGGCGCGAGAGCGTCCATGCCCG
>CACYCR010000105.1 GCA_902772935.1 Oscillospiraceae bacterium
CGGGTACAGCAATCCCATGCGGAAAACATCCTTTCTTTAAAATATCCCTATAAAGCTCCCCTTAACTATACAAAACATTTATTTTGTATAGTTCAAGCTGCGATTTTCAGCATATTGACCAAAGCCGTGCTCTCCCCGCGTTTTGTTGAAAAAATGATTTTCGGTCTATTTCACCGGCACGATCCCGCCGATGTCCGTCAGCGGAACGCCCGGCAGAGCGTGATAGTCGCAGCGGTGCGCAGCAAGAAAGGATATCATCTGTTCACAGTCACGGTGAGTCGAGAGGTCACCGAAGAAGACAAGCTCCCGCGGACCGATCATCGCGCTGGCGCCGCCGATGAAGCCATAGTCATGACCCGGCAGTCTGACGTCGCCCTTACAAATCAGGAGCGCGTCCAGACCGGCAGCTTTTGCCGCGGCAAAGATTGACGGGTCGTCGGTGATCATCGCTTTCCTTCCGACGGGACAAACCGAACAGTTGGCGTATCCCTGCCGGACGCTGTGCCGGCGAACGCCCTTCTTTTGCAGGAAGAGCCAGGGCAAGGAGGCGCTCCCCTCCCCTGCGCCGAAGACGTCTTCTCCGAGGAAGGCAAGATTCAGCGCACAGTCCTCGGGATAAGCCGCGCCGACCGGAACAACGTGCACCGCCTGGGGCCGCAGGGAACGAACCGTGTCTGCCGCGGCTTCGCTGCAAAAGAAGACGCCGCAGCCTGCGTGAAAAACGCTCAGATCCGCGTGATTTTTCACGGCAGGATGGTCCGTTCCGATCGGCGGCAAAACGATCGTTTCAACGCCCAGACCGGCTAAAAACGCCCGAAACGGCGAAGATTCGCCGCCGATCAGCGCAAGGCGCAACCTCTTTTCGGGCACATAGGGCGATTTTGGGAAAGCGCTCATGTAATCAGCGCTTCAAACGCCTGACGGATTGTGCGCACACCCACGACTTCGATTTCATTCTGCAGCGTTTTGCTGATATTGCGCAGGTTGTGCTTCGGTACGATACAGCGGGTAAAACCGAGGCGCGCCGCCTCCTTGATGCGCTGCTCGCAGTGTGAGATCGCGCGGATCTCACCCGCAAGACCGATTTCGCCGAAGGCCAGCACGTCGTCACGGATAGCGTAATCCTTGAGCGACGACACCAGCGCCATGGCAATGGTCAAATCCAGCGCGGGCTCGTCCAGCTTCATGCCGCCGACAACGTTGATATAGGTGTCCATATTGTTGAAGAAATAGCCGCCGCGTTTTTCCAACACGGCAAGCAGCATCGCCATGCGGTTATAATCGAAGCCGTTGCTCATCCGCCGCGGATTACCGAAGGCCGTTGGCGTCACAAGGCCCTGAATCTCCGCCAGCAGCGGACGCGAACCTTCCATCACACACGCGACGCAGGTACCCGGCGTGTTTTTGGGACGCCCGGCAATCAGCATTTCGGAAGGGTTTTTCACTTCCTCCAGTCCCCTGTCGGTCATCTCGAATACGCCGATCTCATTGGTGGATCCGTAGCGGTTCTTCACGGCGCGCAGAATGCGGAACGACAGGTTGCGTTCGCCCTCAAAATAGAGCACGGCGTCCACGATATGCTCAAGCACCTTCGGGCCGGCGATGTTGCCGTCCTTGTTGACATGGCCGACCAGAATCACGGGGATGGACAGGCTTTTGGCCGTGCGCATCAGCAAAGACGTGCATTCGCGCACCTGCGTCACGCTGCCCGGCGAGGACGACAGATCCGCGTGGTTCATCGTCTGCACGGAATCGATGATGACGAGATCGGGTTTTTCCGCCATAATGTGCTCCCCGATGGCCTGCATGTCGGTTTCGCACAGCAGCCGCAGGCCGGGCGCGGCAACGCCGAGACGGTCGGCGCGCAGCTTGATCTGGCTGTAGGATTCCTCGCCCGAAACGTACAGCACGTTCATCTTTTTGGCAATCACGCTGCAGACCTGCAACAGAATCGTCGATTTGCCGATGCCCGGGTCGCCGGAAAGAAGCACAAGCGAGCCTTTGACAATCCCGCCGCCGAGCACACGGTCCAGTTCGCCCATTCCCGTGCTGTAACGCAGCTCGCTGTCGGGCTCGATCTCGCCGAGCGCAAACGAGCGCAGCGGCGCCGCGCGGCCCGATTTTGCCGCCTGCTGCGGCGTCGGCGCGGCGCGCAGTTCTTCTTCCAGCGTGTTCCATTCGCCGCATCCCGGGCATTTTCCGAGCCATTTCGGGGTTTCATAGCCGCACTGATTGCAAACGAAGATGGATCTGGTCTTTCCTGCCATGTGATCACGTCCTGTTGTTGAGAAAGTTCAGCAGTCCTTCGGCGATCGCCGAAGCGAGCTGCATCTGATATTCGTTGTTTTTGAGCTTTTCCAGCTCCTGCGGATTGCTCAGAAAACCGCATTCCGCCATGACGGCGGGAACCTGCGCCTGATGGAGCAGAAAGATCTCCCTGCCACTTTGCTTGATTTGTCTTTTGTTTTCCGGCTGCGTGTTCTTCACGATGGCGTCCTGGATCGTCTGCGCCAGCACGGCTGACTGCGGATGATTGCCGGAATAGAACACCTGCGCGCCGTCATAGCGCGGATCGGAAAACTGGTTCATGTGGACGGAAAGCAGCACACAGTCGGGGTTCTGCTGCGTCAGCTCCAGTCTGTAGCGCAGATCGGCGACCTTCTTTTCCCGCATGCTGCCCGCTTCCGCAGGGTAATGCAGTCGGTCCTCCTCCCGCGTGAGAAGCGTCGGCACGCCGAGCGCACGCAGCTTGTCGTTCAGCTTCAGCGTCAGCGAAAGGTTCAGGTCCTTTTCGTTTGTGCCGTCGGCGGCAACGGCGCCTCCGTCCTCTCCCCCGTGGCCCGCGTCCAGAATAATCAGCGGCAGATTCGGCGCCAGAGAGGCGGACGCCGTTCGCGTCAGCCTGTCGCCGAGCAGCAGAGAAACGGTCACCAGCAACAGCAGAGCGCCGGCAAGCAGAACGGTTCGCAGTCTTACCACAAGAAAACGCACGGACATCGGACGGATCACCTCAATGCATTCTATGGCGGCCGTCCGCGGTTCATGCGCTTATTATAGCATAGTTATTTGTATTTTTGCAAGTATTCTTCCAGCGTTAGTTGTTTATGGAAAACGATATTCGCTGCCTCTTTTCCAACATAACGATAATGCCATCTTTCATATTCAAATCCCGTCTCATCTGTTCTGTTCGGCGGGTAGCGAAGAATGAAGCCGTAAAGATACGCGTTGTTTTCCAGCCAGGTATATAACCGATCCTTGTCTGTATCGCCCTTTGCCTGAATATCGATTGCAAGGCCGAGCTGATGCTCGCTGTGGTCCGGCAGCGCAACGGTAAGCTCGGCTTCTTCGCGTGCCGCTCTCTTAGAAGAAAAAGCGTTCCGAAGAACGCTTAGTTGTTTTTCTTCTCTTTGAAACGTTTTGTGACCTTCAGGCGCGAGAAATCCTCGCGTTCCTTTTCGTCCAG
>CACYCR010000106.1 GCA_902772935.1 Oscillospiraceae bacterium
AGGTCATGCAGATGGATATCCGCGTTCTTGTGGGCGTTGGCGATTTCTTCGTCATAGATCTCCGACAGCCAGTAGTTCGCGGTGATCGCGCCGGAGTTGGACAGGATCAGACCGCCGACGGAATACGTCACGGTGGAATTTTCCTTCACACGCCAGTCGGTAACTTTTACGTAGCTGTCAACGAGCGCTTTGTAGTCCAGGATGGTGGACTTCATGTTTCTGAGTTTTTCTCTCTGTTTGCGGTACAAAATGTACGCCTTCGCGACATGCGCATAGCCGGCCTTGACCAGTACGTTTTCAACGCTGTCCTGGATATCTTCCACGGAAACATGACCGTCTTTGATCTTTTCTTCAAAGTCAGCCGTGACTTTCAGGGCGATGAAATCGATCAGATCGTCGTTGAAATTTACCTCCTGTGCTTCAAATGCGGAGCGGATGGCGTGTGCGATTTTCTGAAGATCAAACGGAACGATTTTTCCGTCTCTTTTTTTGACATCAAACATAAGATTCGCTCTCCTTCTTTTTCAGTTGCTGCACAAGTATATACCCAAAAAAAGAAAATGTCAAGAGGTAAAACACAATATCTTGTGTTTTTTTCTTGGCATTTTTTCTATATTTTGTTTTTTGACAATTATACTGTCATTGTAGCTTTCAGACGCCGCGCACCGTTACCTGCCCGACATACGGGCGGACGAGATCGGCAAATGCCTCCAGTTCCTCTTTGGAAAAGCTCTCAAACGCCTCACCGATCAGGTCGTCGGACGCGTTATATTGCTGGATATAGTAGTCCTTCGCGCCGGCGATCCACTGCGCAATATTTTTGAAATCGTTGGCGGTATGGATGCCCTTGACGGTCGTTGTGCGAAACTCATGCGGCACACTGCTGCTTTCGAGCAGCCGAACCGACCGCGCAACCTTTTCCACCAGCGCGTTTTCCACACCGGCCGCCGCCGGATAGGTCTCTTTTGCGCCCTTGATGTCCATCGCGACATAATCCAGTACCCCGCCGTCCAGCAGCGCCTGCAACCGGTCGGGAAATGTCCCGTTCGTATCGAGCTTGACAAGAAAGCCTTTCTCTTTGATCTTCCGGATGAAGTCGCCGAGATCCTTCTGCAGCGTCGGTTCGCCGCCGGTGATGCAGACGCCGTCGAGAATGCCCTTGCGCTTATCCAGAAAGGACAGCACCTCCGCCTCGCTGATCTGCTCCACGCGGTCAAACACCAACGACGCGTTGTGACAGAATGGGCAGCGGAAATTGCACCCCGGCGTAAACACCGTACACGCCACTTTGCCGGGGTAGTCAAGCAGCGTCAGTTTCTGAAGTCCGCTGATCTTCATGCGGTCACCGCCTTTTTCTTTCGTTCAAACAGCAAGGTATCCAGCTTTTCCATCGCCGCATCAAACAGTACCGCCAGCACCAGCGTTGCCAGAAACGACAGGGTAATGAACGCATAGCGGTGATCGGTCATGCCGAGCTCGCGGAAAATGATCATCGGAATGCGCTGCAGAATGTAAACGCTGAAGACGTGGCTGCCGAACCACTGCAGAATCCTGTTATTGATGTGCAGTTTCATCGTCAGCATGACAAGCAGCAGGATGAAACCGATGCCCCAAAGGGAGTAAAACTCGATGCCCGTATCGCGCCGCAAAAAGCAAAGATAATATGCAATCAGCAGCACGCCCGCACAGGAGAAGTACGCAAGATCGTTTTTCATGACGACTTTTTCGATCTTCTCCTTGAACAGCGAATACAGCATGCCCGTCGGATAGAGAATGATCGTGTTGTACCACCAGGTGTCCTTCCCGGCGCGAATGAGCGCATAGACAAACCCGACGGACAGGACCGTCGTCAGCGCCGCGCCGACGTATTTGTTCGCCTTGCAGCACAAAAACGAGAGGAACACGATCAGGTACAACCCGAGGATCGCGAAGATGTACCAGTTGCTGTTGCCGATGCTCTCCCAGAAGGTGAACGCCAACAGCGTCTTTTTCAGACCGTAGCTCTTGCCGAGAGCAATGTTTGTCAGCAAAAACAGCGCAACCGCGATCTCCATATGCAGCAGCACCTTCAGAAAGCGCTTGCCGGGAATGGATTTCACATAGGAAAGGCCCTTTTTCTGAATGGACTCCATCATGCCGAAGCCGGAATAAAACAGAAACGTCGCAACGATCATCTGCCGCAGATAGCCCTTCAGTGTCAGATAGGCCGCGTCCAGCGGGCCGTCCGGCGTTATGTAGGTGCTTGCGTGGCTGAGGAAAACGATCAGCACGAAAATACCGTTGATCGCCGTTGTCCGCTCTTTGGAAAGATAGTCGGAGAAGAATTCATTTTTGCCGGCTGCCTTCAGGTTCAAAAACACAATCAGCAGCAGCAGAAAGAGGTATACAAGCATGGATACGCCTCCTTGTTATGCGTCGCGTGCCAGAATCGCTTCCAGAATCCGCTTGCAGTTGTTCTGATCCTGATAGCAGAAGAAGCGGTCGACCCGTTCCTGATAAAATGCGGGGTTCGCGCAGTCTTCCCTCACCGCTTCGATCATGGCGTCGACGGTACTCTCATAATCGTAACACACCGGGCCGAACCCGTCGCGTTCATATTTGAAGTACCCCATGTCGTACGTCTGCTCTTCAAAGAATTGCTTTTTGTCGAACTGCGTATACAGCACCCGTTTTTTCAGGTACGCAAAATCAAACAGCACGCTCGAATAGTCCGTCACCATCATCGCGGCGCGGGCAAACACGTCGTTGTAATTCACATAGCCTTCATTGACCGAAAAAACATCGTTTGCCGTGAAGTCTCTTGCCTGCTTCATATGGATCGGATGGATGCAGAACAGGCCCTTGTAGCCGTTTTCCCGCATCACGGACAGCAGCCGCTCGTTATTGATGAGCGCGTTGTAATATTTGAAATACGCCGTCTCCTTAAAGCCGTCGAAATAAACGCTCGTCGTATTGACGTCATAGCTTTCGCGGATGGCCTTGCGCCAGGTCGGCAGAATCAGAATCAACTTTTCCTTCGCGTCGGTCAGCTCGTCAAAGCGCGCCTGTCCCGTGATCGGCAGCGCTGCTTTGGTATAGTAGTAATCATCCCGCTGAAACGCGCGCTGCTCCCGGCGGGAGGACGTGCAGATCATATGAATGTTCTTGTTGAACTTGTTCAGCCACGCCGACAGATCCGCGCAGGCCACGCCGTGCTGCAGATAATAAAACCGGTAGCGGAACAAATCACGCACGTACCGCGCATCCTCGTCAAATGGATTCAGCGTAAACTCGTTCGCGCTTGAGGAGATGACCTTGTCCGCCAGAAGGAACCATGTCCGGTAGCGGCGGCTCTCCAAAAAGATGACCTTTCCCTCCTGCTGCAGCCGTTTCGCACAGGCGGCAGTTTTGGAAATCGTAAAGATCGGCTTGACGTCTTTCGGTGTATGCTGCACGAGGTATTTGAAAAACACTTCGCCGTTGTCCCCCGCGTTTTCAGCGCGGTCAGACAGCAGCCAGACCTTCTTGCCGCCGAGCAGTACGCGCAGAAGCATCACCCGCAGACGCAGCAAAAAATACCCCCACTGATGCTTTTTCAGCAGATAGCCGAGCATTTTCTTCTCGTTCTGCCAATGCAGCTTGCGCAGGTTTTTCGGCTTTTCGATGACGATCTTGTCTTTGCCGCAGGTCACGCAGTAGCTGCCGAGGATCTGATACGCCTTCGGGTTCGTCCGCCGGCTGGGCAGCAGGCGGCTGTAGCCGAGCGCCACAGAGCAGCGGCGTTTTCCGATGGAAAACACCAGCCGCAGCCGCAGTTTTCCGTTTTCGTCAAACAGATCGTCCGTCAGGCGGACCTTTGTTTTGAAGAGATAGCTTTTCTGCCGTTCACCGAAATAGCTGCGTTCCTTGTCGTGCTTATACGGCAGCAGCTCCAGCGGCACCGTTTTGCCGCCGATTTTAAGCGCGAGCGCCTTTTCTTTTTTCGGGAAGCAGCGGAAAATCCAGCGATAGGTCAGCCCCTGCAGATACAGGGTATTCTTTTTGATCTCCAGCGACATGATGCGGAACGCATGGGAATTCTCTCCGAGGTTCAGCAGCGGAATCCCGTCGCATAAAAAGCATTTGTCTTTTTTGCTGAACTGCAGGCTGCGGTAAATCCCCTTGCCGTGCTTCATGCGGTACATGGCGTTTTTCCGCTCAAAGTGCGGATGGATCTCGTTCGTGATGATATAACGGTCTTCGATCACGTCCAGCACATCTTTCAGCATGGTCTCATACTGTTCAAACAGCGCCGCATCCGCCCGGATGACCGGCGGCACCGGCGAATAAAACCGCCAGCCGACGTCATACGCGAGCACATTCTGGATATACGGCAGCACACGGCCATACTTTGCCTTTGACAGATTCATGAGACCGTAATAATGGCGGCGGGGTGAATCCGTATAATAGGACAGGTTGGTGTTCTGTGTCTGTACGGCGGACGTTTGGTTCGACCGTTTGCGATAAAAATGAATGCAGGAGGACAGCAGTCCGTACCGTCCGCGTTCGAGAATCGCGGAATTCACAAACAGAGAATCCTCGCCGTACCGCACTTTGGGATCAAAATACAGACCGGATTGCTCCAGCGCCTCGCGCTTAAAGAACGCCGAGGTTACGTGCATCTGCACGCAGGCGGCGTTTTCTCTTTTTGTGACGTCAACGATGCGGTCGCCCGCTTTGAACTTCTTGTTGAGAATATGCGGCTTTGTGCTCGCCTCAAAATGAATCATCCGGGTGCTGACCACATCGATCTCATCGGCATGCGCTTCAAAAAATGCCCAGACCTTTTTCAGCGCGGACGGTTCCCACTTGTCGTCGGAATCGAGAAAGTTCACATATTTTCCCGTTGCCTTTGCAAGCCCGGTGTTTCGCGCCGTACTGACGCCGGCGTTTTTCTGTTCCACATAGATGATGTTTTCCGGGTACTTTTTCTGATATTGTTCGCAGATCGCCCCGCTGTTGTCCGGCGAGCCGTCATTGACCAGAATGATCTGCACATGCCGGCGAAAGCCGATCGTCTGATGAATGACCGACTCAAGACTTTCTGCAAGATAGTCCTCCACGTTATACACGGGAAGAATTATGGAAAATTGAAATTGGCGCTGCGCCATGATGATTTGCTCCAATCCTCTTTTTTTAGTAAACTTCCACCGGAATATCAAACATCTCCGCCAGTGCGCAGATCGCGTCGCCGATGTCGCCCATCGCAACCACAAAATGCGGTTCCCAGCCGTTTTTGACCGCGCGGTTCACGAGGTCATAGCTGTTGCCTTCGGTCTTCACAACGATTGACGTGCCGTTGAACTGCTTCGGCTTGTCGAGCGCTTCACCTTTTGCAAGGAAGAAACGGAAAGAGCCGTCCGGCTCTCTGCCGATGCGGAAGATCGTGACGTTCTTTTCTGCTTTGCAGCCGAAGTCCAGCGTGGGTCCGATCTTGCGGTTGCAGTGTACGGAGCAGGCCGCGCCGGTATCCTTGCGCGCGAGCGAGCAGGCCGCAGTGCCGCAATGCCAGAACGTGACTGTGTTTTCCCCCTCATCCAATGAAACCGGATCACCGAAGAACGTGCATTTTCCGGTCAGCATCTGTCCGATATACATGGACAGCGCACCGTAGGAATCCGCTTCGCAGGCTGCCGGGACGCCGTTGTCGCCGAGCATGGCAAGCACGGCGCAGACCGGGGTGCCGAAATCCGTGAAGAAGTCCGGCCAGCAGCGGCTTGAAAGCGCGCCGATATTGTTTTCTTTCACATAGGTATCATAGGCTTTGTACAACCGCGCAAAGTCGATCAGATTCTTTTGCGGCGTCGAGTCCAGCCCGGTAATGCGTTCCCGCGCAACAGCAAGATAATCGCCGAGTTCCTCTTCGCCGTAGGCCTTTGCGCGATTGATCAGTTCCCGCGCCTCGATGGAGCGCAGGCCGACGCCGAAGGTCGCAAGCATTTCCGCATCGAGCGCCCGGCCGAAGCCGAAGCCTTCCGGCGTATGCCCCACCTGCAGAAGGTTGAGACTCTGCATCGCCGTCTTCACTTTTGCCGCCGCGATCACCGCAGCGATCTTCTTCTGCACGACGTCCTCCTGCGGCGCGCCGAACACATAGGCAAAGCGGCGGCCGAAGGCACGCATGGCGTTGCCGGCGGAGAATGCGCCCGTCATGGAATTCAGACGCAGCCGGCCGCCGTCGATCACGGGTTCGCGCAGCGTCCAGAGCAGAACCGGACAATCAAACCGGCGCAGTACCTCGCTCATATAGGCGGCGTTTGCAAAGGTCACATTCTGCACGATCAAAAAATCCGGGTGCAGCGTATCCAGGAACGCACGCAGCTTGTCAAGGGACAGCAGCATTTCGTCCGGGACGCGCACGTCGGCATCAATCGTTTTGAGCAGGGAAACGGATGCGTCGAAAGCGGCAGCCGCCGATTCCAGATGAAACGTCGGCACACCGATGGGAACATAAGCAAATTGAAATGACATCATTAAACCTCTCTGTTAATAGAATAATTCTTTATTTTCACCGAGCAAACCGGGGAACGCCCCCTGCCGCATCAGCGGTTCACGTTCGGGATGCGAGAGCACCCACTTGTTTTTTTGCAGCAGCAGCCGCGCTTCACCCTGCGGCGACGCCGGCTTTTCCTGCAGCGGTGTATTCGTCCCGCGCGGCAAAATCACCACCGCCCGGAAGCCCGCATCGCAGACCCGGCAGGGCGACAGATGCAGCGTCGTCTGAAACAGTTCGATCGCCGTGCCCTGCGGCACAAAGAAGACGGTTTCATCACCGACCGAAAAGCAGTTGTCCCGGATCTGCCAGGTATGTCCGAGTACGAGCATCAGATCCGTTGCGGCAACATTGATCTCGCTGCCCTTGTGGTACTCAAAGCCGTTATAGGTGGTGTTGCGGCCGTTGCAGTAGCCGATCTGGATCGGCATGCCGCCGTAAACCGTTTTTTGAATTTCATCGAACGCAGGCAGCGCCTCCATCTCCGGTACGGATGCGACGTAGACATTGCCCGTTTCCGGAATGGCGGTACAGTCCGTGAGATACGCCGCCAGCGGGGCGTACAGCGCCGGCTGCAGCACATTGCCGAAAGTGCGAAAGCACTCATCGAATACGCTGTGGATCGCAACGTCATTGGCTGCGTTCAGGCGGGACAGCAACTCAGACATACAGTTCACTCTCCTTTGGGAAATGCATGGCGCCGAACATCTCGTGGACGGCGGCGTCCGCGTCTTTGCGGTAGAAGACGGGCAGACTGCCCACCGGTGCGTCGACGATATAAACGCCGCCCTGATACTCCTTGCCGGTCGGGGCGTGGATCCAGGTGTCCGCCGGGAGATAAACCTCGCGGGTCACGGCATCCTCTTCGATCACCGGCGCGACAAGGATGTCTCTGCCGAGCAGGTATTCGTGCAGTTCGTCATAGGCGCGCGGTTCATCGTAGTAGAAGAACAGCGGGCGGACGATGCCAACGCCGGTTTCGCTGTTTTTCTTGTCGGCCGCCATCAGATAGGGCTTGAGCAGCGCGTGGTTTTTACTCATCGCAGCGCCGTGACGCAGCACGGTCTCGCTCGCGTCAAACTGCGCGTTGAGGTCGGGATTGAGGCCCTCATGGCCGCGCAGCAGCGGTGAAAAGGCGTTCATCTCGCACCAGCGCATGAACAGCTCTTCCGAACGTTTGAGGTTCATGAACGTGGTGTAGCCGCCGATGTCGGAATGGCTCAGGCCGAAGCCGCAGCAGGTCAGCGACAGCATTGCCGGGATGACCGACGGCAGACCGAGGTCATAGGTGAAATCAACGTGGTTGTCACCGTTCCACATCATGGTGGAATATTTCACGGTGTCGGTGAATCCGGCGCGGGTGTAGAAGAAAATCTCCCCTTCCTTGCCGGTTTCCCGCAGTGCTTCGCGGTTGACCTTTGCCCAAAGGGTTGGCCAAGTATTGTGAACGATATAAGGATCCTCACCGCTGAACAGCACGCAGTCCGTCGGCAGATATTCGCCGAAGTCCGCCATCCAGCCGGCAAGGCCGAAACCGATCATGTTCTCTTTGATGATGCCCTTGATCCATTCGTAGGCGTCCGGGTTGGTCAGGTCGACCATTGCCGCGGGGAAGGTCGTGATCGTGACAAGATAGTCATTGCCGTCCTTGTCCTTGACGCAGTAGCCTTTTTCCGCCGCGATCTGATACAGCGGCTTTTCCACCGCGAGGAAGGGATTGCAGTAGCCGAGGATCTTCACGCCCTTTTCGGCGTATGCGGCAATGCGCTTGTCAAGCTCGGGATAGAGTTCCCTGTCCCATTCCCAGTTCCAGAAAAGCTGCTTGCCGACCGCGGTCATGCGGCGGCCTTCCCAGTCCTGAATCCAGACACCGCAGACTGCCATATCGTGATCCAGCGCCGTCTGCAGCTTCTTGTCCATGATCTCGGTGCCGCCCTGTACGCCGAGGATTTCGCCGTCATAGACCCATGCCGGCAACGGAATCTGCCGGCCGATGAGATCGGTCAGATTCGTCAGCACCGCTTCAAAATCATCACCGAAGCCGATATACACCGGCGCGATCTGATTCATCTGCACGCGATGCTCCGTCTCCGACGTGAAATCAAAGCGGGTGATCGCCGTGGCGTCGGTATGGAAGAAATATTTCCGGCTCGACAAAAACGTCGGTTGCACATAGTATGACGCATACTTTTCAAACTTCTTTACCTTGTCGGGACGATGAATGCCTAGAACATTCTTCACCAGCTTTTCCGCGACCTGTCCGGCGTTGATGTGTTCACTGACCCAGACGTGCGCCTTGCTGCCGCGCAGATTGAAGTGTGTAAAGGTTTCGCCGGTACCGTAGACGGCCTCGTCCTTTGTCGCCGGCAGTTTGAACCAGATTTTTTTATCGCTTTCAATGCCGGTCATCTGTATTTTGATCTGCTCACCGTCGTGTTCCAGCGTAAATACCGCCTGCCCCTCCGTCAGCGTCAGAATGGCGGACTCGCCTTCCTGCTTGACCGCCTGAATGAACAGCGGATGCCGGTAGCGAACCTTTTCCTTCAGTTGAAACGAGCCGCGGTTCATCGTGTAATCGCTGCGCTGTTCGCCGACTTCGCAAAACACATCACCGACGCGGAAGGCGCAAATCACTTTCCCGTTTCGTGCAATGGAAAACCATCCGGAATGAAAAATAAACGATGCCATCAGAAACCTCCTGCAGATGTACGGCAACAAAACGCCGCGTACAGATTGATACAGTATAAATTATATCTGCTTCTTTTCTATTTGTCAATTGAAAAAAGAAGAGTTTTATGATATGATAAGAAAGTTAAGAATGGAGGGATTCGTCTGGAACCGTTGCTGCTGACGCCGATCGCGGTCTATCACTGCGATTTTCCGACAAAATTCGGCTTGCCGCGCCAAAGTGGTCTGGCCAAAGAGCTGCAGGGCCGCATAGTTTTTACGTCGGACTTTTCCAATCCGGATTTCATCCGCGGCATCGAAGCTTATTCGCATCTGTGGCTGCTGTGGCGGTTTTCCGAAGCCGAAGGCTTTTCACCGACGGTTCGCCCGCCGAAGCTCGGCGGCAACATACGCGTCGGCGTTTTTGCCAGCCGGTCGCCGTTCCGCCCGAATCCGATCGGTCTTTCCTGTGTACGCCTTTGCGCCGTGGAGAACACCGGCGCCGGTCCCGTGCTGCGCGTGTCCGGCGGCGATCTGATGGACGGCACGCCGCTGTTTGACATCAAGCCGTACCTCCCCTACGCCGACGCGTACCCCGATGCATCCAACGGCTTTGCACTGCCGGGTGACAAAACCGCACTGCAGGTGGTCTTTCCCGCTGCGCTGCAGGCGCTGCTGCCGCAATCGCTGCTGCCGGCACTGACAGAAGCGCTCGCGCAGGACCCTCGCCCGGGATACCACAACGACCCGACCCGCGAATACTTTATGCGCTATGCGCAGTTCGACATCGGCTTTTGTGCCGACGACAAAACGCTGACGGTCACGGCTGTCCGGCAGTGTGAATAATCTTCAAAAACCGAGGCAATATCATGTCAGAGATTTTTCTTTATTCGTTCAATGCGGTCATGCCGATTTTGCTGCTGATGCTGCTCGGCGTGCTGTTGCGAAAGCTCCATTTTGCCGATCAGGCGTTTTTCAAAAAAGCAAACAGCCTTGTGTTCCGTGTGTTTTTGCCGCTGCTGCTGTTCTGCAACGTCTATGACATCGAAACGCTGTCCGACGTCAACTGGCGCGCTGTGCTGTTCTGCGTGGCAATCGTGCTGCTGCTTGCGCTCATCGGCACACTGCTTGCGAAGCTGTTCATCCCGAACCGACTGCAGAAGGGACCGTTCATTCAGTGCGTCTTCCGTTCCAACTGCGCCATCGTCGGCATTCCGCTCGCCGAAGCGCTCGGCGGCGCGCCCGCTGTTGCATTTACCGCGGTCGCAACCGCAGCCACGATTCCGCTGTTCAACATGCTCGCCGTGATCTGCCTGTCCTATTATTCCGATGAAACGCGCAAGCCGAGCATTGGTGAAACGCTGCTGCGCACCGTCAAGAATCCGCTCATCATCAGTGTCGCGCTGGGCCTTCTGGTCATTTTCATCCGTTCGCTTTTGCCGCTGCGTGCTGACGGCACGGCCGTCTTCTTGCTGGAACGGGACTGCCCGTTTTTCTTCTCGGCGCTGTCCATCGCCGCAAAAGCGGCAACACCGCTGGCGCTTGTCGTTCTCGGCGCACGGTTTGATTTCACTGCCGTCAAAACGCTGCGCCGGCAAATCGCGCTCGGCACCTTCATGCGAATCGTTTTTGCGCCGCTGCTTGCCATCTCTGCCGGAGTTCTGCTGACCCGCCTTGGCATTCTCACGATCGGCAAGGTCGAATACCCCGCGCTCGTTGCCATTTTCGGTTCACCGATCGCCGTGTCCTCCGCCGTCATGATCGGTGAGATCGGCGGCGACGACCAGCTTGGCGCGCAGTTCGTGGTCTGGACGTCCGTCTTCTCCATGTTCACCATTTTCATCACCGTCTTTTTCCTGCGCACATTCGCACTGCTATAATCCAATCGTATCGGAGGTACTGCAAATGAAAAAAACACCCTGGATCGCCGCTTCCGCCGCAGCCGTGAGCACCGCGGCAGCACTCGTCGCAAAGAAAAAAGCAGAACCGGATTTCTGCCCGTTCTGCGAAATCAAGCACCTGCTCCAAAAGATCCGGCTGGATCAACGGACGACGCAGCCCTACAGCAACGGCGTTGCACTGACGCCGCCGATGGGCTGGTCCAGCTGGAATCTCTTTGCCACTCACATCAACGAAGACCTCATCCGGGAGATCGCCGTTGCCATGCAAAAAAGCGGTCTGGCCGACGCCGGGTACCGGTACGTCAACATCGACGACTGCTGGCAAAGCTCCGAACGCGGCAAAGACGGCCGCCTGCAATGTGACAAAGCGACCTTTCCGCATGGCATCAAAGCGCTCGTTGACGATGTCAACGCTCTCGGCCTGAAGCTCGGCATCTATTCCTCCAACGGGACGCTGACCTGTGAGGATTATCCCGGCTCGCTGCGGCATGAAGCCATCGACGCAGACACCTTTGCCGCATGGGGCGTCGAATACTTCAAATATGATTTCTGCCACAATGTGCCGATCTCCGAAAAGGCGCCGCGCATCCGGCAGATTGAATTGTCCCGTCCCGGTGAAAGCGCGTTTGCCGTCTACGGCGTCGATGACGTCGTTCTCAAAGGCGGCGCAAAGATTGTCAAGGACGACGCCATCGGTCATCGCTTCATTGTCGGCCTGTCCGCCCGCGAGGGATCGTTTTCCGTCAATGCGGAGGTTGACGCTGACGGCGACTATACCCTGACGCTGCTTGTTGCCAAAGCAGCAGACGCCGAACGCTTTGTGCGCATCACGGCGAACGGCAAAGAAGAAGTGCATCTGTATGCCGCAAAGGGACGCGCACCCTTCCACGGGGAGCGCCGGATTCAGACGACCATCCGTCTGCAGCAAGGCGTCAACACGCTCGTTTTTGACAATCCGGTCGGCTCCCGTTTTGACAGCGCCGCGTTGCAGTACAAGCTGATGGGCCGCGAGCTCAAACGTGCCACAAAGGCATACGCTGCACAAAACAGCGTTCCTGAAAAGCCGATCGTATTCTCCATTTGCGAATGGGGCTTCAACCGGCCGTATAAATGGGGCGCAGAGGCCGGCAACCTCTGGCGGACCACCGGCGACATCAAGCCCGTCTGGGCCTCCATACTCGGGATTTATGAAGCCACGGTCCGTCTTGCAAAATACGCGGGCGTCGGCGGCTGGAACGACCCGGATATGCTTGAATGCGGCAACGGAAACCTGACACATGAAGAAAACCGTTCCCACTTCTCCTTATGGTGTATGATGGCCTCGCCGCTGATTCTCGGCAACGATGTGCGCATCTTTGTCAAGCCCGACGGCACGCCGGACAAGGACAGCCGACTGCTGCGGCTGCTGACCAACAAAGACATGATCGCCATTGATCAGGATGCGCGCGGCATCCCCGGCCGCCGGATCAAATTCGGTCTGCGTGACGTCCTGGTGAAGCCGCTGACCGACGCGCGCGTTGCCGTCTGCGTCTTCAATAAGACAAACAGCCCGGCACAATATACGCTGGACCTGAAAGCGATTGCAAACGAAGGGTTTGTCGACCTGGCGGAAAAGGCAAGCTACACCATCCACGACGTCTGGGAAGACACGGACACAACCGGCAGCAGTGTGACCGCCGACCTTGCGCCGCACGGCGTCAAAGTGTACATTGTCAAATAACAAAAGCACAAAAGCGAAGGACGCAGTCGAAACCGCGTCCTTCGTTTTTTATATGATTTGATCATATCGCTTTCAGCAAGCCGGGCAGCTTTGCGATTGCCTGCGGAATGCCCTTGATGATCTTCATGACGCCGGAAAGGCTCGATTCTTCATCATTGAGCACACGCAGCAGTCCGTCTGCCATTTCCTGTGTAAAGACGCCCATGGACATGGCGATGAAGTTGCGGATCGGGATCTGCGTTGCCATAGCGGCAAGCATCTTGCCGTCGCCGTTTTCCGCGGAGCCGGCTTTGCTCATTGCGGCGCTGATCAGCTTGCAGATGCGGCCGCCCCACTTGGTGTCCTTCGCGTCGTTCAGGCAGCAGTAGATGTCGATCTTCTCACCCGGGTCGCGGACCGGTGACGGCAGCGGACCGTACAGCACCTCAAAATCGTTGCGTGTGATCATGCAGACATCATCGTAATACGCAGGCGCCGTGGTTCTGTAATCGGGGATCTCGCAGTCCTCTGTGGATTCCACCGTCACTTTGCCTTCGAGCTTGATGTCGCGGCTGGATGCGCCGACCTGAATTGTGAACGCGCCGGTCTCCACGCACCAATCGTTGGTGTTGACATTGAAGAACGCGAATGCACGCTTGTCCAGCGTCAGTTCGATGTCTGCAGTCTCGCCGGGCGCAAGGAAAACTTTTTTGAAGCCTTTGAGTTCCTTCACCGGACGGAAGATCGTGGATTCGTCATCCGCGACATAAAGCTGCGCAATTTCTGCGCCGGCAACGTCACCGGTGTTTTTAACCTTGAATTTGACGGTCAGTGTATCCGTATCCTTGATCTTTTTCTTGGGCAGCTTCAACGCGCTGTATTCGAACGTCGTGTAGGACAGACCGTAGCCGAACGGGAACAGCACGTCTTTTTGCGCCTTGTCATAATAGCGGTAACCGATATAGATGGACTCTCTGTGCTCAGAGGTCACCGGGCCGCCGGGATAATTGTCATAGGTCGGGTTGTTCTGCCAGTAAAGCGGATAGGTCTCCGTTGTTTTGCCGCTCGGGTTGACTTCACCGAGCAGGATGCGCGCTACGGCGTCACCGCCCGCTTCGCCGCCGAGACCGGAGTTCAGCAGACCCTTTACGCTGTCGATCCAGGGCATTTCCACTACGCTGCCGCCTGCAAGAACAACAACGGTATTCGGGTTCGCTTCCGCAACCTTCAGGATGAGGTTGTTGTGGCAATTCGGCATGCGGATATTTTCACGGTCATAGCCTTCGCCCTCAAACTCTTCCGTCAGGCCGGCGAACACAACGGCGACATCCGCGCGTTTTGCGGCAATGACCGCCTCGCGGACAAGCTGATCGTCAATGATGTCTTTGCCCTTGCTGTAGCCCTTAGCATACGTGAAATCGACGCCGCGTTTGCCGAGACCGTAATACGCCGTATCCACCGCAAAGGGATTGACTACAGACGAGCCTGCGCCCTGATAACGCGGGAACTTTGCCATTTCACCGATCACGGCGATCTTCGCGCCCTTCTTCAGCGGCAGAATGTTGTCGTCATTTTTCAAAAGCTGCATCGACTGCTCCGCAACTTCGCGCGCAAGCGCATGGTGCGCCTTCTGATCAAAGTCATGGACGGTTTCCAGCGCCGGCTTCGATTTCAGAATCAGATCAACCACAGCGTCCACACGTTCGTCAAGAACGCTTTCGTCCAGTTCGCCGTTCTGCACGGCGCTGATAATTTTCTCCGTGTTCCAGGCACCGCTCGACGGCATTTCCAGATCCGTCCCGGCTTTCAGACCGGGAATCCGATCCACCGAGGCGCCCCAGTCCGTGATGAACAGACCGTCAAAGCCCCATTCGCCGCGGGCGATCTCCTGCTGCAAATGGACCTGCTCGGAACCGTAGACACCGTTGATGCGGTTATAACAGTTCATGATTGTCCAGGGCTGCGCCTTCTTTGTCGCAATTTCAAATGCGGTGAGGTACAACTCCCGCAGTGCGCGCTCGTCAATGACCTCATTGATCACCATGCGGAACGCTTCCTGGCTGTTGGCGGCAAAATGCTTGAGCGAAGCGCCGACACCTTTGCTCTGCACGCCGTTGATCCACGCCGCCGCACATTCGCCGGACAGCACGGGATCCTCTGAAAAGTATTCGAAGTTTCTGCCGCAGGTCGGTGCGCGTTTGATGTTGGTCCCGGGGCCGAGCAGCACGGAGACGCGCTCCTTCAGGCACTCTTCGCCGAGAGCTTCGCCTTCCCTGCGGATCAAATCGGGATCCCAGGAGCAGCTAGACGTTGCGGAATTGGGGAACGCGGTCGCGGGGAACGAGTTGCCCAGGCCGACGGATTCTCCGTTGGGATTCTGCTTACGCAGACCGTTCGGACCGTCCGTCACCATAATTTTCGGAAGGCCGAGGTCTTCCGCCTCTTCCAGATGCCAGTAATCATAGCCGGACACGAAACTCGCTTTTTGCGCGAGCGTCATTTTGTTGATGAGTTCGGGATGCTTCATACCGTTATCTCCTTTTTCTGTAATCAGATCACGCCGGTGACCATTCTATCTTTATTTTATTAGGACACATCAAAAAATTATATAATTTTTCGTTGAAAAATATCATTTATCGTTGTTTGTTTCCTGAAAATGTGATATAGTATAAAAAAGACCGAGACGGGAGTGACTTCTTCATGAATCAGACTGTCCCCGCGGAAATCCGCTTTATGGAAACGACCGATCTGTTTTCCGAGCGCGAAAGTACCGCGCTGCATACCCCTTACGAAACGGAGCTGCAGTTTTATTCCTGCATTCAGAACGGTGACGTTCCCCGGACAACGCAGATGCTGCAGTCCCTGCTGCAGCAAACGGTGGTTGCCGGCAGACTCTCGGAGCATCCGCTGACCCAGATGAAATACTGGTCTGTCGCCTGCATCACACTCGCCACACGGTACGCGATTCAGGGCGGACTGGACCAGACCGAAGCCTTCAACTTTTCCGATGAGAGCATTTTTGCCATTGACAAAATGCCGGACGCACAGACAATCCTGCAGTATCTGCAAAGCCGGTGCATCGAGCTTACAAAGCAGGTGGACCAATGCCGCGATCACCGCAACTATCCCCCGGCGGTGCGTAAATGTCTGCATTACATCCACACCCATCTGCACGCTGCGCTGAGCGCGGACGTCCTCGCGCAGCACTGCGGTCTTTCGCCGGAATATCTCTGTCTGCTGTTTCGTCAGACAGTCGGCCAGACCATGCGCGCTTACATCCGCGCGCAGCGGCTCGAATACGCCAAAGGGATGCTGCGCGAAAACAAAAGCACCTCCGAAATCGCGTACGACCTCGGGTTTTGCTCCGAAAGCTATTTCATCAAGTGCTTTCGCGAGGCGTACGGCATGACGCCCGGCGCTATGAAAAAGCGTCTGCCCTGACGCGGTGCGAACAAATCCGGGGCACCACTTGCAATCCCGGAGATTCTATGGTATACTAATAAACAATGAAAAACAAAGAGGTGAGCGCATGTCGATTCAAGAATCCGGTGAAATGTATCTGGAATCCATTTTGATCTTATCAAAGAAGAAAAGCTATGTTCGCTCCGTTGATGTCAGCGAATACATGAATTATTCTAAACCGAGTGTCAGCCGTGCAGTCAATCTGCTGCGCGACGGCGGCTATCTTAATATTGACCAGAGCGGTCACCTGACATTGACAGAGCTCGGTCGCGAAATCGCAGAAAAAATCTATGACCGGCACACTTACATTTCCGCGTTTTTTGTCGCGCTCGGTGTAGATCCGGAGACGGCAACAGAGGACGCCTGCCGCATTGAGCACGTCATCAGCGATGCATCTTTCCAGGCAATCAAGAACATTCCGCTTGACAAGATCCGCGTGAAAGAAGCAGACGCATAATCTTCCGCAACCAAAGAAGCTGAAAAGCCGAGATGCACTTCAGACTGTGCATCTCGGCTTTTGAATTCGGGTTTATCACCGATCTTTTAATGCTTTGTTGACAGCGTGTTCGTTCAGTTTGGATACCGTTAATACCACCAGGAAAACCGCCGCATAGATGATCAAAAACTCCGGCATCATCGCCCGGACGGACGCGAGCGCACCGTCTGCATATCCGCACAGGCTGACCGCGCCGAAAACAATGGCAAAGCAAAGGACAAAGTGGATGACGGTCAACAGCAGAAAATGCAGCTTCTCCGTGTAAAGGATCATCGTCACGGCACCCATCAAAAAAGAGGCTGCCACCCAATACAGCAGTTCCATTGCATCGATCTGCACACTTCCGTTCAGACGATTCAGGCAGCAAATCGCAGACATTACCCATGCGCCGATGCCGCTCCCGACGAACCCGAAACAAAAAATACGTGTAAGTGTTTTCATCATATTACCTCCTGACAAATTGTTTGAATGATTGAAAATACGTTCTGGAAATGGTCAGTGTTTCTCTTCTGTCCTTGAGTTTTGCGGTGTAGTTGCCGCTGAATTCCGCCGAAATGGATTTCACATAATGGATATTGACAAGTGTGCTTTTGTTAATCTGAATAAAGCCGTCCCGTTTCAGTGAAGCCGCCAGTTGATAGAGCTTTTCCTTCACTTCGTAGATTCCCTGTGTGGTCACGGCATTGGTCTTTCCGCCCGTCACCTCCACATACACGATTTCATCGGGACTGAACAAAAACCGTTCGTCCTCCCGTTCCAGCAGAATCACACCCTGTCCGGCGTCTGCATTCAAAAAAGCCAGAATCCGCTGGACTTCTTCGCTGGCTGTATCGCCCTTGACAGTGATCTCTGTTTCTTTTTGCACTGCATGGATCAGATTCAGTTTCATGGATTCACCTCCTGTGGCTATAGCATAGCATAACTGCATCCATTCGTCACGGATTTTATGCTAAGCGGTTGAAAAATACAGTTAACATGAAAAAAACAGGGGCTGAAACGCAAGCATCTCTCCCCTGTTTTTGTTAATCGAATCAGAACAATCCGCTGATGGTGCCGTCTTCCGCAACATCAATGCGCTCTGCTGCCGGAGATTTCGGCAGGCCGGGCATGGTCATGATGTCGCCGGTCAGGACAACCAGGAAGCCTGCGCCGGCAGAGACCTTAACGTTCTTGATCGTGACGGTAAAGTCTTCCGGCGCGCCGAGCTTGGTCGGATCATCGGAAAAGCTGTATTGTGTCTTTGCGATGCAGACCGGCAGTTTGTCGAAGCCGAGTGCGGTCAGCGTTGCAATCTGTTTTTTCGCGCCGGGCAGGACACTGATGCCGCTGCCGCCGTAGATCTTTTTGACAACTGCTTCGATTTTTTCTTCGATCGTACCGTCCAGTTCATAGGAAAAGGTGAAGTTGCCTTCTTCCGCTTCGCACAGACGAACGACTTCTTCGGCAAGTGCTACACCGCCTGCACCGCCGTCTGCCCAAACGGTGGAAAGCACCGTATTGACGCCGAGCGCGCGGCACTTTTCAATGATAAAATCGATTTCCGCGTCCGTGTCGGTCGGAAAGCGGTTCACTGCAACCACACATGGCAGGCCGTACACATTTTTGATATTGGAAACGTGGCGCAGCAGGTTCGGAATGCCGCGTTCCAGCGCAGCAAGATCTTCGGTCGCAAGCTGCTTTTTGTCCAGGCCGCCGTGCATTTTCAGCGCGCGGACCGTTGCAACAACGACAACCGCGTCCGGCGTCAAACCGGCCATACGGCACTTGATGTCGAGGAATTTTTCCGCGCCGAGGTCGGCGCCGAAGCCGGCTTCCGTCACCGCGTAATCGCCGAGCTTCATCGCAAGGCGCGTCGCCATCACGGAGTTGCAGCCATGGGCGATGTTCGCGAACGGGCCGCCGTGAACGAACGCGGGTGTGCCTTCAAGCGTCTGCACGAGGTTCGGTTTCATCGCATCCTTGAGCAGCGCCGTCATCGCGCCGACCGCCTTCAGATCACCGGCAGTGACCGGCTTGTCATCGTAGGTGTAACCGACGATTATGCGCGACAGGCGTTCCTTCAGGTCGGTGATCGAGCTTGCAAGGCAGAACACTGCCATGATCTCGGATGCAACCGTGATGTCAAAACCGTCCTCGCGGGGTACGCCGTTGACCTTGCCACCGAGACCGTTCACGATAAAGCGCAACTGACGGTCATTCATATCCACGCAGCGTTTCCATGTGATCTTGCGCACGTCGATACCGAGGGCGTTGCCCTGCTGAATATGGTTGTCCAGCATGGCGGCAAGCAGGTTGTTTGCCGCACCGATGGCATGGAAGTCACCGGTGAAGTGCAGGTTGATGTCCTCCATCGGCACCACCTGGGCGTATCCGCCGCCGGCAGCGCCGCCCTTGATACCGAACACGGGACCGAGGGACGGTTCACGCAGCGCGACCATGACGTTTTTGCCGATGCGTTTCAAACCGTCGGCGAGACCGATGGTCGTTGTGGTTTTGCCCTCGCCGGCCGGCGTCGGGGTGATCGCTGTGACAAGAATGAGTTTTCCGTTTTTCCGGTCAACGTCCTTCAGAAGTGCGGGGTCAATCTTTGCCTTATATTTTCCGTATTGCTCGACGTACCGATCGTCGATGTTCGCCGCCGCCGCAATTTCGGTAATCGGGCGCATTTTGCACTGCTGTGCAATTTCAATGTCGCTGAGATATGCCATGGGGTACCTCCTGATTCTTATTTAAAATATTTGACTGCCGCTTCAAACATGCGGATGTTATAATTGCCGGGAACGTTTTTATACAGGCCGTCGCCGACACGTTCGCTGTGACCCATCTTGCCGAAGACACGGCCGTCCGGGGATGTGATGCCTTCAATGGCAAACACGGAATCGTTCGGATTGAACTGCACGTCTGCGGATGCCGCGCCGGAAAGATCGACATACTGTGTTGCGATCTGTCCGTTTGCCGCAAGCTGCCGCACAAGGTCTTCGCTTGCAATGAAGCGGCCCTCGCCGTGGGAGATCGGCACACTGTAAATATCGCCGGGCTCAGTCAGAGACAGCCACGGTGACTTGTTCGACGCAATGCGCGTCTGCACGATCTTCGACTGATGGCGCGCGATCGTGTTATAAGACAGGGTCGGGCAGGTCTCGTCCGTATCCATGATCTTGCCGTACGGGACAAGGCCGAGTTTGATGAGTGCCTGGAAGCCGTTGCAGATGCCGCAGATCAGACCGTCGCGCTGTTCCAGCAGCTCGGTCACGCCGTCCCTGATCGCCGCGTTGCGGAAGAAGGCTGTGATGAACTTGCCGCTGCCTTCGGGCTCGTCGCCGCCGGAGAATCCGCCGGGGATGAAGATCATCTGCGACGCCTTGAGGCGTTTTGCAAATTCATCCACGCTCTCGCGGATGCCTGCAGAGGAAAGGTTGTTGATAACAAGAATATCCGCCTCGCCGCCGGCGTCACGAACCGCTTTTGCACTGTCGTATTCACAGTTGGTGCCGGGGAAGACCGGGATGATGACCTTCGGCTTTGCCACATGGATCGCCGGGGCAACGCGCGATTTTGCCTGATAGGTAAAAGTCTCGACGGTCTTTTGCGTGTTTTCGATGTTGCAGCTGTAAACCGGTTCGAGCTTTGCTTCGTAATACGCACTGAAGGATGCGAGCGTCATGCTCTCCGCGCGGTGCGTCAGGCAGCCGTCATCCGTGACGGTACCGACGCGCACGCCGACATCAATGTCTTCGCTCAGTTCGAGCAGGAACCCGCCGTAGCAGTAGGAGAACAGATCCTTGACGGTCAGCTGCGGGTCGTAGCAGAAACCGAAGCCGTTGCCGATTGCCATTTTTGCCACCGCTTCCGCGATGCCGCCCATGCCGGGCGTATAGCAGCTGACGGCCTTGCCGGACCGCAAAAGATGCGTCACCGTACCAAACGTTTCGATCAGAGACGCCGCCTTCGGCAAATGGTTTTCGTCATAATCGGGTTTGAGCAGCACGACCTTGTTGCCGGCCGCCTTGAACTCGTTCGGCACGATGTCCTTGACCTTTTCCGTGGTAACTGCAAAAGAGACAAGCGTCGGCGGAACGTCAAGGTCTTCGAAGGAGCCGCTCATGGAATCCTTGCCGCCGATGGAGCCGATCTGCAGGTCCATTTGCGCCTTAAACGCGCCGAGCAGCGCCGAAAGCGGCTTGCCCCAGCGTTCACCGTCCTTGCGCGGACTTTCGAAATACTCCTGGAAAGTCAGGTAAACATCTTCAAACGACGCGCCGGTGGCGATCAGCTTTGCGACGGACTCCACGACCGCAAGGTATGCGCCGTGATACGGGCTTTGCTCGGTAATGAACGGATTATAGCCCCACGCCATCAGCGAGCAATCGTCGGTGTGCTTTCGCTCGGTGGAGATTTTCTGCACCATCGCCTGAATCGGGGTGCGCTGATATTTGCCGCCGAACGGCATCAGCACGGTACCGGCGCCGATGGTCGAATCAAAGCGTTCGCTGAGACCGCGCTTTGAGCAGATGTTGAGGTCGTTCGCGATCGCCTTGTAGTTTTCTATAAAGGTGCCGCGCACCTGTTTTTCATAGGATTTCGGATGCGCCGGTGTAATGGAAATGTGCTTTTCGGCGCCGTTGGAATTGAGAAATTCGCGACTGACATCCACGATCACATGACCGTTCCAGTGCATTGTCAGGCGTTTTTCCGCCTTGACCGTTGCCACCGGGCACGCCTGCAGGTTTTCTTCTTTAGCAAGCGCCAGGAATGCGTCAACATCCTTCGCTTCGACCACCACAGCCATACGCTCCTGTGATTCGCTGATCGCGAGCTCGGTGCCGTCGAGGCCTTCATACTTTTTCGGCACAGCGTCCAGGTTGATGTCCAGACCGTCGGCCAGCTCGCCGATGGCGACCGAGACGCCGCCCGCGCCGAAATCATTGCAGCGTTTGATCATACGGCAGGCGTCGTGGCTTCGGAACAGCCGCTGCAGCTTGCGTTCCTCGGGGGCGTTACCCTTCTGGACTTCCGCGCCGCAGGTTTCCACCGACTGGGCGTTGTGCGCTTTGGAAGAGCCTGTCGCGCC
>CACYCR010000107.1 GCA_902772935.1 Oscillospiraceae bacterium
TATATACTGCCAGCGGCTGTTGTTATACCGGATCAGCGGCTCAATCTCGGTGCCGGTGGCGCTGTCGAGATGGGCGCTGTCAAACTGGTAGCCTGCCACATCATAAATCAGGAATGCCGGTGTATGGTTGGAATTGATGCTGATGACGTTGTTTCCGGGCGTTCCGTTGGGGAATTCAACGAACCGGCTGCCGTTCATATAGCCATAGTGGATATTGGAGGAACGGTAGTAGGTTCTGTTGTTGGACCTGTAGGTCCAGGTCACCGTATAGTAGGAGAAACTGTCGGTTTCAAAGCTGATGACCGCCGCGTTCTCTTCCACGCTGACTTCGCCGGGCGTTCCGGAGCCGTTTTCGGCAACGACCTCTGCGCGGATCCCTTCGCCGGTTTCGCGCAAATGCGTCACCTTCACGCTGGAAACGAACTCTTCTTCTTCAATGTCCTTCGGCAACTCCTTCATGGTGATTTCCACCTGCACGGGGGCAGCCGGCTCAATCTCGTTGCCGTCTTTGTCAAGGATCGTAAGGTCAAAGGCATCAAACCCGATGTCGGTCTCTTCTTCGGAACTGTTGGTATTCTTCGGTGCAGCCAGTCCGCCGCCGATGGACAACAGCGGATAAGAAACTGCATTGTCAAGAAAACTGTCTGTTTCTTCGCTGTCCGCGGTCGATACCGATGTCACGATACCGGCGTCGATCACCGCCTGTTTTGCATCGCGGTAGTCGCGGCTTTTTTCTTTGAATTCTGTCAGACGCAGCGTCGATCCTTCGGGAATGTTTGCGTTTTTGTCATACGTCACGGTTGCTTCATAGGTCTTTCCGGATGCCGTCAGCAGCGTGGTGTGTAGTTCCTGCGTTTCAACCACAGCCACGACCGGCACTTCATCAGGCAAGATGAGCAACTCCACCGTATCGTCTGTTTTTGCAGCAGGGATATCGGCTTTGCCGTCTTTGTCCAGCGTAACAACCACTTGCGAAGTATCTTCGTCGGTCTGCGCTGGTTCCACGGTCAGCGTGAACGGTTCTTGCGGTTCCACGGGTTCGCCGCCCGGGGTTTGGAAGGCGACTTCAACGGCCTGTACCTGTTTGACCGGATCTGTGACCGCGTCTTCAATGGAAGAAATTGACTTCGTGTCTTCAACCGCTTGCAGGATCATCGTTGTGTCTGCAGGGAAGACGCCCTCCGGCGCATCCAATTTCATTGACACATTTCCGATGGATTCCTCCAAGGTGATTGCGGGCATCGCCGCTGCCGGCGGCGCAGTCTCCTCCGTTGGTTCCGTCTCTTCCGTTGATTCGGTTTCCTCCGTTGGTTCCGTCTCAACGTCCGGCGCCGTTTCACTTTCTTGCAAAACGACCTCCATACCGGGCTCGTCAATTGCCGTATCCTTGTCTATGGTTATCGCAGGAAGGATCAGCGCATAAGTTGTCACAAACACGATAATGCCTGCCAATACAATGAACCATTTCCGGTTACGCCGTACTGCGGCAGTTAATCTATAAAACACTTATACGCCCCCTTTCGTTGGTTTTTCGTAGTTTTCTGATTTTCGATTATTTTACAGCGCCGAATTCACTCAGCGGCCATAAATTATAGATGATACGCCCGACGATCTGCTCCTCCGCAATCGGTCCGATGGACGTGTTGCGGGAGTCGACCGAAACGTCCCGGTGGTCACCCATCACGAAGACGCGGTTTTCGGGCACCTGATACGGCAGTTCGATATCACATTCACCGAATGCCTTCTGGTCGATATAGGGTTCATCAATCGCGACGTTGTCAACATAGACGGTACCGTCGGGGTCGATGTTGACCCACTGTCCGGCCCGCGCAATCACGCGCTTGACCAGGATTTTATTGTTGTAATAAAACGCAACCACATCGCCGGTGTTAAAATCACTGCCCTTGAGCGAAACAACAATGTTGTCCTCCTCAAGCGTCGGCGTCATGGATGTGCCGTAAATCCGCAATACCGGCAACAGCAAAACTGCAACCAGGACCGCGACAGCGGCAACCGTGATCAACGTGAAGATTGTGTTACGAATGACCGAAAGCACGCTTTTGCGATATTTGATTCGGATCCGTTCCTTTTGCAGCTGTTCACGTGTCGGCGAATCTCCGGCGGAAAGGCCGGACGGTTTCGAGTGGCTGTGCGCCAACTGTTTTTTCAGTTGTTCTTCGGTAGGAAGCGTCTCAAAAGAGAGGAAAACTGGCTCCTCTCCCCCTGTTCTTTTTTTTTTGTGTGATCCTCCTCGTCTTCTTCAAGCGCGAGGTCTTCAATCACAAACCGCTGTGCGGGCTGCGACACCGTATGTGCGGGTGTCTGCGGCTGCTTATGCGGTTGTTCTACCGGCGGCTGAACCGGCGGCTGCACCGGGTGCTGTGCCTGCGGCATCTGCGGTGCGGGGTCCGTATGCTGCAAATCCGGCACACGGCGCTCATCCTCCAGTGCCTGATGCAGTTGTGCAAGGCTCGGCAGCGCGTCAAAGTGATCGCTGTCTGTCGGCTGCTGCGGTGCAGCCGGCTGCGGCTGCTGTACGCCGTACTGCGGCTGTGCCTGCGGCATCTGCGGTGCAGCCTGCGGCATTGCAGTGTGCTGCGGCATATAGTAAGGATCCGCGTACCCGTTTTGCTGCGGCGTCTGTTCAAAGCGTGGATCGGGCCGCATCGGCTGCGGACGATACTCGGGTTCGTTCGGCAGATAGCCGCGCATCGGCGCCTCATAAGCGGGCTGTCCGTATACGGGTTGACCGAAATTCGGCTGCGCAAAAGGCGGCTGATTGTACGCCGGCTGTGCAAACGGCGGCTGGCCGAAAGCCGGCTGCATTTGCGGCTGCTGTCCGTAAGCACTCTGACCGTAAGCAGGTGCTTGCGGGTAAGCCGGCATTTCCGGCTGTCCGTAAGTCGGTGCAAACGAACGATCGGCGTACGGATTGCCCGGCATCGGATCGCCCTGTCCGAATCCGTAAGGCGCAACGCTGCTGGGATACGCCGGATAAGGATGAAAGGCGGGATCCTGCTGTGCAGGATAGTATCCCTGTGCCGGATACGGCGACATCGACGGATCCGGCCGCAGGTAGTCGTTCATTGCGTCGACATCCACGCGGTTTTGATACACTTGTTCGCGCATGAGCTGCTCCAGGCTGGGCAGATCCTCCGGCGAAAAACGCATCGGATCGAATCTCGTGTTATCCATTGCCGTTTCCATACCTTCCATTCATATTCGGCTGCATACCGTTCATACCCGGCTGCATGCCGTTCATCGGCGGCTGCATGCCGTTCATCGGCGGCTGCATGCCGTTCATCGGCGGCTGCATGCCGTTCGTCGGCGGCTGCATGCCGTTCATCGGCGGCTGCATGCCGTTCATCGGCGGCTGCATGCCGTTCATCTGGGGCTGTGCGCCGTACATCGCATTGCCGCTGTACGGCTGACGGTCTTTCGCACTGTTCGTCTGATCAAGCAGCTCCTGCGCCTCTGCAAGTTCTTTGCTGACAGATTCCAGCTTTGCGGACAGCGTTTCCATATCTTTCTGCATCTTGCTGCGCTCCGCCATCAGGCGATCCAGCTCCTGCCGTTCAATGATCAGCAGTTCCAGCAAGTCAGCGCGGGATAATCTCCTCAAATCTCTGTCGGTCATACTAGATTGCTCCTTTTGCTTCAGAGTTTTTTCAAGCTACGCGAATCATTATACACTGCAAAAGTTACAAAAAGGAAAGCGAAAGGTTAGTTATAAGTTACAAATCGCAAGAAAATTGAAATTTTTTTGTTTTTTTTATCAATTTTTTGGGATGCGCAGCGTCACCATCGTGCCAACCCCGATTTCACTTTCCAGAGAGAGCTTGCCGCCGACTGTCATGTCCAGTAGCTTCTGGATATACCGCAGGCCGAAGTTGCTTTTGTTCTGCTGAAAATGTTCCACATCGAAGCCCTTGCCGTTGTCACGCACAACCACGGTGTAATTCTCCGGCGTCTCAAAGCTTTCAATGACGATCTCGCCGACACGGTCCGAAGTCTCCACGCCGTGCTTGACGGCGTTTTCCACCAGCGGCTGCACGGTAAACGGCGGCAGCAGAAAGTTGTCTGCCTGAATGTCGTACCGGACATGGAACCGGTCGCCAAAACGCATCTGCTCCAGCTTCAGATACCGCTTGATCGTCTGCACTTCCTCACTGAATTCGATCAGCTCACCGGTGTCAAGATTATTCAGCACACTGCGCAGATAGTCGGAAAACGTGCCGACCGCCTGCTGTGCCAGCATCGGATCCGTTTCGCAAAGATAGTATATGCTGGTCAATACATTATATATGTAATGCGGCTTCATGCGTTCCGTCGTTGAACGGATCTGCAGGCTGCGCAGTTTTTCCTGCTGCTTTTTGAAATTGAAAAACAGGTTCGCGTTCAGACGCACATAGTTGACAATCATCACAAACGCGACAAATACATAAAAGAGTTCCAGGCCTTCGAACCAGATGCGCAAAAGAAACGACAGCAGCGGTAAGATCGACATCGGCACCAACAAAGCAACGTGATACCAGCCGATCCGTTCACGGTACAGGATCAACCAGGCGCAGTTGACGACCAGAACCGTGCCGCCGAGCAGGATGATCGCGGCAGCGCCGACCGGATGCACAAATTTCAGCGTATGATAATCAAAAATAAACGGATGGATCGCGTTAACGATCAACAGCACGACCGCCACCGCACAGAGAAGGTCGTTTATCTGTACAAGCCGGAGCTTGTTGTCGGCTTGCAGGCCCAGCAGATAATACACATAACGGGTATACAGCGGTAAGAACACAAAAAACGCAACGGAGGAAAGCATGGCCACAAACCGGAACCAACCGTCATACGGCGTCAGCAGCAGCCATGCGAGGCTTTCGAGCAGCATCATGACAAAGGCTGTAAACAACATATAGCGGAAATATTTGACTTCCTTCGGCGGTTTATGCAAATGTTGCTGCAGCAATCCGAACCACAGCAGCAGCATGACGGCCGCGCAGAACAGATTCAATACACCGTTTACTGTTCCCATAAGTTCGATTTACCCTCCAAGTTGACCCAAGTGGATTCCGCCCAGCTGTACTGGTGCATATACTCTCCGCGGTAGGCGTTGATGCCCTCCGGCAAACCGGCAAGCCAGTCAAAATAATCGCACTTGATCTTATCCGTCAGCAGCCCGATGGCGCCGCGCCGCTTGATCAGAATATCGCTGCAGCCAATCGCTTCGAGTGTATCCTTCAGATCTTTGCGGATCTGTTTGAAATAGTTGGACCGGTCGGTTTCACCGCCCCAAAGAATGGTGATCAGGGTATCACTTTCCACCATGGCGCCGCGCCGGTCGATCAGATAGGCCAGCATTTCCTTGGTCTTCTGATAGCGGAAGATCAGCGGTGAATCATGATAAAACACTTCAAAATCACCGAAGGTGCGCACATGCAGCAGATCGTCCCCCACTTGTATGGGATGGCGCAGGTCGTTCAGCTCCTCCAGCAGGACCTCGGCCCGGATCGGCTTGAGCATATAGCCCGAGGCGTGAATTCGCATCGCCTGCTGATAGTAATCGCTGTACGCCGTGGCAAAAATGATGTTGATTGCCGGCCGATAGATCTTCATACGCCGCGCAAGATCAATGCCGTCGTAATCGGGCATGTTGATGTCCAGGATCGCAACATCCACAGGATTGGCATAAACATAGTCCAGCGCATCCGCGGCAGTGGTAAAGCCGAACACCTGCGCGTCGGGCACGGTACGGCAGATCAGATCCACTTCGCCGTTGAGAATAAACCGTTCATCATCCACAACAATGATATTCATAGTATACTCCCTGTCTTCCAACACGATTTCAATACATTACTAACAAATTAAACACTCGTTTATTATAACATATTAACAAAAACAATGCAAGGTATTCGCAGAAACAACTTGCTGATAAATTTCTTGAATCAAAGTGGATTTTAGGTGTTTTTCCACAACCGGCTTTTCTGAAAGCCGGGTTGTGCCGCCGCAAAGAAAAGCATCGCATGACCAAAAAAGCGCACAGACAAAGCGTCCGCCTTCAGACACGAAAAGAACCGGACAAACACAACGCTGCCCGGTTCTTTGAATAACGGCAAGGTCTCTCCGGTTTTCCCCGGATTCGGCTGCCGAAGATGCTGCATATCCGCCTTATTCGTTCAGATGGATGTTCCATCCGGTGTCGATCTTTTTTCTCACCTTTTCCTTTGTTTCCGGGTCCAGATCCGGCCAATCCACCACCGTGCTCGCGTGGTTCGTAACCAGATGGGCCTTTTCCGCGCACAAGGCA
Organism: Oscillospiraceae bacterium; assembly: GCA_902772935.1. Taxonomy (GTDB): domain Bacteria; phylum Bacillota; class Clostridia; order Oscillospirales; family Acutalibacteraceae; genus UBA6857. Next base: position 6,305 of record CACYCR010000107.1, read on the forward strand.
AGCGGCGTATCCGCCAGGGAATCCGAATAGAAGTTATCAATCATCGGAAAGCCGTGATCAAAGATGTACTTTGCCTTTTCCTTTGCATACATCAGATTGTTGACAAAGACCCCATATTCGCGGTCAAATTCCGAAGCAACGAAGTTGACGCCGAGCCGCTTTGCAATCGGTCCGATAATGCAGGCCGGCGATGCGCTGATGATCAGATCGTCCGGCCGTTTTTGTGCCAGATACCACGCGGAGATCCTGTGCTCATACTTGTCCCAGTACCGCTCGATCTGCTCGTCAAAATCGTCAACCATTGTCAGAAAGCTGAACATTTTGCGCTGCATCAGATGGTTCGGGATCCTCCCTGTCTTGTACAGAATCAGGTTTTTCAAAACACGAGGCAGATAGGTAAAGCACAGCTTCGGATGGCGCATCATGCACCAGCGCGCAAAACCAATGGAACAATCCGAATAAAAGATCGTCCCGTCGAAATCATATACGTTCATTTGTTTTTCTCCTTCGCTCTGTTTGCTTTTAAAAAAGCATCTCCTGTTTCGTTTTTATTTTTGGAATTATATTATATGATATCAAACGACTGTTTGCAATAGCTTCCTGCATTTTTTGTATTAAAACACGCTGCGAAACGTATTCATGAATACCGAAGTCTTTTCTGCGCGCTGCGATCAGCGTTTTTTTCAATTCATTGAGAAGTAAGAAAAACCACTTGACTTTTCAGTGTATTCTTCGATATAATAAGAACCACAGAATCAACCGTTAAGGAGGAACCACAATGAAAAAACTGATTTCCATACTGCTGACACTTGTCCTTATCCTGTCCGTGCTGCCGATGGCGATTCAGGCGCACGCGGAAGAGGTCAAAGACTTTGATCTGCCGACCATCTATTTCCGCGGCAACGGTGAAGACATCGTTGACGAAGACGGCAACGTCGTCTATGATTTCGACGTGACAACAGAGCAGATCAAAGCGCTCGCGGCGAAAGTGCTGCCCGAGCTCGCCGTCGCCATGCTTGCCGAAAAGAAGGCCGGCCCCGCCGCATACGACAGTTATTACAAGACCTTCGGCGAAGAGTTGGGTAAACTTTATGAGAGATGTCAGCTCGACGGCAACGGCAACCCGAAATACGGCACCACCATTTCCGCAAAAAACAAAGCGGACAACGAGGCAAGACGCCATGAAAATGTTGCTGACAGAAACGGCAAATACGGCCACATGGACTATCAGTTCAATAATGACTGGCGTCTTGATCCGTTCGACACCGTAGACGCCATCGACGCGTATATTGACGACGTTCTGAAGGCAACCGGAAAGCAGAAGGTCAATCTGCTTTGCACCTGCCTCGGCGGCGATCTGGTGCTGGCGTACATTGCAAAGCACGGCACCGCAAAAATCAACGGCATCGGCTTTGAGCAGACGGTCGCTTTTGGTGCGGAGCTGATCGACGAGACCTTCTCGGGGCACATCAATCTGGATCCCAATGCGATCCAGCGCTTTGTGCAGGACGATTTTCTTCGCAAGGAGATGGCCGGTCTCGGCGATCTGCTGTTTACGTTTTTGAATGAAACCGTGGCGCTGCTGCAGGACGGCGGCGTGCTGCAGGGCGCAACCGACCTGATCATGGAGAAGCTGTATGCCAAGCTGTATGAGGGACTGGTGCCGGAGCTGGTTCTTGCGACCTACGGCACCTGGCCGGGCTACTGGACAATGGTGACGGCAGATCACTACGCCTCCACCCGTGATTTCATCTTCGGTCAGCCGGGCAGTGAAAAATATGAAAAGTATAAAGGGCTGATCGCAAAGCTTGATCACTACGACGCAGCGGTACGGCAAAGGATCCCGGCGCTGCTGCAGCAGGCAAAGGCCGACGGCCATCCCGTTGCCATCTCTGTCTATTACGGCGAACAGATGCCGCCGATTCTCGAATCCGCCGACGAACAGGGCGACGTCTGGACCACCGTGCGCTATGCTTCACTCGGCGCCACAGCCGCCAAGATCGGCAACACACTGTCCGATGATTACATCGCCGACCGTACCGCAAAAGGCTACGGCGCCTATATTTCCCCGGACAAAATCATTGACGCATCCACCGGTCTGTTTCCGGATACGACCTGGTTCGTCAAGGGCGCCATCCATAATGACAAGGGTGTTGGCATCCACCGCGTTTTTTCACCGGTCTTCAACAGCAACGCAACGGTGCAAACCTCTGCACTTCCGCAGTTTTTGGTACACAACCGCACCGATCTGACGCTCAGCCCGATGACAGAGGACAACATGACCACCGAAAAGTTTGACACGTCCGCACCGAAGACCGGCCTGTTTGACCGCCTGTACAATTTTCTCAAGCATCTTCTTTCGTGGTTTTCAACACTGTTCAACCTGATCAAAAACCGCTGAGTGTTCAAATTGAAAGCGACACCGCCGTGCTCCCGTCCGGACCACGGCGGTGCTTTTGTTTTGCGATGATGCCGAATACAGCGGCAACCCATTGCAAAAGCCCATAAAAAATGGTATATTGTACAGGAGAAGATGTCCGATTGCCGGCGCACCGTATGACATCTGCGTCAAAAGCAGCGGTCTCGCCGGCACCGCGCCGCAGATCGTATGAGCCAATCAAAGGAAAGAAGGAATCAAACGATGCCAACCTTAAGTGAACGTGTGGGAACCTTTACCGACTCGGTCATCCGGCGGATGACCCGCATCAGCAATGCCTGCGGCGCCATCAATCTGTCGCAGGGGTTCCCGGATTTTGACCCGCCGAAAGTTCTGCTGGACGCACTGGAACAAGCTGCGCACAACGGTCCGCACCAGTATTCGATCACCTTCGGTGCGCAGAACTTTCGCGAAGCGCTGGCGAAAAAAGTGTCGAAGACGCTCGGCCGGATGGTCGACCCGGAAACAGAATTATGCGTCACCTGCGGCAGTACCGAGGCGATGATGACTGCCATGATGACGATCTGTAATCCCGGCGACAAGGTGATGGTCTTTTCGCCGTTTTACGAGAATTACGGTGCCGACGCCATTTTGTCGGGTGCCGAACCGATTTATATTCCGCTCGTACCGCCGACCTATGCCTTTGATCTGCAGAAAATCGAAGACGGATTCCGGCAGGGCGCAAAGGCAATCGTGATCTGCAACCCCTCCAATCCCTGCGGCAAGGTGTTCACACGCGAAGAGCTGTACGCCATCAGCGCACTGGTTTTGAAGTACGACGCTTTTGTCATCACCGACGAAGTGTATGAGCACATGGTCTACGCCCCCTATGTCCACACAGCGGTGGCATCTTTGCCCGGGATGTTTGAGCATACCCTCACCTGCAACTCTCTGTCCAAGACCTATTCGATCACCGGCTGGCGTCTGGGCTATGTCTGCGGTCCGGCATGGGTGATCGACGGCGCAAGAAAAGTCCACGATTTTCTCACGGTCGGCGCGGCAGCCCCGCTGCAGGAAGCGGCAGTTGCCGGTTTGGAACTGCCGGAAAGCTACTATGAAGACCTGCGGTCGCTCTATACGCAAAAGCGCGACTTTTTCTGTGCCGGGCTTGACCGGATCGGTCTGCGGCACAATGTACCGCAGGGCACCTATTTTGTGATGCTTGACATTCAGGCGTTTCTTGATCTGCCGCAGTTTCAGGGGTACACCGATCTGCAGTTCTGCGAATGGATGATCCGCAACATCGGTGTCGCCGCCGTACCGGGATCCAGCTTTTTCCGCGAAAACGTGAATCATCTGATCCGCCTGCATTTTGCGCGGCAGCAAAGCACGCTGGAGGAAGCGCTCAAGCGGCTCGAGAAGATGGCGGCGCTGCTGCAGGAGAACGGATGAGCGGTCGCTGAATGAAAAAGAAAATGCACCCGGGTACAGGACAAGTTCCGTACCCGGGTGTTGCAATACACATGTTAGGTTTCGAGGGTCGTCTGCGGCAGCTTCAGCATCACATCCGCGCTGAAATTGCCGTTCTGCACGCCGGTCTGCAGTGTACCCTCGTACTTTTTGACGACGCGTTCCACATTTTTGAGGCCGAAGCCGTGATTGCGGCTGTCCGCTTTTGTTGTGCGCAGCCCGACCGCTGCGTCGGCTTTCGCGGGATTCGCGACGCTCAGAAGGAACCGGCCCTGCGCCGTTTTCGCCTGCGCGAAAATCTGCCTGTCGCCGTCCGCTTTGCGGCAGGCCTCCACCGCGTTATCAAGCAGATTGGACAAAATTGTGCATAGGTCGTCGCTGCGAATGCCGTCGGCAGGGATGCTGCCGGTAAAATGCAAGGTGGCCTGTACCTGCGATGCAGCCTGTGCCGCGTGGTTCAGAAGCGTATCAGCCACAAAGTTTCCGCTTTTGATCTTGCCGAGCGCGCTCTGCACCGGTTCCTGCATGGCTGCAAGGTAGCGCCGGGCGTCATCGGTCTTTCCTTGTTCCAGCAGTGAATGGACCACAATCATATGATTTTTGTAATCATGACGGAACCGCCGCAACTCAACATCGTCGGTGATCGCCGATTCCGCGAACGCCTTTTGCAGCGCCATCTGCCGCAGCAGCTCGTTCTCCCGGTGCGACAGTCGTAAAATCCGAAACAGCATAAACAGAAAGGTCATTATCAACGCAGCAGATGAAATCACAAACAGCGCGTCAAAGCGTTCTGTTGTCTGACCGTATGCCTTGTAATAGCACATAATCTCAAACAAAGCCAGTACAGCGAACGTCCATTTCGGGATGGCCGCGACATACCGCTGCAGCGCATTGCCGCGTACACGAGAAGCCGCAAAGCAAATTCCGGCGCCGGACAGCGCATACAAACCTGTGCAAACAGCATATTCCAGCCACAGCGCATGTGAGGTATAATATGCAATCAGACCCCAGAACACCTCCACCGTGAGGGTATAGAAGATACTGACGCCAATCACCGGCAACAGTCTTGTTCGTTTCAACAGAATCTTTGCGCAGACAATATACAATATGCTTGCCAGAAAATCCGGAACGCCGTCATACGGTTCGGGCAGCGTAGGAAAAGCGAGAATGACCGCCGCCGGCAACAACAGCAGCAGTGCGCAAAGCACGAGACGCGGCTTTGTCAAACGCAGCTGCTTTTGCAGCAGAAAGCGAAAAACAGACAGCAGGCCGAATACTGCTGCAAAGTCTTCCATTGCGCAGAGCACTGCTGTCATCAGGATCCCTTCTTTCGTCTCAGATGGAAGAGTACTTCAGGTAATTCATATAACACTTATTGAAATTGGCAAGGTTGCGGCGACTGATTTCAATGCGCTCATCATTGGTCAGGCGGATGATGTTCTTGTCCACTTCCATGATGTACTTCATGTTGACAATGAACCGGCGATGCGTGCGGAAGAATGCAAAGCTGTTGATCCGCGCCTGAATCTCCGCAATTGTCACCGACGTCTCATAGCTGCCGCTGATGTGCCGCACGATGGAGTGTTTTTCGCTGGATTCAATATACATGATCTCATTCAGCTTCAGCCGAACCATCCGTTTACCGCTGACAAAATCCAGATATTTGTCCCGTTCCAGGTGCGTAACAAAATCAGAGAGTGTCTTGTGCAGAACCGCAGCGTCAATGGGCTTGAGCAGATAACGATACGCATTTACTTCATAGCCCTCATAGACATAGTCGTCGTAAGCCGTCACAAAAATAATCGTAGCAACAGAACCGCGCTCGCGCAGTTCCCTTGCAACGTCAATCCCCGACTTTTCACCGAGCTTGCAATCCAGTAGCAGCAGATCATACTTGTCCGGCGCGTCCAAAAGCGCTTCAGCGGAAAGATAGACGTCCAAATGCGCAGCAATGCCGAATGTGGACATCTGCTGCCGTACGGTTGCAGCAAGTTCCTGCGCCGATATATTTTCATCTTCGCAAATTGCAATTTTCATAAGCGTCCCTCTTCTAAAACATAGTATACCATAAAATCCAAGAGAATTCATCTTTCATCATAACTTTTTCGACAGATTTTTACAATATTTCAGAGACGAACGGTCTGTTTTTTGGGATGAACGGTTGTTTTTATTCCGCTTTGGAATTATGTGATCTTTAAAACATTGGGCACCAATGATATAACCGGACAGACACACATCTGCCCGGTTATTGTTTTCTTCACAATCGTATAAATCACCCTGCAAGCACTCGCTGCATTCGGGTATGCAAAACAACTTGCAGTCATGCGCCGGAATTGAAAGCATGGAAACAATCCGGTCACCTGTTACCGCCGGATCTTTCCGATGATCACCACAACAAGGAAGGCGGCCGCTACCGAAGCGAGCACAATGACTTCCGTCTGCGACAGATTGCCATGGATCAACCGATAGATCGCATATCCGATGCCGGCAACGACAGCCAAAAGAAACACCAAAAGGAGAACAAAAAGGATCACACCGATTTTTGCGCTTTTTTTGTCTTCCTTCTCTCTCGGGCGCCGGATGTCGGCTTTTGCTTGTTTGAGTGCCTTTATCCGCTGCTCACATACCGCGATCTGTTCTTTTGCCTGCGGAATGAATGCAATCACCTGCAAGCGCTGCATGGCGTCTGCGTATCCGGATAAGGTGTCGGTGCGCATCAGTGTTTCAGCGGTTTGATAAATATCCTGATATTTTTTGACGTCCTGCGGGGCAACGGCGGCGGCCTGCCCGCAATGGTCGCAGACGGCGCGATCGGAACCGATGGTCAGGATAAGATCGCCGCCGCAGATGTTGCATTTATGGATTGCCATAGTTGTCCTCTCACTTATTCAGTTTGCACAGCCGGTTGCGCTCCGCGAGCGCCGCATCGGTTTTGGCAATCAAAAGATTGGCAGATGCCCAGTCGCCTTCCAGCACGGCGCTCTGCAGCTCATCCAAAATGACTGCCAGATCCTGCTCTGCCGCCGCAACAGCATCGCTGCTGACGGGGTCGCTGAAGCGGAACTTCTCCGCAAGATCCGTCAATTTCTTCTTGGTGGCTTCGTCGGCGCAGTTGCCCGCAAGCGCGGCGGATTTCGACTGCAGCGCACGCATCGTACGCACATCCTTTTTCAGCTGAATGTCCTGCCGTTCAACTTCATCACGCATGATGTCTGCGGAAATCAAACCAAGGGCAGACCCGCCGAGAATCAGGATGCACAGCAGCAGCGCGATCCAGATGGGGACCTTCACGGCAAAGCCGATCCCCATCAGCAGAAAGCTGACCGCCAGCTGAACAACCAGATATGTAACACCGATTCTTGCAATCGGGAAGCCGTAAAACTTCGATTTCAAAGGTTCCCCTTTGTCAAATGCGATCTTCATGACGTACACCTGCGCACAGATTGCGATCAGAGCAAACGCAAAGCTGACCCAGAAGGTCGCTGTTTTCGGGAACGGGATCAGAAACGCGAGCGCAAGGAAGCATACCAAAACAATAGCACCGATGAGCATCTGTCGGGTTTGAAGTTTTTTCATGTTATTCATCTCTCTTTCTTCCGCATTCCGGGCAGAACTTGGACATGATATCTTTGGTGCCGCAGTTGGGGCAACTCCAGGTTGCGGCGCCCGGCTTTTTCGCGCCACAGTCCGGGCAGAATTTTGACGTAATGTTTGTTTTGCCGCAGTTTGTGCAGGTCCAGCCGACCGGCTGTGATTCGGCTGCGGGCTGCGATTGGTCCCCGAAGCCCTGCATCATACCTGCAAATTGGGGCGCCATGGCGTTCATGGCTGCCAGCCCAACGCCCATCTGCATCACATCGCCGAACACACCGCTGCCACCGCCGCCGGTGACCGTGTCCGGGCCCATGTTGCCGATGCCTTCGGCGTAGGCTTTCTGCACCTCCGCCTGCAGGACGTCTCTTTGGTTGTAGCCCTGGGCGGCCATGACCTCGGCTTGCGCAAGCCCTGTTGCGCGTGCTGCCTGCGCTTCGCCCTGTGCCTCGATCACCTTACGCTCCGCTGCGCGTTTTGCCACTTCGGTTTCGGTGGTCTGTTGCTCGAGCACCGCCTGCCGGTGTGCGGCTTCAACGGCGGCCTGTGCCTGCGCTTCGGCGGTCTTCACCGTCGCCTCCGCCTGAATCACCCGCGTCCGGAGTGTGATGGTATGCAATTCACGGATGCGCTTGAAGTTCGGGTCCTCCTCCGGCAGAACGATGTTTGTCACATAAAACTGCGGAATCGTCAAGCTGTATTCCTCAAACCCCGGCAGCAGCTTTTCACGCAGGCGCGCCGAGATCAGATTCAGGTTTTCATCCACTTCGAGAATGTCAACGGCGTTCTCTTTGATAACGGATGCAAGGTTGGTTTTGACCGCGCTGGTGATCAGCGGACGGAACGCGAGCTGCAGCGATTTTGCCATGCCTTCGCCGTCCGACCAGGCGATGCCCTTCATCGTACCGACAAGTTTGAGCAGCAGTCTGCGGCTGTCGCTGACCTGCAGGTTCAGTTCGCCCGATGCGCCGAGTTCGAGCGGTACACCCGTCAGCGGATCAATGAAGCGCACCTTTTCCGGCGTACCCCAGCGGATGGCCATTTGAACAACCTTGTTGATGAAATAGACCTCGCTGTGGAAGGTACCCTCGGTGTCGGTCGGCAGCTTGTAAAGCTTTTCGAGCATCGGCAGCTGCTGCGTTTCGAGCGTATAGCGCCCCGCGCCGAAGAGGTCGAGCGCCTGCCCGTCGCGGAAGAAGATCGCCTCCTGCGACTCATGGACAATGAGCTGCGAGCCGAGGTTGAAGTCTTCGATCGGGTGCTTCCAGACGAGGGTGTCGTTGTCGCCCTCATATTTGATGATACTGGCAAGGCCGTCGTGCTTGATCTTTTCGGTCACGAGGCGTTCCTGCACGTCGTTTTCGCAGTCGCAGACCGGGCAGGTGTAGGTGCTGGCGGTCTTTGCCGTGCGCAGGCGGATGCCGCACTGGGCGCAGGAAAACTCCACGGTTTTATTCTGCTCGGCAAGGGTGTTGATCGGCTCGCCGCAGACGGGGCACGTCGCTTTGCTGCCTTCGGACTGGTCAAACACGACGTTGTTGCCGCAGTGCGGGCACTGACGGGACGCGAGCTTTTCCGTGCGGACATGGATTGTATAGCCGCACGCACAGTCAATTTTTTTGCGGGCAAAGAAGCCCGACTTTGCTTCGGCATATTTCCCGCAGTTGGGACATTCAATGACGAATTTTGACATATTCTTTCCTCCCGGTTCTGTATCCTTGATTTTTGTTTAAGGCAACTTGATGTCTTTCCAGTCGGAGACATCACAGCGACCAGTATCATTATTTCCAACCGCAACAACGGTTCCGTCTTTTTTTAGACCGATGGTATGCTGTTCTCCCGCGCTTATAGCGACGATATCCTTCCAGTCGGAAACGTCACTCTGTCCATAATTGTTTTTTCCTGTGCATTTGGTTGCAACGACAGTTCCGTCTTTTTTCAGACCGACGGTATGATAAGTTCCTGCGCTGATGGCAACGATATCCTCCCAGCCGGAGACATCACACTGACCAAAATCACTATTCCCAACCGCAACAACCGTTCCGTCTTTTTTTAACCCAACGGTATGCCTGTTTCCCGCGCTGATTGCAACTATATTCTCCCATCTAGAAACGTCACACTGAAATTCACCCTTATGTCCAACCGCGACAACCGTTCCGTCTTTTTTTAACCCAACGGTATGATACCATCCAGCGTTGATTGCGATGATTCCCTGCCATTTTGAAACATCACACTGACCATAATTATTATTTCCAACCGCAACAACGGTTCCATTCTTCTTCAGTCCAACAGTAAAGAAGCAGTTCGTACTGATTGCGGCGATGTCCTTCCAGTCGGAGACATCACACTGACCATAATTATTATTTCCAACCGTAACAACGGTTCCATCCTTTTTCAGTCCAACGGTAATATCATTTGCACTGATAGCAACGATATCCCTCCAGTCGGAGACATCACACTGACCATTATCATTAGTTCCAACCGCAACAACGGTTCCGTCCTTTTTTAATCCCACCGTGTGATTGCCTCCGGCAAAAATAGTTTTATGACTAAGTCCTTGCTTCCAGCACTTCGCCGCCAGATCTTTTGCATCCTTATAATCCTCTATTTGTAAAAGAGAAAGATATGCGGTCATCGGCGATCCGGATTTCATCAGTTGAATAGCCGCATTATATTTGCATTCGTTTATTATCTCTTCACTTTCTTTATAGCCGTCCAATGCTTCAAATGCTGAAATCGCCTCGGTATACTTCCCTTCTTTCATCAATTTCACTGCATCGTTGTAAATATGCTCTTTGCATTCAAGTATTTTTTCGTCACTGTCTTTGAATCCGTCCAATATCACAAACGCCAAAAGAGCCGCTTCAAATTGATCGTTATCTATCAATTGCATTGCTTTATTATAACCAATACATCTTTTGCATTCCTCAATTTTTTCTTCGCTGTCTTTGAATCCATCCAATGCTTCAAAGGCAACCTTTGCTTCTTCGTATTGACCATCCTTATAAAGATTGACCGCTGCGTTGTAATGTGCCAAAGGAATGAACACTTTTAAGATCAGAACCGTCACCACTGCAAAAACAGCCATACACGAAGCGGCGATCCATGCCGCTTTCTTAATCTTCCTTGCCCGTTCCTTTTTCATCTGCACTACAATTCTCGCACGGCGCTCCTGCAACGTCTTGATCTGTTCTGCGCTATCTTTATATTCCGGAACCTTTTCGAACGCGCTGATCGCTTCATCATATGACGCCGGCGTGTTTGCTTTGTTCGCAAGTGCAACGGCGCGCTGATATTGTTCTTCCGTTTCGCGTTCCTTGCGGGCTTGTTCCTCTGCGGCGCGGCGTTCATCCGCTTTCGCCGTTTGCTTTGCTTCTTCGGCGAGCTGCGCGGCTTTGGTTTTGAACGCCTGCAAATGCTGTTCGTATTCCTTTTTCTTTTGTGTAATCGTTTCTTCGTCCGCTGCTTTTGCGTCCGCTAGCATCCGGTTCAGCGCAGCAAAGAAGCGGTCAATCTGTGTCGTGATTTCCGCCTTGCCGTATTGTTTGGCGCGCTGCAGGTGTTTGCTGTTCGCCCAGCCCGTGCGGCACTCGTCGATGTAGGTTTCCATCTGCTCTGTCGCCGAACGATAGGAAAAATCAAACGGGGGCTGCGCCGCAAGCAGGGCGTCTGTGTCCAGGTACCCCGGAACGACGTATGCCGAAACCAGCTTTTGAAGCGCGGCTTGATCTTCTTGGAACGCCGGTTTCTTCGGCTTCTCGGCCACGTAGTCGATATAGGATATGTCCGAACGCTGCCGCAAAAAGGCGGAAAATGAAACCGCTTTCATCGCCGCCAGGAATTTGCCGAGGTAGGCGTCGCCGTTCTTCGCGTCGAGGTTCAGCGCCTGTTCAAAGAACTCGTCCGCCTTGGTCCACTCGTGATCCTCCAACGCCATGTAGCCGCGGTCGATCA
>CACYCR010000108.1 GCA_902772935.1 Oscillospiraceae bacterium
AAGTTTTCTTTTGCCTGCGGAAATCTGACCGGAACCGGAGCAAGATTTGCACGACAGATTTTTGTTCTGCAAGGCAGAGGACGCAGGCGGGCTGGCGCCCGGCAAGGACGATAACGCCGCAGGGCGGAAATCCGACCGCAAAGATACTTCGGGCTTCGGTCAGATTTTCGCACGCGTTTCTTTTTCCGAAAAGAAATGTAAGAGAACAATAGAACCCGCGTGTGCGCTTACTTATTTTTTCCGTACTTTTTCTTTTCAAAGAAAAAGTACCAGAAAGAAATTGTGTCGCCGCTGTTTTCTTCGGTGCTTGTATTTTTTAGGAGGTTGGTTTATGATCCGATGCGTGATTTTCGATCTCGACGGCACGTTGCTCAATACCCTCGATGATCTCACAAACAGCGTGAATTTTGCTTTGCAGTCCTGCGGGTATCCCGCGCGGACGACGGACGAGGTGCGCCGCTTTGTCGGCAACGGCGTCATTAAACTGATGCAGCGCGCGGCGCCGCAAGGCATTGCGCAAAGCGATTGGGAAGTCTGTTTCCAAAAATTTCGCACACATTACCTTGCGCACATGACCGACTGTACAAAACCGTATGACGGTGTCATGGAACTGCTCGCAGCGCTGAAACACCGCGGCGTCAAAACCGCCGTGGTATCCAATAAACTCCATGCCGGCGTGACCGGCCTTTGCGCGGACTTCTTCGGCGGTCTGATTGACTGCGCACGTGGGGTGGAGGATGAAAACGAACGAAAACCCGCCCCGGTGAATGTGCTGCGCGTGATGGAAACGTTCGGTGTGTCACGGGAAGAAACCTTGTATGTCGGTGACAGCGAGGTCGATGTCCAGACCGCAAGCAACGCCGGTTTGCGCTGCATCGGCGCCGCATGGGGCTTTCGCGACCGGGCGGCGCTGGAACAGGCCGGCGCGTGGCGGATCATTGATGCGCCGCAGCAGTTGACGGAACAACTGGTCTGAAAAGCTGTGCTGACCGGCGGGGCGCCCCTCGCGCGGCGAAGCCGCGCGGCCGCGCCTGTGGGCGCGGGGGCTGCGCATGCGCAGCAAGGGGCGCCCCGCCGCCGGCAGAACTGCTGCAAAAATAATAAGGCACCTGAATCTGTTCAGGTGCCTTTCTTTTTCATGAACTTACAGATTATCGATGTATTCTGCGACGTCGCCGATGGTTTTGAGGTCTTCAATTGCCTCGTCGGGAATGCTGATGTCAAAGGCATCCTCCAACTCGGAAATGAAGTCCACCAGATCAATGCTGTCTGCACCGATCTCTTCCCAGGTGGTCTCCGGAGAGAGCAAATCGTCGGTCAATTCAAAGCGTTCTTTCATCAGTGTGCATACTCGTTCAAACGTATCCATTTGATGACCTCCTTGCCAAATAATTACTTCTTTATATTATTCATAAAAGAATCATTTTGTCAATAGTATATGCCGAGAAAATTCGCTTTATCGGTGAAATTCAGTAAATTATTAAAAAGTGTTGATGATTTGTTTAAAAATTTCTCATGCGGGGAAGGCTCTTTGTATAAAGAACAGGAGGGCGTTATGATGAACGACAACAAACGACGGCTGGAAGCGGCGGCGCTGCTGGCAATGGCGGTTGCCGTACTGCTGTCTGTGGTCCGCTTTGACGCGCGCTGCCGCAGTGTGGAAGACGAGGTGCTGCGGCTGCATGTGATTGCAAATTCCGACAGCGCCGAAGATCAGGCGCTGAAGCTGGCGGTACGCGATGCGGTTCTGCGCGCGGGCGGTGAATTGTTTGCGTCCTGCGCTTCAAAAGCGGATGCGCAGGCGCTGGTGAAAGCGCGGCTGGATGATTTGCGGCAGGTTGCCGAAGCTGTGGTGCGCGATCACGGGTACAGTTACCCGGTGCAGGTTACGCTGTCGCCGTGCCGGTTTCCGACGCGGACCTACGGCGATGTGACGCTGCCGGCGGGAACATATGACGCGGTGCGGGTGATCCTCGGCGCCGGTGAAGGGCAGAACTGGTGGTGCGTGATGTTTCCGCCGCTGTGTCTGCCGGCGGCGGGCGATGCGGCAACGCTTGCAGATGTTCTGGCGGCGCCGGCGCTGCAGACGGTGAAGGAAAACCCGAAGTATGAGCTGCGGTTCTGGGTGGTGGAAAAACTGCGTGCGCTGAAAAACGGCGCTTGACATTGCCAGAGAAATGTGCTACCGTTGAGGTGAACGGATGGCAGAACAAAAAAGGAAGGGACCCGCATGGAAAAACAGCAAAAACGATATCGGCGCGCGTTTGCGCTGCTCGGCGGTTTCACGCCGCTGAAAACGGATTGCGGCGTCTTGTGTGAAAAACGCTGCTGCGGCGGCGACGAAAAAACCGGGATGCTGTTGTTCCCGGGTGAGGAGACAACGCTCCCTGTACGGGAAGAACACGGGCGGCGTCTTGCCGTTTGCGGCGGACACTGCAATCGAAATGAACGGCCGCTGGCTTGCCGGCTGTTTCCGCTGTTTCCGGTGATCGACGCACGCGGCCGGATGACGGCGTCGGTGGATGATCGTGGCGGGATCTGTCCGTTGGTGCAGCATGCATCCGAGGTGCGGTTTTCTGCGCGCTTTCGGCATCGGGTGGCGCGGGTCGGCAAACTGCTTTTCCGGTACGCGGACAGCCGCGCATTTTTGGAAGATGTCTGGCGCGAAATGGAAGAGACGCGGCAGGTGCGCGACACGTTTTTGCCGGTGGAAGAAAAAACATAAAATTTTTTCCGAACGCCTTGCTTTATTCCACTGAATTATGATACAATAGAAAAAAGTGGTAAAGAGAGGGCAAAACTATGAAATGTCCGTTTTGCGGCTGCAGTGAAAGCAAAGTGATTGACTCCCGGCCGACCGATGAGGGCGAACGGATCCGGCGGCGCAGAGAGTGCATCGCCTGTGCCAAGCGGTTCACGACGTATGAGATCATTGAAACCGTGCCGATCATCGTGGTCAAGAAAGACAAATCCCGCGAGGCGTTCGACCGCGTGAAGCTGTTCAACGGCTTGCTGCGCGCCTGTGAGAAACGCCCGGTATCCATTGCGCAGCTGGAAGCGGCCGTCTCGGAAATCGAACAGGAGCTGCAAAATTCGCTCGACCGTGAGGTAACGTCGGTGCATATCGGCGAAATGGCGATGGAAAAGCTGAAAAAGCTCGATGAGGTCGCCTATGTCCGCTTTGCCTCTGTTTACCGGCAGTTCAAGGACATCAACACCTTTATGGAGGAGCTCGCAAAGCTCCTCGGCGAAACAAAAGCATAAACAATTACATCCTCCTGCAATTGCGGGAGGATTTTGCGTCCATCACGAAACGCAGGGAAAAGGAGACGCGCATGGGAATTCTGGGTTTGATTCTTTCGAACGCAAAGAATATGCACAAAGCTAAAAATTACCGCAAGATGAAGACGGCACAGCTGCTTGCGCTGGATGACGAAGCCTTTTACGACGCAGTTGCGTGCGTGTGCAATGACGCAGTCTATGACCTGCGGGAAGCCGTTGCCACGAAGGAACAAAAACAGTTGTACTGTCTTTTGACATTTGAGGCCGAGGTCAACAACGGCGGGCTGTGCCAGTTTTTTGTGAATGAAAGCAGGGCGTGCGCGCCGTACCTCAGCGACGCGCTGGAAGCTGTCGGCGCGACCCGCATCCGGACGCTGTATAACCGTTTCCTTGCGGAAAACAGTATCGATGCGGAGGACCTTTCTTCCTTTCGTATCACCCGCGTCGAGGATTTTGAAGCGCAGGCAAAGCGATATGACTTTGACCGTTTTGATGATTTGTTTTATCAGGATGCCGACCTGCATAAAGCCATCATTGCCTACGCGCGAAACCATGTCAGCAGAATCTTTTGCTGAATGTCTGAAATTGCAGATGTATCAATAAGGAGGGCTATCCATGACCGTACTGTTCAAAATCTTACGAACGTCTGTCCGACTGCTGTTTGCCGCGCTGTTTGCGCTGGCCGGCGCGATTTCCGCACCGACTGCCGTCACGGGCGCGGATGCGGTACAGGAGGGAGAATTCGCCTATCTCTATTCCGACGGTGCCGCCTTCTGTCAGGGCATCACGACCGACGGGACGTTCTATTACGGTACGGGGTGCATCAAATACCTAAACTACAACGCGATCGTCAAGATTGACGCGCAGACCGGCGAGATCGTGTTATGCAAGGATCTGTGTCTGCCGGCGGAGGTGATGGCGAAGGGGTATTCTCACCTCGGCGACTGCGCGTACCATGACGGAAAGATTTACGCTGCGTGCGAGGCGTTTTTCTTCAAAGATCCCGCAATCATGGTGTTCGACGCCGAAACCCTGGACTTCCTCGAATATCACGTTCTGCCGCCGGAAGGGCAGGGGAACGGGCATTTCCCGTGGCTGTGCATCAAGGACGGAACAATTTACTATACGCAGGCGCGGGATGTCAACGAGGTGCGGATGCTGCACCTTGCGGATTACAGCTACAAGGGCAGTTTGAAGATCGACCAAACGATCACGAAAATCACCGGCGGCGATATCCTCGACGATACGCTGTATCTTTCGAGCAACGACGGCAGTGACGAAAAGATCACCTATGCCGTTGATCTGAACACTGGACACACAACAGCGGCACTTGTTCGGCAGATGGGGAATCTGATTACGGAAGCGGAAGGCCTCTGCGTCCGTCAGCAGGACGGCAAGCTGTGGTTCCATTATCTTGACGTGCCGTTTGCGTCAAAGACCATCATCCGCACATACAGCGTGACACGCTGAAAATACGGTTGTACTTCCATGCGCGCGGCAAATACAAGCAGCGGCCGGCGGTCCGCCGTACGGAAGACCCCGAAATATTCCCGGCTTTTGCCCGGTATGCAGAAAAAGAACCCGCTTTTGTCCCGGTAAGACAAAGCGGGTTTTTGGCGTTATTTGATCCGGCTTGACCGGTATACGATGCGGGGGAACGGCTGCTCTGTGCGTTTGGTTTTCACCTTGTTCGGCTTGACGTTGCCCGCAGCCACGAGCACCTTGCCCCAGCCGATCAGCGTTTCAAGGTCGTCCTTCGATAACGGTCGTTTCCCGTGGCCGGTATAGATCGGCGCATCTTCTGCGAGGCGCAGCGTTTTTTCGGCACTCTTCAGCCAGACCTCCACAGAGGCGGCGCGGGGGTACTGCAGCGTGGTCAATTGGCCCACGTTATCGCCGACGAATAGCGCACCCGTGCGCGTATCGCGGAACGTGACGCTGCCGACGGAATGACCGGGCGTGAAATACGTCTCGACGGTTCTGCCGCCGAGGTCGAATGCGTCGCCGTCGTTCAAAGGGAGGAGCTTCGGCTTGTATTCGCGCTGAAATGCCGCCAGGTAGGAGACCGCATGCCGTTTGCGCTTGCTGTTTTGCATATGCATATACCACATCTTAACGAAGGGATTGACACTCAGCTTTGCCGTGCGGAAATCCGCGGGGTGGACGAAGACCTCCGGATACCAGATGCCGCCGCCAAGATGATCCTCATGTGCATGGGTGATCAGCACCGTGAGGGGCTTATCGGTCAGTGATCTGACCACTGCCGCAATGTCTGCGAGGCCCAGGCCCGTGTCGATCAGGCAGGCCTTTTCTTCCCCCTCGACCAGATAGCAATTTACAAGATCATATTCGTTGATCTGCCAGATGCCCTCGCCGAGCGGTATGCGCTCAATATCTGTTCTGCGTTTCATTGCAACGCCCCCTTTGCTTTGTTGTTAGGATATGCCGCGTGCCGGATGCGCCACAAAAACGGATGACTGCATCAATCAACATGATTTTACACCTCGAAGAGTAGAGAGAATTGTTATCGTGTAAAAAGCCGCAGAGAGATGATCCCTGCGGCTTTTGCGGTAAAAACCGCCTTTTGGTCGGAGTGAGGTGACTCGAACACCCGGCATCTTGCTCCCAAAGCAAGCGCGCTACCAACTGCGCTACACCCCGATATTCGGCAGAAAGCGGATTCATGAATCTGCGCCGGCCATTATCATATCGCAAATCGGCAAAAAAGTCAAGGCTTATTCCGGGAAATCTTCCGACAGGTCCAGCATCTGCGTCAACAGCTCCACAGCGTTCCAGACATATCGCAGACAGGGACGCCCGGGCAGGGACGGATCGCGGTTTTCGATGGCCTGCGGGAGCAGCTCGCTGCAAAGCAGGCTGCGGTTCTGCGCGGCAAAGCGCTGTGCGAACGCGCGGACTTCGGCACTGACAGCGGCTTTGTTGCTGCCGGTTTCATCGGCATAGACACTGCCGATGACCAGGGCTGCGCCGAGCAGGGTGCCGCAGGTGAGCTGCATGCCGCCGACGCCGGTACCGAGACCGCTGACCAGCCGCAAGGCAGGTTCTTTTATGCCGAGGATATCGGTGAACGCACCGGCGGTCGCCTGTGCGCAGTTGTAGGTCAAAAAGAGCTGTTGGGCTTTTTCTTTGCGGGTCATCGGTCATCCTCCTGCAGGTCTGCGTATAGTTCGGCATCGTTGGGGATGCCGTTTTCGTCAAAGTTTTCCTTGAGGGCGCGCTCCACCGGAATCATCGGCACAAGAATCAGCAGGGTCTGCGCACTGCAGAGGATGCCGATGCCTTTGCCGACGGTGTCTTCGTCTTTGCCGAGAAGGAGCAGCATGACAAGAAGACTGCCAAGGAAAGCGACGGCGCCCAGCGGCGTCCACCATTTGCCGAGCATCCGATGGGCAAAGACCCACGTTTCACGGCTCAGCATGGAGCGCCGTGTGCGGTAGCCGCTGCGCATGGTCTTTGGTACCTGCGTGCGGTAACGGCAGCCGAAAATGAACATGGTCAGCGGCAGGACCAGCGCGGTCAGGGTCATGGCGCACCAGAGAAGCATGGGGGCACCTCCTCATTTGTTGTGCCGGTGCAGCAAAAAGTCGATCACGGCTTTGGCGCTGCATTCCGGCAGATCCAGGGTGTTTTGCGGCAGCAGCATGTTTTCCAGATAATGCGCGTCGGAATCACGCAGAATCAGCTTGCCGCGCGTTGCCGGGTACCGGGCCAGGAAGTCTGCTTCGTCGGCGGCAGGCGTCAGTTCAAACGCGGTCACGTCCAGCGTTTCGGGAAAATCGCCGAGCGAGGAAATGACGCTGTAGGAACTGCGGTCGATGTGCGCGGGGAAGCAGACTCCGCCGTAGGACCGTACCAGCGCGGGAACATCGTCGATCATGAGGTCGCTCGCTGTGTTCAGCAGCAGCGGCTCGGTGTCCAGCACGTTGTCCGTGCTGTCCATGACGAGCTGGTCGCCGAAGATCTCCGTGCGGTTTTTGATCGGCGGGATGTGTTCGTAAACGAATGCGCCGAAAGCTTCGGCGGCATCGCAGTCGGGAAACAGACAGACGACATGAATTTCTTCGCTTGTGCAAAGCTCCATGCCGGGGATGACCGTAATATCCGCCGTTTTGCCCGCCTGTACCGCGGCGCGGCAGTTGCGGCAGGAATTATGATCCGTCAGCGCAATGACGTCATAGCCGAAAATCTTTGCCGTATTGACCAGATTAAACGGCGTCATTTCATTGTCGCCGCAGGGGGATAGGCAGGAGTGGATGTGAAAATCATAAAACAGCTTCACTTCATCAGCTCCGAAAGGGCCACGGCAACGGCGTAGGTCGTTTTATCCGTGGTCAGAATGGTGACGCCCTGCTGCTCGGCGCGCTGTCTGGCGTCGGCGTCAAGCGCGGCGTTTTCCGTCAGAACGATGCAGGCGCAGTCGGTCAGGACCGCGACCGCGACCGCGTTGATGTTGCCCATGACGGTCAGCCAGCAATCGCCTTCCACGGCGCGCGACATGACCCAGCTGAGCAGGTCACCGCAATAGCAGCCGGTGATTTCTTTTTCCAGATCGCCTTCGGTCAGGACCGTCAGGTGCAGCGTGTCAATGAGATTTTGTACCGTCATGTGTCGTTCTCCTCTTTGGGCGTGTTATGAATAAATGCGCTTGCAAAGTCGTTGGCGTAATCATCAGTCGCTTTTTTCGCAGTGCCGTTTTTTTCGCGGAACGGCGCGGGTACCCAGTCGGGGTTCTCCCGGATGGCCTGCAGACCGAAGAAGACGCAGTCGCTCTTTTCCGCGTAGCCGCGCACGATGTCGTCCGCGAGCGCGGTGCAGGAGGGCGCGCCGCAGATGCCGCAGTCAAGACCCGGCAGGGCGGCTTCGATCTCCCGGCGCTGCGACATCATGTGCATCGCCTTGATGACGTTGTCGGCGAGCTTCATGGACGGCGAGGGGGTGAGCTCCTTGGTCCAGCCGAGGGCGTCCAGCGTGAACTTCTCCGGCAGACCGTTGCAGGAGACCGGCATGAACTTGCGCAGCCGCTGAATGCGGGCTTTGGCGACGTAGGGGTTTTCAACGGTCAGAACGCCGCCGACGCAGCCGCCGGTGCAGCAGTTCAGCTCGATGAATTCCAGGTCGTTGAGCTTTTCGTCCTCTAGCTCTTCGAGGACGTGGATGACGTTTTCGATGCCGTCCGCCGCGAGGTACCGTTCTTTGAGCAGACCGGCAGCTTCTCCGCCGCTGCTCGCCCAGCCGACGCCGATGATGCCGGAATCATTGAGCGGTTCCAGCTCCTCGGGTGTGAGCTTTTCCATGGTCTGCAGCAAAACGGGATAGATGTCCTTGATGGCGAAGGCGCCGTTGACCTTCTGTTCGGTGAAGCAAAGCGGCCGTTTGATTTCGGTCTGCTTCGCTGGGCATGGTGAAATGAAGAAGACGCCGATCTCCTCGTCGGAAAGGCCGGTCTCTTTTTTTGCCTGTTCGCGTGCGAAACGTGCCGCAAAGTCGAGCGGCGTATACAGCGGCAGAATGTTGCCGATCAGATTCGGAAAGCGGATGCGGATCAGCCGCAGGATTGCCGGACACGCCGAAGAGATGACCGGCTTTTTCAGTTCGCCGCTCTCCAGCATTTTCCGGGTTGCATCGCTGATGAATTCCGCACCCTTGGAGACTTCGACAACGGTGTCGAAGCCCATTTTTTTCAGTCCGGTCAGTACGTAATCCACATTGTCGAGGTTGTTGAACTGACCGTACAGGGACGGCGCGGGTAAGGCGATGCGGTATTTGAATTTCAAAAGCTCGTTGAAGTGATCGGTCACCGCATATTTTGCATGGTGCGGACAGACGCGGATGCACTCGCCGCAGTCGATGCAGCGGTCGGAGATGATATACGCCTTTTTGTTGCGTACGCGGATGGCCTGTGTCGGGCAGCGTTTGATGCAGTTGGTGCAGCCCAGACACTTTTCATCGTCCAGTCGGACGGAGTGAAAGATATTTTCCATGGTGATGACTCCTTTGGGACCTTCTCAGCGGTACAAGGCGGCGCTCAGCTCATATAGACTTTCAGCGTCAGCGTCGTTCCTACGCCGAGTTCGGTGTCGATCCGAAATTCGTCGGAATACTTTTTGATGTTCGGCAGACCCATGCCGGCGCCGAATCCGAGACAGCGGATGTTGTCCGGCGCGGTGGAATAGCCCTCCTTCATGGCGAGCTCCACGTTTTCGATGCCCGGGCCGTGGTCGGTGAGGATCATCTGAATGGCGTCCTCGGTGATCTCGACGTCGATTTCGCCGCCGCCGGCGTGGATGACCATGTTGATCTCGCCCTCATACATGGCGACCGCGACGTTGCGGATGGTCGCCGGTGCAACACCGAGTTCCTTAAGGACGCGTTTGACGTCGCCGGATGCGGCGCCCGCCCGCGTGAAATCGGTGGCGGAGATGTCATAGTGCAGCTTGATGGATTCCATTATTTTCCGCTGCCTCCCCTCAGGCCGGCTTCATACAGCTTGCCGCAGGCGGTGAACATTTCCAGCTTGGTGCAAAGCATGATCATGTCACGGTCCTCCGCAAGGTGGATCATGTCGATATTCGGGCGTTTGCCGCGGACAAAGACGATGCAGTGCATATCCATCATTTCCGCGGTGCGGACGACCTGCGGGTTCACAAGACCGGTCAGCAGAACGGCCTGCTCCTTGACAAAGGCGAGCACATCGCTCATCATATCGCTGCCGCAGGCGGTGTGCAGCTCGGTATCCAGCAGATCATCACGGCAGATGATTTCCGCGTCCAGTATTTCGATAATCTCTTTGGCTGTCATAATGATATTCCTTTCCTCTTTCTGGATTCTTCGGCTGTTGCAAGTGGATAACGATCGGATGTTATAAACGGCGCACCTTTGACGAAACCGCAAAGATGTGCGCCGTAATGATGCAAATGGATTTATTCTTCGGCGGCGGCAAAGTCGGTTGCCGCAATTTCCCGTTCGATGATGCTCGCCGCAAGGTTCCAGACGGTGGTGCCGGCCTCGATGTAGCCGTCTTTGTTTTTGACGCTGCAGAGCATGGCGAAGGCTTCACCGATGTTCTTGGAAACGTCGCCGCCTTTTTTCATCGCAAGGTAATAGAAGGTGAACGCCGCGCCGTCCGAGATGTTCTTGTGAAAGCCGGGCGAATGTTCGCGCAGGGTGTCGTGCATGGCGTTGACGGCCGTTGTTGCAAGAACGGGGACCGGAATGTCGAGCTGCAAAAAGGCTTCCGCTTCAAAGACGAGCATGACCTTGATCTGATAGAGGATATCCTGCGAGAGATATTTCTTCGGCAGGACGTCCTGCAAATCAACGCGCAGGCCGTCGCCGTCAAGCGAAGGCGTCAGTGTCGCAAGACGCCGGCCGAGCTGCTTTGCTTTTTCCAGATTGCCGTTGGCACGGTGTACGTGCATACGCTCGAAGTCGCCGGACAAATTGACCTGTACGCCGAGTCGTTCGGATTTGCTTTGATAGATTTTCATGTCATTGTCAGGCATCGGATCATCCCTTTCCATAGGTTCGTCTCGTTATTGCGAAAGAAGTTCTTCCGTTTTCGCGGCAGCCTCCGCCGCCTTCTGCGCCTCCAGCTTTTTCTGCTTGCGGCGCTGCTTTGCCTTGTAGCCGAACAATGCGGCAAGCGCGTCCTCATCCGGGCCGTAATCGCCGAGGCGGATCGGATAGGCATTGTAGCGGCCGTGGAAATCGCTGCCGCCGGTCATCACGAGGTGATGCTTTTTCGCTTTCTTCTTGAGGTACTCCTGCTGCTCCGGCGTATTCTCCGGGTGCCAGACCTCAACGCCGTCCAGCCCAAGCTCGATCAGCTCGTCGAGCAGTTCAAAGTTATCGTAAAACCCGGGGTGCGCCAGCACGGCAATGCCGCCGGCGTCATGGATCGCTTCAAGCGTCTCCTGCGGAGAGGGGTACGTCGCTTCGACGAGGATGTTGTCCGGCGAAGACTTTTTGAACAGCTGATTGAACAGATCGCCGAAGATGGTGGTGGTGTAGCCTGCTTCCATCAGCGCCTGCATGATGTGCTGCTTGTAAAGATTGGTGGAGCCGGCCGCACATTTCACAATGAACTCCGGTGTGAGCGGAAACTTCTGCGAAGCCTTGAGCGCCATCAGCTTGCCCGCGTTTTTGCGGTGCTGTGAGTTGCGCTTGCAAAGGCCTTCCAGACGTTCCGGCTTATCCGGAAAATAACAAAGCATATGGGCTTTTCCGCCGCGTTTCGGATCGGTGCAGGAAAGTTCCACGGCGGGAATGACAGTGATACCGTAGCGTTCGCCGATAATTTTTGCGCGGACAACGCCGGCCAAACAGTCGTGGTCTGTGATGGCGAGCGTGGTAATACCGCTGCGCTTTGCCAGTACGAGCAAATCATCGATTCCCATGGCGCCGTCAGATAATTTCGTGTGGCAGTGCAAATCTGCTTTCAAAACAATGTCCCCCTCTTTGCGCGTTCCGCAATGGTGTATTTTTCTCTTTTTTTGCTTGCGGTTCTGCGCAGCGTCGAGTCCGATTTTTTGACACCTCAATAACGGCAGAAAACCTTCGCAATCTGTCAATCTCATCCGACAAACGTTCAAACAACACGTACTTTCAAAGGTGTCTTTTTCTGATCAAATGGATTCTCTGTAGAAAAAAGGCAAAACTACGGCAATAATAATTGCTTACCCATTATACCTTAAAATCCTTGATTTTGCAAGCAATTTACAAAAAGTTCAAAAATTCTTTTTCTGAAAAATAACCGCAGACAGAGAAAAGCGCCGGCAAAACGTCAGTCCTGCCGGCGGATACTTTGTTTTCAGCCCGCGGCGCGGTCGGACAGTGCCAGGAAGTCAATCTTTTCCATTTTCGTGCGCGGCAGCGCATCCAGCACTTCGATCTTTCGCGGACAGGCATAGCCTTCGATGTGGGTCATGCAGAATTTTTCGAGCGCTTTGCGGATCTCCTCTTTGTCTTCTTCCGGATACTGCGGCGCGACACAGAGCTTGACAAGCGGTTTTCCGGCGTTGTCATACCCCTGCACGGCGCAGACCTCGCTGACATAATCGAGCGCAGCGACCTGCTCTTCAATGGTTGCCGGATAGATGTTGTAGCCGGCGATGATGATGATGCGCTTTTTGCGACCCACAAAGTACATGAAGCCTTCTTCGTCCACATAGCCGAGGTCGCCGGTACGGATCCAAGGTTTGCCGTTCTTGTCGTAGTAAATGCCGTTGTCATGGACGTTGTCGTCCGGCAGGTACCCGTTCATCATGTTTTCGCCGGAGAAGACCAGCTCGCCGATTTCGCCGGTCGGCAGCTCGTTGCCGTCGTCGTCCCAGACTTCGAGCGTGGTACCCGCAACGGGGTAGCCGGTGGACTTGTCCTTGAAATGCTGTCCGCCGTTGGACGTGCAGCAGGCGCACATCTCTGTCAGACCGAAGCCGCGGCCGAGCCGGGCCGTGGCGCCGTGCTGTTTCATCTTCTGATTGAAACGGTCCACGAATTCTTCCGAGACCAGATCGCCGCCGGCGTAGGTCATCTGCAGATTGCGCACGCCGGGATTGTCGAAGTTGTCCGCGTCCATCAGCTTTTCATACATCTTCGGCACACCGAGAATCTGCACGACGCTGAGCTTGGAGATCATATCGTTGACCTGATGCGCGTCAAATTTCGGAAAGAGGATCGGCTTGTAGGCATTGCACAGCGCATAGATGATCGGGCCGCCCAGCCCGTAGGCATGGAAGCAGGGCAGGACGCCGAGACAGTGCGCGGTCTTGTAATCGTGCGGCTGATCGAGCAGATAATACTTGTACGCAACGGCATTGAACGCGAACGAGGAGAGGATGATGGTCTTGCTCTTGCCGGTCGTACCGCCGCCCTGCATATAGAAGGCGTCTTTTTTGCCGAAATTGCGGACGGTTTCGGCGGCGGGGTAATCGTTGTCAATGACGTCCTTGAAAAAGCGGTACGGCACATCGGGGATGCGGACGTTGTGCGCTTCGTTATAAGCGGCGTAGGCGTACGCCTTGCCGTCACAATAGTCGGACGTCCGGCAGACGATTGTCGGATACTGGCTCATGATGGCGCCGTAAAAGCCGCAAAGGACGTCGAGGATGAAGAGGCCCTTGGATTTCGTGTGTTTCATTTCCGCGAGCAGCGCGTCCGGCGGCGTCAGCGGATGCACAAAGTTGATGATGATGCCGAGCTTGTTGGCGGCGTAAAGCACCGGAAACACATGGCCGCAGTTCGGCATGAAGGCGGTGAGCACATCACCTGCCCGATACCCCTTGGCAGAAAGATACGCCGCCAGCTTTTCAATGTCTGAGAACAGTTTGCTGATCGGCGTTTCGGTGTACACGTCCGCGATCGGCGTGACAAAGGCGGTGTAGTCGCCGATGTCTGCAGAGATGCGTCTGTGACACTCCAGTAAATATTCATAACATGACTCATTGCCCTGCGGCTGAAAGAGATAGTGTTCCTTCGGTTCGGTGTAGGCTGAATAGGGTACGTACATAAGGGACCTCGTTTCCGGCTTTTTTCTGAATTTTTATTTGACATGCTGTCACAAATGTGATAAAGTGTAATTATTATAGCACAAACATTTATATTGTCAATTTACAATTATTCCACACAATGAACCAATTGGTATAAATTATCACATTGTGTCACAATTTTAAACATTTTTTTGGAGGCATTTTCAATGGAGGAACGAAAAGAATACAGTTGCGTCAAACGGACAAAAAAGACCTTTCAGGACACACTTGCCAGGTTGGCCAGAGAAAAACCGCTGAACAAAATCACCGTAAAGGCGCTCTGTGAAGCGGCCGGCCTGAGCCGGAACGCGTTTTATTTTCATTATGCCAACATTGATGCGCTGATTGAAGAAATCGAAGATGATTTCTATAACACCGTTGTCGACCATCTGGAGATGTTTGAACAAATCGGGTACCCCGGCAATGTGCAGGAAACCGTCAAGCTGCTCACAAACAAGTTCCTTGCCAACCGGGACATCGGACTGATGCTGCTGGACGGCCAGCGTGCCGTGTCCTTTGTGCCGCGCTTGAACCAGATGTTTGCGGATTTCAACGCGCAGTACTTTCACAACTTCCACCCGAATTCTTCCCGCGCGGCATACGATTACTTCTTTACGTTCATCGGCGAGGGGTACTATGCGATGGTCCGGCGCTTTCTGGTTATGGATGACAGCTTTCCGGAAGAGAAACTGGTGGATTTGTGTCTGACGCTGATGAACCGTTTGCTGCAGAACGGAAAACCGTCGCTGCACTTTTTGGAGCGTCCGATGGCGTCGGCGGCGGATACTTCCGAAAAACTGTTGTAATCCGGCGGGAAATCCGCTATGATATAAACAGCAGAACCCAAAGAAAAAAGAGAGGTGGAACACATGAAAAAAAGCACACGCATCACAGCCATCCTGCTGATCGTTCTGACGCTCGGCACACTTTTCGCAGCAGGCCTTGCCGTTGCCGCGGAAGATGCAGCGCCGGCTGTACGGATCGTGGCGGACACAAACGAAGTCACGCTGTTCAAACGGCTGACGCTTTCGGCGCAGGTCAGCGGTGTGGCAGGCAATCCTTCCTTCAAGTGGAAGAGCAGCGACCCGCTGAAGGCGGCGGTCAACCGCAGCGGCGTTGTCACCGGCCTTGCAATCGGCAAATCGACAATCACCGTGACCGCCACGGTGGACGGGCAGACCCTGACGGACAGTATGGACATTTATGTCGTGCAGCCGGGCAACTCGGTGCATGATTTTCTGCGCGACCGGCAGGTGCTCGGCTATCAGTACAGCTACAAAGATGACTATTACTACACGAATGACCGCGACTGCTGGCAGAAGTATTTCGGCTTTTCAAAGTTCTATGATCTTGTGGCGCCGTATATGCTGCTGGAATACGACTATGTGCGCGTCTATTTCCCGTACGGCGGCAAGGATTGGATGATCCAGCTCTGGAAAGGGCAGTACGGCATGGTCTTTTACGGTGCGGAGACCGGCATCTACACAAAGCGTCACACGAACCGGGAACCGGGTGTTTTCACGCTGTACAACTGCGCCAAGGAAGGCGACTGGCTCGACATGAACATGACGATGTATCATGACACGACGGGACTGGGTACCTACAAACGGGAATTCACGCGTGAAACCGGCAAATACTGGTGGTGCACCGGCTTTAAGCGCGGTCATCTGCGGGTGGAGGAACCGGCGCGCGAACTGCGTACGGAAGGCACGATCCACCTCAAGGATGCCGAAATGACGCGGCAGTTCACGGACGGTCTGAAGCAATGCGGCTTTGCGGAAGTCGCGGACGAAAGTGCGCTGCGTCCGGACACGTTCTGTGTCAGCGGCAATGCGGTGCATTATGTCTGGCAGAACATTTCGCAGGCGGAGACGACGGTGCCGGTTAAGGCGCTGGCGGTGGCGAACGTATTGGCGCCGCTGTTCGGGCCGTTTGCGATGATCATGATGTTCTTCCTTGACATGGGTTTGATTCTTCTGTCCTGAAACGGATAAAAACGCTGCCCCGTACAGATGGATGTACGGGGCGGTTTTTATGGTTCCGGGAGTAATTTTATCTTGACTATTTTTGTATTTTATTATATTATTATTTGGATATCATTTTGCAAATCACGCGGTGCACAACGCACCCGGACACAAGTTCTTTTTGGCTCCTTTTTCTTGCCAAGAAAAAGGAACGCCTGCGCGGCGAGCGCATGCTTTTCTTTTTGAAAAAAGAAAAGCGTGCGAAAATCCGACCGAAGCCCGAAGCACTTTTGCGGTCAGATTTCCGCCCTGCGGCGTTATCGTCCTTGCCGGGCGCCAGCCCGCCTGCGTCCTCTGCCTTGCAGAACAAAAATCT
>CACYCR010000109.1 GCA_902772935.1 Oscillospiraceae bacterium
CGCATCCTGAACGTTGTTCAGGCGGGAGTTATCAATGACACTCGCGTTCTTGAAGCTCTCCAGTTCATTTGTATCATAAGCATTTTCCAGATAGCCGCGAATCGCATAGAACAGCATCTGTGCTCTGTTCTTGATCTCCTCATCATAAAAATCGGCGTCTTCCTGCTCTTCTTCAGGTGCGTCTGTGTCGATTTCCGATTTTGGCAGAATGAGAAGCTCTCTGCGCAGCAATCCGAATTCCAAAGGCACTTCGCCCTCATTCGGATCGGTCAGTTTGTCAAAAACAGAGATATACTCCTGCTGCGGATTCTTGGGCAGCAGCGTTGTGTTTGCCGCCATCTGGCGTTTATGCTGCTCCAGGTTTTTATCGACGATCCGGTCAATTCGCAGCCAATATCCCTGCAGGATGGATTCCGAATAACGAAGGGTGCAATACCGCAGATTCTCTTTTTCAGGATAGATCGCACGGGAAATACCTGCACCGCAGTAACGGTTCATGCCGTTACGCTCAACGGAGGACACAATCAGATTATCTTCGGAAGAGTGAAGATCCGATGTCATGTCGGACGCAAACAGCTGCGCGCGGACAATTTCCGCCGCTTTTCCGATGTAGGCGTCAAAGCCGCCGATGTTCTCATCGTGAACATTGTCCTTTTCAACCAGGAACAGAAAATCATACGGGATCTGGTTTGCCGTGGAATCTTCAGGCCGATCGTTGCTCTCTCTGTGGTAATGCTCGATGTTGAGCTTTTCGGTACCGCGCTGGAAGGTTTGCGCGCGGTTGAACGCGTTAAGTTCGCGCAGAAATGCGTAACCGTTTACATATACAGCGCTCTTTTTCTTGTCCGTGTCCTGCACCTCTTCCACGATATCGGGCATGATGAACAGGCCGCGCACGATCGCATGCGGCGAACGAATCAGATCACGAACAAGGAACGGCAGCTGAATGCCCATACCGGAACCGGTACCGCCGCACACCGAGCCGACAATCATGATCCGGACGGCACGGTCAAGGGAGTCGCCGACGTTCCGGCGCACCTCATCAAAGGCGTTTTTGATTGCGTCAAAACGGTGCTGACCTTCACTTGCCAATGCACCGAGACGTGAGACCGAACGAATCTGTCCGGCACCGTTTTTCAGGTTTTTGGCGTTGATCAGCGGGTTTACCGGGAACCATTTTTTAAACTGCGTATTCTGCGTCAGATACTCGCCGACCGTCATGTTTTCACTGGTCTGAATGAACGGAATATTATCTCCTCTTACTTTTTCCAGGTCATTCGTATTGGTATCGAGCACCAGCATTCTGACAAATTGTTTGTCGTAATCCTTCAGCTGATAGTTGACGGTGCGAACAATTCGTCCGCCGATACCGCCGATACCGATCAACAGTGTCGGAACTCTTGTTGCGTGTTTGTCTGCCATAGTAAAACCTCCGTGAATATGTATTTGACTAATGATCCCCCGGATCAATGAATTTTGAAACGTGTAATTTCGCCGTTTGGCTCTTTAATGTAAAGCGTGTTTCTCAATGCCGCACGCTTTTCCTTGCTCTTGGTTCCGCGCGGATTTTTGCTTGTACTTGAAACGATGCGGCCTTCGACGTTTTCAACCTGAATCGTTCGGTCTCTGCCGAAGAATGTCCATTGACCGATCAGTGTGTAGCCGCCGAATTTTGCACGCGAGGGCATGGGCAGCAGCAGAATCATCAGCCGGATCAGGAAGAGCAGAAGATTGTTGTTTCGCAGATTGCCGAACCAACTGACCCGCATACTGGTTTCGGAGCCAAAGGACACCCGTCCCTGGTACTGAAGATAGCGCCCGTTTGCCGTGAGAATGGTTGCCGAAGGAAAATGCTTTTTAAAGAAGAACCACCAAAGCAGGTACAGCACAACCAGCGTCCACACAATCGGGATAATTATTTCTTTCCATTCCCGAAACAGCCGGAAAACCAACGTGCCTTCAGCCTGCTGACCGGAATAATCAACGCCGATCATCTGATCTCCGTGATGCATCAGATAATAAATGAAAGGTGAGACATAGAACGGGTTTTTGCTGGGGTAGACAAGGAAACTGCCGTTGTCCTGAATCTCAACCGTGTAATTCTTGAAATCAGCGCTGATACTGTCTTTAAAATCATTCTCCAGGTGTTCCGCCATCGTTTTGTCAATGGGCTTGTCCTTGCGGTATAACGTGAACAGGATTCCCGTTTTGTTTTCTTTCAGATGTGTAACATACACCACATCGTTTCCATCAAAAGTGTGATCCCGATACTCCCGGCGCGGGCTGCCGTCATAGGAAAGCTCTGCGGTGATTTTATCAATGCTGAAATCCTCCGGTGAAAAATCCACAGCGGTCTCCAGGTGGAAATAACCCGGCAGATCA
Source organism: Oscillospiraceae bacterium (assembly GCA_902772935.1). Lineage (GTDB taxonomy): Bacteria > Bacillota > Clostridia > Oscillospirales > Acutalibacteraceae > UBA6857. The sequence goes on from CACYCR010000109.1 coordinate 2,383, forward strand.
ACTGCAGCGGAAACAACACATTCTCCCTCAGCAAGCGCCAGATTGTCCAGCTCCAGTCCCTCTTTGCTGTCGACGGTTTTTCCGTTGATCCCGAAAGCGATCTGTTCTTTCATTCCGGAAGGCAGCAACGATTTCAGAATCGGCGTGTCAGTGCCAAACTCATAGATATCGGCTTTTGCGGATACCTGATCCGATGCCGCAATCGATGTCAGGTCATCGATTTCCTTACCGTCTTCGTCAAAGAGCTTGATCTTCAATTCCACAGCCGGCTCAACCATGATCACCACATCCTTGGGATTCACCGCGCCGGAGAAGGAAATCGTATAATCCCCCGCAGGAATGTTTTTCTGGTCTTTACCGGCGAGCGTCACAATGCCGTGCATATTGGATGCTTCTTCCGACGCCCCAGAGATTGCCGGATCGGGCGAACTGACCGGAACGCTGTATTTGATGGGAACATCCTGATGATCGGAATCCTTGATGGCACTGATTTTCACATTCGCGTTCTGTACCAGCACACTGATATTCAGAAGCGGAAGATTCGAAGAGAACACCGCCGTCGTTTTATCGGCAAAGCGAATTGCCGAATCCTCCAGACGGATCCGTCCCGTCACACGGGAAGCGATGTCAAACAAGTTGTCTGCAATATCCTGATTATTGTTTGCTTTCTTAACCTCGATGCTTGGGTTGGATGGATGCGGTGTAAAAGAGCTATCGGTATCGCCGATGGTCATATACATAATCTGCGGATTGGTGCCGTTGGCCATCGTTTCACCGGAAAACTTGTCAAGGGTCTTCTCTACGCCGGAAACATCCACGTCACCAAAAGCGCCATCTGTAAAAACAACCAGCCAATACTGTGTGTTCGGATTGTTGTCACTGCAGTTTTTCAACCGTGTCATCGCAGTTTTCACCGAATCAAACGGCGTGCCGCCGCCGCCTGTATGGCTGCGAATATTCTGCACAGCTTTGGAAAGATCCGACACATCGATTTTTACACTGTTTCCCGCATCATACATGTATGTAATGTACAGATCATCTTCCTTGTTGAGCAGCGCTGCAAATGTCTGTGTCGCATAGTTTGCGTAAGACCAATTGTCGCCATACATACTGCCGGAATCGTCATAAACAACAGAAACGAATTTTTTGTTGCGCACGGAAGCGGCATCGGCCTGTGTTGCAAACAACTGCATGCCTAAAGATAAGACAAACAAGGTCACCATCAGCCAGGCGAGTTTTCGGCTCCATGCGGTATTATTCGACATGATACTGCACCCCTCTTTGATAGTTAATCAGTTTTTATTATATAACAAATTATTCAATAATACAATACATTTTTCGAATCTTTTTGGCAACTTGCAACAATCTTATAAACAACAGCCCGTCACTGCACAATTCGCGATTCCGATATCGTTTCACTCTTTACGCAATAGCAGAAATCGTTCTTGCTTTTCAAAATCAAATACGCTATAATGAAAAAAACATACAGGAGGCATTGTTATGAAAATACTGCGATTCCTGGGATTGCCCGATGCTGTCCGCACGCTCATTTCTTTTCTCGCCGCCGTACTCATTCTGATTCTTTCCACTTTTGCGGTGTTTACGACGCAGGAAGCGACAGCAAAGAATATGCTGCCGGGCGATCAAACGTTTTCGGCTGATGCCGGGACACATTGGACGCTCGGCTTTGCAAAAAAGGTTCTGACGCCGGATGACGTCGGCAAAACGACGTATTACATCGCCGGGTACAATTCCAATAACCCTGCCGAAGGCGTTTTGGATGATATGTATGCACGCGCCGTTTATCTTGATGATCGCACCGGACGCGGCGGCGTAATCTTCTGTGCGATCGATTGCGTGGGACTGAGCCGTCACGACATCAATGAAATCCGCGCTTTTGTGATCGAAAGCAAAGACATTCCCGCGCTGAAATCCATCAACATCTGTGCAACGCACAGCCATTCCGCCATCGATACGCAGGGACTTTGGGGAAAATCCTATTTCAGCGACGGCAAAAACAAAGCGTTCATGCAGGCACTGAAAAAAAAGACGGCTGCAACCATACGCGAAGCCTATCAGAACCGCTGCGACGGCCGGCTGTATTACGGTACCGCGGATGTCTCGCAAAAGCTTGCCGATACCAGAACACCGATCGACTTCAATCCCCTGCTGACACGCATCCGGTTTACGCCCACGGACGGCGGCCGCAGTGTTTATCTCGTCAACATGGCCTGCCACCCGGAGTTGCTCGGCCGCGGCACCAAAAATATCAGCGCGGACTTTCCTGCCTACATGGGCAAAGAAATCGAAGCGCAGACCGGCGGTGACTTCCTGTTCTTCAACGGCGCAATCGGCGGTCAGATCTCTTCCGACCGGATTGACGATGTGCTGAAAGATCCGACGCTTGACTGTACGGCGTATATGATGCAGTATGGGAAAGAGATCGGTGAAATCGTTTGCAGTATCACAAAGGAGGAAGAACTCGCACCGCTGATCAACATCCGATCGCAAGCGCTTTCCATCCCCTGTACCAATACGATTTTCAAGCTCGGAAAACTGATCCGCGTTCTTGACAACGACATCGAGAAGCAGCCGTTTGAACTGCAGATGAACATTCTGACCGAGATCTCCTATATGGAACTCGGCGCAAAGCAGCTTGGTCTGTTTCTGGTACCCGGCGAGATGTACAACGAGCTTTACAGCGGAAATTTCCTACCGGCAGATGCCGCCGCAAACGGGTTTGCCGCAGATTACAAACCGCTTTGCACGATGACGGACTGCGAACACAGCATTGTGGTCGGGCTTTGTAATGACGCACTCGGGTACATCATTCCCGACAACGACTTTTTGAACAACGAATGGCTCGGCTTTTTTGACATCTGCAAGGACCAGTTCGGCAGAACCCACTACGAAGAGACAAATTCGGTGGGGCCGGATGAAGCGCGGATCATCCTTGAAGCAATGGACGCGCTGATTGCATCGGTGAAGTAGTATGGAAACAATGGATATCATTACACTGAAAACAGAAGATTTCCAAAAATGCGGACAGATCTGGAATATCCACAGGCAAAAAGCACTTGCTGACCGGTTTTATGAAGAGCTGAAAAACGGCAACCGCACAACATTTATCTGCCAAAACGGTGATTGCTTTCTCGGCGAAATCTCCATCGTCAAAGAAATGCACGACACAGATTACACCATTGCAGACCGCCGGGTCTATGTCTCGCATCTGTTTGTGAAACCGGAAATGCGGCGAAACGGCATCGGCAAAGCGCTCATTGCGCACGCCGTCAACGAAGCCAAAGCGCTGGGATACACGGAACTGTCCATCGGCGTTGATCTGGATAATTATCCGGCACTGAAGCTATATGTCAGCTGTGGGTTTGACCGTGTGATCTTTATCGGCGCTGATGCGCAGGGGCCATATGTCAAGCTGTTAAAGAGCATCTGACCAATCAACATCTTTATGCAAACTGTCCGCTGCAAAGGATTGTTGTTGAAAGAATTTAGAGAATCTGTTGAAAAATGAAATCGTTTGTGCTATAATCCAATGTAGAGAATTATATCTTTATGTATACAGAAAAAGAGGCGGCAGAAAAACAATGATACGTAAAACTTTATCCCGGCTCGCCATGCGTCTGATGGTGATCAAAGGCAACGGAAGCCTGCGTCACCTTGAGAAAGCGTCAAAAGCGCCGATGGACGAGAACCGGGCATTGCTGATGAAAATCATCCGAACCAATCAAAGCACAGAATACGGCAGAAAATACCGCTTCCATGAGATCAAAAGCATTGATGACTTCCGACGCTTGGTACCCGCGTCCGACTATGAGGACTATGCGCCGTATATGGAGCGCGTCAAAAACGGTGAAAAGAATGTCTTAACTGCGTCTAAAATTCTCGGTTTTTCCCGGACATCCGGTTCCTCCGGCGTACCGAAGTACATCCCGGCCACGGATGCTTCCCTGAAGGCGTATGTGAAATACACCTGGACGCGTGCGCTCGCACTCGGCGCAAAAGCGTTGCAGGCACAAGGGAAGTCCTATAAACCCGGTCGCGGCGTTTTCCTTTCTCCGGCGACGAACGAATGCCTGCCGAACGGGATGCCGTGCAGCAACATCGCAGAAATCGGCGCCCGGGAATACGGCATGTTTTACCCGTTCATTCTGACTGTGCCGACGCGAAAGCTGTTCGACATGCACGACGGGGATTATATTTACAACATCTACCGCTTCGCGCTCGCAGATGAAGACGTCACCTTCATATTCTCCGTCTTCTTCAGCGTCAATGTCAGCCAGCTTGCGTATCTGCGTGATCATTGGAAGCTGATCGTAGACGACATTGAACATGGCACCATCAACGAGCATATCGACCTGAAGCCTGAAACGCGCAAAGAGCTTTCGGCGTTGATTCGTCCGATGCCGGAACGCGCAGCCTATCTGCGCAAACAGTTCGAGCAGGGCTTTGATGAAACCTTGTTCAAACGGCTGTGGCCGAACCTGACGGTGCTTTGCAGTATCGGCAACGCCTCCTTCAAGCCGGCGGCGGATTATGTCCGCAGCTTTGCCAAAGGCATTCCGTTTGATTTCTCGATTTACGGTGCCTCCGAAGGATTGATTGCCGCCTGCCCCGAACTCGAAACCACCGATATGCAGCTTCTGACCGACAGCTGCTTCTTCGAGTTCCTGCCTGCTGATACATATGAAGGCGGCACTGCGCTGCAGACGCTGACACTCGACCAGCTCAAGGTCGGCGAAAAATATGAGATTCTGATCACAACGCAGGCGGGCCTTTACCGCTATCATCTGAAAGATGTGATCGAAGTCAAAGGCTTCCGCAACAAATGCCCGCTCATTTCGTTCGTCTACCGCAAAGGACAGCTATTCAACGTTGCCGGCGAAAAATTCAGCGAAGAGGACGCCCGCAACACCATTGAACAGCTGGAAAAAGCCCATGGTATCACCGTGGACCACTGGCTGTTTTATCAGGACGACAGCGTGATGCCCAACCGCTACGCGTTGGTCGTCGAAAGCGACGCGCCGCTGGATTGGGACGGCTGCATCGACGAGCTGGAGGGCTACATGGGCCATTTCAACAAACGCTACACCTCGCAACGCGCCAAAGCCTTTATCGGCCGCATGGTCATCCGCCATCAACAGCCCGGCACGCACGACGTCTGGGCAGCGCAATGCATTTCCCGCGGTGCTTCTGCGGCACAGATCAAACCGGTCCATTCGCTGGACAATCCGGAAAAACGTGAATTCTTCCTGCAAAGGATGAAGGATATAAACTGAAAACAATTTGATTCAAAGGAGGATCACTTATGAAAAAGACATTCAAATCCACACTTGCGCTGGTTCTTTCGCTGGTGCTTGCGCTGTCTTGCTTTGCGATGCTTGCGGGTGCAGAAGACGCGTCCGAAATTCCGCAGTACGGCAAAGCGGGCGGCTATCTTGCCATCGGCGACAGCATCGGCCGCGGCTGCGGTGCCGAAGGTTCGTATCTTGATGCAGACGGCAACCCCACCGGTGAAAGCAAACCCGGCGGACAGTATGACATGTACAATCTTCGTAACGTAAAGGGCGCCTACACCACCCTGGTTGCGGAAGCAGTCGGCTGCACCATGCCGGACGACATCACGGATCAGAACGCGACCTTTTGGCCGCTGTGCTATCCGGGTCTGACGACCGCGATGGTGCTTGACGTGATGGGTGTTGAGGACAATTTCAGCGACAAGGACCTCAACTATCCGTATTATGACGATGTCCTGCAATACTTCGGCTATGACGATTCGTTTGATGGTGTCAGAGACGAACACACTGTTGCCTATGTCAAAGCCAACAAAGGCGGCATCGGCAAATGCGGCAGCGTCAAAGACCTGGCAGAAAAAGCCGACCTGATCACTGTTGAAATCGGTATGTGCGATGTCTTTTATCGCACCTATCGCATCTGCTCCAAAGGCGGTATGCTTTCTGAAAATGCAGAGTTTGACCTCAGCAGCCCGGAAGCAATCACAAAGCTTGTGTCAACTGCAGGCACACAGATGCTGCAGGGCTTCACACATTGGAAAACCTATTACCCACTTTTGATCAACACGCTTCTTGAATGGAATCCGGACGCTAAAATTGTGATGATCGGTTCATTCAATCTTGTCAATCAGCTCACCATCTCCGAAAAGATTCCCGTACCGCTTGGTTCCCTTTTCTCCTCTTTCACTGACCTTATGAACAAACAGTATAAGGCATGGGAAGATGAATTCGACGGCAAAGTGGAGTATGTTGATATCGCCAACACGGAGCCGAAGGCTGCCGAAGAAAATTGGGCGCTGATGGGCGAATTCATGGACAACACCTTTGCCGGCACGCATCCCACGCAGGCAGGCTACAACTACATCACCCGTCAAGTCCTTGACGTTCTGGACGGCAAAGAGCCTGTGACCAAGAACATCGTCGTGGACATCGGCAGATATGACAAGGTGGACTATGTCTTTGTTGACGGTCAGAAAATCAACGACTACAAGGTCGAAAACTACAAACTGATCATCCCGTTCGACTCCGCAAAAGCATTGAATCTCACCATCGGCATCAAGGGCGAGGACGGCACGATCGCCGCACAGACCTATCAGCTGAAATACAGCGCCGATGAAGGTTACACTGCTATTCGGATGTATGGCACGAACGATGTCAAGAAGTCCGCGAAGCCCATCCTTGACCTGATCAAGGATCTGTTCAAAAAGATCATTGACTGGTTCAAGGGGCTGTTCAAATAATCAAGAAATATCGAAAGCCGCTCCCTTGGGGCGGCTTTTCATTGTATCATGAAAACAGCAGCCGAAACACTTCGACTGCTGTTGTGTTTTTTTGACGTCAGATGATGCCGAGCGGAATCAGAACCGCCAGCAGCACCGCAACGGTACCCCAAAGGCAAATCAGGAATTTCTTCTGCGTCTTGCGCGGCTTGTCATAAATCAGGTTCGCCGCAAGGAAGAACGGGATGTACGTCGTGATGAATACCGGCAGTGCGCCCCACCATTTATAGACCCAGATAAACGCAGGCGTTGACGCAAGGAAGATTTCAAATACCGAGAAGAACAGTGCATTGCCGATGGCAAACAGAACGCGGTTGTTGATGCCGAAGATCTTCTTGTTCTTGTCTTCCGGCAAAAGACCGACGCTCATGAAGCCCGCCACAGAGAACATCAGGGAAAGCTCCCATGAAACGCCGACAAGCAGAATGAAGCTGGTGCTTTCCGGGGAAACATGCCAGAGCGCATAGCCTGTGAAATGGCAGATCACGGCGTTGGCGATTTCATAAAGCCAGTGTACGCCGTAAAGCGCCAGCGCAGCAGCCATGCCGTTATAGTTTTTCTTTTTCCACTGCGGAATCCAGATGCCGACAATGACAACAGCGAGCAACGCGATGAAGGTCCAATTGAAATTTGCCGTACTGCGTACCGCATTTTTTGCCGCCTCTGCAGCAGCCATGGCAGCAGCGGAACCGTCTCCGAATAACATGAGAAACCCACTCCTTTAAAATCATTTTCAGCCCTTCGGCCAACTTCATTATAGCATCCGCACAAAAGAATTGATATAGCTATTCTGACGAAAAACGAACCCTTATTTCAACGAAATAGACAAAGCAAGCCAGAGAAAGACAAAAAACCTTGCGCCGCGACAAACCGTCACAGCGCAAGGCTTTGGCTTTTCAATGGTGTTTATGCCGTATAAAAGGTTACGCGGATTACTCCCACTCCACAGTTGCGGGCGGCTTCGGCGTGTAATCAATCAGCACGCGGTTGATGCCCTGCACTTCCGAAGTAATGCGGCGAACCAGAAGGTCAATCAGCTCCGGCGGCAGATGTTCTGTGGTGACTTCCATCACGTCCGTCGTATTGATCGCACGAATAATGCAAGGCCAGCTGAAGGTGCGTTTTCCGTCCTTCACGCCGGTGGACTTGAAGTCGGGCACGACGGTAAAGTACTGCCAGACCTTGCCTTCCAGGCCCCATTTTGCAAACTCCTCGCGGACGATCGCATCGGATTCACGAACAGCTTCCAACCGGTCGCGGGTGATTGCGCCGACGCAGCGTACGCCGAGACCCGGGCCCGGGAACGGCTGACGATACACCATGTTGTCGGGCAGGCCGAGTGCTTTGCCGACCACGCGGACCTCGTCTTTGAACAGAATGCGGACCGGTTCCACCAGTTCGAACTGCAGATCATCCGGCAGGCCGCCTGCGTTGTGGTGCGCCTTGATGCCGGCGTCACTCTCGAGGATGTCCGGCCAGATCGTACCCTGTGCCAAAAACTCAATGCCGTCGAGCTTTCTGGCTTCTTCAGCAAAAACTTCAATAAATTCGCCGCCGATGATCTTGCGCTTGGTTTCCGGATCTTCCACACCGGCAAGTTTGTCCAGGAAGCGGTCGGTCGCATCCACATAAATCAGATTCGCGCCGAGCTCTTCTCTGAAGACCTTGATGACCGGCTCCGGTTCGCCTTTGCGCAGCAAGCCATGATTGACGTGCACGCAGACAAGATTTTTGCCGATTGCTTTGATGAGCAGCGCGGCAACCACTGAAGAATCAACGCCGCCGGACAGTGCCAACAACACTTTTTTGTCACCGACCTGCGCTTTCAGATCGGCAAGCTGTTCGTCGATGAACGCCTGAGCAAGCTCCGGCGTATTGATGCGTTTCATGTTTTCGGGGCGGTTGATTTCAGTCATAATGCATCCTCCTTATGCAAATAAAAGATATACAAATCCATAAAAGGAACCACCGATACAGGGTGATTCCTTTTTTGTTTATACGCCGGTTTCGTCGCCGGTTTCATTTTGATTGTTGTTGAACAGGCGCTCAAAATAGGATTCCAGATCCACGCCAAGCGCTCCGGCGTCTTCAAACACACCGGCTTTGCGCATGATCGCGATAACGATGTTTTTGATCAGATCAACGATGACAGAAAAATCAATGGTCGGCATAACGAACCTCCTAAAGAAAAATTTAATATATTATAACTATATCTGACGAAAATTGCAAGAGCTAATAAAAATTTTTTTGCGTTACGGACAACGATTCAGCATCGTCAACAAATCCACGTACAGCGGACGGACATTGTTCTTGATCAACAGACCGCCTTCAAGTGACATATGATCGCCGTCATAGATCGGCATCACGTTCCAGATGCCCGGACGGATATTGCCTTCATCAAACGGCTGCTGCGGTGCATGATACGGCGCAGTGGCGGAAATCGTATTGACAAGACCGTCATTCATCTGCCAACTTTCGTCAATGACAAAGCCGTTCGGCGTCACACCGGTATAACTGCCTATCCGCTTTGACGCTGCGCGGAACAGCGGCTCCATCTCCGATTCGATCGGTGCATAGGTGCCGTCGGCATTTTGCGTGACTTTCGCGCAAGGGATGGAGAAATAGTAAACACTCTCAAGGGTTTCAAAGGTATCACACATGGCATGCGCATTGTCGATATACATATCAAACATTGCGCTGTCCTCTTCGATTCTGCCGTCATGCAACGGTGAGAGCTGGGAAAGCAAGTCCACAACCGCGTGTTCTTCCGCTGTCGCATTGGGGTCCGTCAAAATCACGTCGCGAACGTCATACGCGGTCGTGCCGTTCATCGGCGCCGCAAGCGTCACAATCGAATGCACCCAATCCCCTTTTCCGCCCTGAAAGAATCCGGACAGTTCTTTTTCCGGTGTTGCGGCACGCTCCGCTTCGCTGCCGTCCTTCATCAAGTCCAGAAACATCAGAATGGTTGCGCCGCCGAAGGAATGTCCAAGCAGATTGATTTTATCCTTCGCACTGAACGAACGGATCAACGGCCTGCCGACATAGCTTTTGCCGTAACGGAAATGATGACACCGTTCCGAATGTGCTTTGCCGTAATCAACAACCGTGCCGGTCAGCTGTGCATATAATTCGCACGCGCGGTCCCAGGCGCTTGCGCCCTCATTGACCGAGGCTGCAACGCAGGAAAAACCGCGGGCGTTCAGATACTTCATCAGGTCGCCACCGCGGACGCCCCAGTACGGAAACAGGTCATAGTAGATATCATAGCGCCCCCAACCGCCGAGGCCGTGCACAAAGACATTGGTGTACTGCGATTGAAATGTCGTCGGATCCACTTCTGCTTTCGGAACGTTTGCCCAAGGAAAAAGCAGCATGATCAATGAAAGAATGAACGAAAGGATTGCCTGCATAAAACCAACCTCACAATCTGTTCAATTTTTTTCATTATACCATGCTGTTCATAATTTAGTCAATAGTTATTCATGAATTTTTTACTTTAAAGCACGTTCCAATATTGAAAAATCCACGCACAAGTACTCATACAGCCGGTCAACCGTCTGAAAGCCCAGATGTTCATACATCGTTTTCGGCATATCCGCTGCATCCGCGTGCAGAAATACCAGTGTTCCCGCCGCATCCGCCGCAATCTGTGCAAGCAACGAAGTCGCCACACGGCGATGCCGGAACTGCGGCGCAACGATCAGACCGTCGATACAGGTGCAGCCCGCCGCCTGCGCACTGTAGCACGCGCCGACAAGCTGCCCGTCCAGATACGCACCGTGGTAATCCAGCACCGCATACAACCGCCGGATGTTTCGCCGGCAAAAGTCTTCGCCGTACACCGCGCCGAAATTCTGTACCTCCAGCGTTTCGAGATCTGTTAATGCCGGTTTGTGAAATGCCACGGCGGGATTGCGCATCCAACTGCTGCTGTCACCGGTCAGAGCCATCGTCAGTGTCACGCTCTCTTCCATGCCGAACGCATCCCACAGCGGCGCATCCCCTTCCAGCTTGAGGAACATGTCCCCTCTTGCGCGCTGATATGCGAGCGCCCGCCGCAGTTCGTCTGATGACGGCTGCGCCGAATAAACAAAACAGTTGTGGTCATATTTATCCGGCAACGCAGCATCTTCCCTTTTCGTCAGATGCCCGGAAAACGGCTTTTCCGTCGAAAACAGCCGGGCAATCTGCGTCTCGGCCCGCCGGGTTTTCTCATACAGTTCCATTATGTTGTTTCTGCGTCAAAGCCGGCAAAGGTGACATTGCTCTTCAGGGCGGCATCCTCTGTACTCAGCAGCGCACCCATCGTCGGCAGGGATTTCGATTTGTATCTGCCGGGCTTCACAAATTCGCCGGGTGTATACGGACGTACCCTTGCGATCTGATTGCCTTTTTTCAGTGTGATACAGGCGACGCCCTGTGTATCCTTCGTGGACTTTGCAGAAATGGCAGCTGTGTTCAGCAACAGATATCGGCCGGCAGTCGTTTCAATCACCACATCACTGTCTTCGGTCAGCTGCATCATTGCACCGAGCGGCGCCTTGTCGCTGTATCCCTTGATGAGTTTCTTGCGGTTTGTCTTTGTCGCATAGGAATTCAACGTGACCTTTGCAGCTTTACCATTTTGGAAAACAAACAGGACATAGCCTTTATAATCTTCCGTAACTGCGCAGAAAACGGTGCTTTCGCCCTCATCCATCGACAACTTCGCCGGGATGTAGTCACCGAGTACACTCGCCTTTGTATCGGCAAAATCGCTCACTTTTGCCTTATAGACCTGCATCTGATCGGTAAAGAACAGCAAGTCCTTGCGGTTTGTCGTTTCCATCGTCAGGATGATCTCGTCGCCTTCTTTGAGCTTTTGTTCTCCGCTCATGCGCAGCGACTGCGGTGTGATCTTTTTGAAGTAACCTTCCCGGGTAAAGAATACCGTAACCGGGTAATCCGGCACTTCTTCCGCAGTAGCCTCTTCCGGCATTTCCGTCACGGACAGCAGATCGCTTTTGCGGTCCATCCCGTATTTTTTGCCGACCGCTTCCAGCTCTTTAATGATCACCTTGCGCATCTTTGCTTTTCCGGAAAGCGTATCCTCCATCTCCGCGATCGACGCCTCCAGCGTCTCGATATCCTTGAGACGTTTGAGAATGTATTCGCGGTTCAGATGGCGCAGCTTGATTTCCGCGACATACTCCGCCTGTATGCGGTCAATGCCGAAGCCGATCATCAGGTTCGGGACCACTTCGCTCTCCTCTTCGGTCTTTCGGATGATTGCGATTGCTTTGTCGATATCGAGCAGGATGGTTTCCAGACCTTTGAGCAGATGCAGGCGGTCTTTCGCCTTGCCGAGATCATAGCTGATGCGGCGGAAGACGCAGCGGCCGCGGAAGCGGATCCATTCGATGAGGATTTCCTTCACGCCGAGTACGCGCGGATGTCCGTCAACGAGCACATTGAAGTTGCAGGAAAAAGCGTCTTCGAGCGGCGTGGATTTATACAGCTTCTGCATCAGCTTGTCCGGATCGACGCCGCGTTTCAGGTCGATTGTGATCTTCAGGCCGTTTTTGTCCGTCTCGTCGCGGATGTCGGTAATCTCTTTGAACGTACCGGCTTTGATGCGTTCGATGATCTTGTCGATGATCGCTTCGCAGGTTGTCGTCGGCGGGATCTCATAAACGTCGATGCAGTTGAACTTTTTGTCATATTGGTATTTGGCACGGACTTTGATGCTGCCGCGGCCGGTACGGTAGATCTCCTCCATCTGTGCGCGGTCATAGAGAATCGTGCCGCCGCCGATGAAATCCGGCGCAGGCATGGTATCCATCACATTGTGCGTCTGATCCTTGATGAGCGCAATGGTGGTCTCACAGAGTTCCCGCAGATTGAAGGAACAGATCGAGCTTGCCATACCGACAGCGATGCCGAGGCTGACGTTTGCAAGGATGGTCGGAAACGTCACCGGCAGCAGCACCGGTTCGAGCATCGTGCTGTCATAGTTATCCACAAAATCCACGGTGTCCTTGTCGATTTCGGAAAACAGCTCGTTGCAAACCGGATCAAGCTTCGCTTCGGTGTATCGCGGCGCGGCGTAGTGCATATCGCGGGAATAGGCTTTGCCGAAATTCCCTTTGGAATCAACGAACGGGCAAAGCAGCGTTTCGTTTCCGCGGGCAAGACGCACCATCGTTTCATAAATAGATGCATCGCCGTGCGGGTTCAGCCGCATGGTCTGTCCGACAATGTTTGCGGATTTCGTCCGCCCGCCGGTCAGCAGGTTCATTTTGTACATCGTATAGAGCAGCTTGCGGTGCGACGGTTTGAAGCCGTCGATCTCCGGGATCGCACGCGAAAGAATGACGCTCATTGCGTACGGCATATAGTTGATTTCGAGCGTATCAACAATGCTTTGTTCCATGATATCGCCCGCATCCGCGATATGCGTATTCAAAAGCGGATTCTCCGGCGTCGCCGGACGCTCCGGTTTTTTTCGTTTTGCCATCGGTCTGCTCCTTTCAGCTCACGTCGGTCATATCGATATAAAGATGACCGAAATTCGCAATATAGTCTTTTCTGCCCTGCAGATTGTCGCCGAGCAGCAGATCAAATTTTTCACTGGTTGCCTCCATGTCCGCCGGTTCGATTTTGATCAGGCGGCGCGTTGCCGGATTCATCGTTGTCAGGTTCAGCATCTCGGCGTCATTTTCGCCAAGACCTTTGGACCGCTGCACCGTATACTTTTTGTCGCCGATTTGCGCGAGCGCATCCGCTTTTTCTTTTTCGGTATAGGCGAACCACGTTTCCTTCCCGCAAGTGATCTCATAGAGCGGAGACTCCGCAATGAAGACCTTGCCTTCGCGGATCAGTGTCGGGCAAAGGCAATAGAGCATGGTAAGAATCAGCGTACGGATCTGATAGCCGTCAACGTCGGCATCGGTGCAGATGATGACCTTGTTCCAGCGCAGATTATCCAGATTGAAGGTGACCATGTTTTTGACGGTGGTCCTTGCTTTCACTTCCACGCCGCAGCCAAGTACCCGGATCAGATCGGTAATGATCTCACTTTTGAAAATCTTCTCATATTCGGATTTCAGGCAATTGAGGATCTTGCCGCGGACAGGCATCAACGCCTGGAATTCGGAGTCCCTCGCCTGTTTGCAGGCGCCGAGCGCGGAATCACCCTCCACGATGAAGAGCTCCCGCTTCTCCACATCACGGCTGCGGCAGTCCACAAATTTCTGCACACGGTTCGTGATATCGCCGGACGCCGTCAGGGTTTTTTTCAGGTTTTGCCGGGTCGCTTCAGCTCGAACGCGTGAACGCATGTTGATCAGAATCTGCTCGCAGATTTTATCGGCGTCCATCTTGTTTTCAATGAAATAGACCTCCAGCTGATGCCGCAGAAATTCCGTCATTGCCTTCTGAATGAACTTGTTTGTGATTGCTTTTTTCGTCTGGTTCAAATAGGACGTCTCCGTGGAAAATGACGAAGAGACAAGCACAAGGCAGTCTGCGATATCCTGAAACTTCACCTTCGGATCACTCTTCTGATATTTGCCGTTTTGCTTCAGATAGCCGTCAATGAACGAAACAAACGCACTGTTGACCGCCTTGTCCGGGGACCCGCCGAACTCGAGCCAGCTGGAATTGTGGTAGTATTCCAAAAGCTGTTTCTTGTTGGAGAAGGTCAGCGCGACGTTCAGCTTCACCTTGTATTCCGGCAAATCATCGCGGTCTCTGCCCTGCCGGTCAGCGGACCAGAGCTGAATCGGCGTCATGGCGTCTTCACCGATGAATTCCCGGACATAATCCTTAATGCCCTCTTCGTAATAGTATTCGTAAGTGTCAAAACCGGTTTTCGTTTCCACTTTCAATTCAAAGCGGACACGGCTGTTGACGATCGCCTGCCGACGGATGGTCTCCTGATAGTATTCCACGGGAATGTCGATATCCGTGAACACTTCAAGGTCCGGCTTCCAGCGAATGCGGCTGCCGGTGTCGCGTTTTTTGTATTCCTCTTCCTGCAGACCGCCGATGTTTTCGCCTTTTTCAAAGTGCAATGTGAAGCGCTTCCCGTCACGTTTGATTTCGGCATCCATGAATGCACTTGCATACTGTGTCGCGCAAAGGCCGAGACCGTTCAAGCCGAGCGAGTATTCATAACTGCCGCCGGCATTGGTCTTATACTTGCCGCCGGCATACATTTCGCAAAAGACAAGTTCCCAGTTGTGTTTCTGGTATTTTTCGTTGTACCCAACAGGGATGCCGCGGCCGAAATCCTGCACCTCTACCGTACCGTCCAAAAAGCGGGTCACAATGATCCGATCACCGTAACCTTCACGTGCCTCATCGATCGCATTGGACAGGATCTCAAACATGGAATGCTCACAGCCCTCAATGCCGTTCGACCCGAAAATAACAGACGGGCGTTTTCGTACCTTGTCTGCGCCTTCCAGGACTTCAATGTCCTGATCGCTGTAACTGTTTTTCTTCGCCATAGATTCTGATTCCTTTCTCTCTGCGCCATCGCAACATCTGCCAAGTCCGGCAGATGTACTCTACAAAATATGGTATTCTTTTTTATTGTACACATTTTTCAGAAAAATGCAAGCCCGCTTTCGCGGTTTCTTTTCCTCATGGCAAAATTTTGACCCCCGCGCTGCAAGATGCGCGGGGGTCATCGTCCGAAAACGATATGGGAGCGAGGTATTGGCATTTATTCGGCAGAATCAAATCGAAACCGGCAAGATGCTCTGCTTGATCTCTTCCTGCACGTAGACCGGATCATCCGGCTTATCTTGAGTCAGCTTCATGAAGTCAATCTTCATCAACGGGGTTTCCGGCAGCTTTTCCAGTTCGATGATTTCACGCGGTACGCTGAAGCGTGAGAAGTTTTCTTTAATCTGGGAAATGATCATCTCTTCGTATTCTTTGCGATCACCGGTCTTGTCACTGTAGACCACAAAAAGACGGATGATCGGTTTGCCCTGCGCTGACCAGCCCTTCACGCAGCAGGCCTCTTTGATAAAGCCGAACCGGGTCAGGTGCTTTTCAATATCGCTGGGATATACATTGTAACCGGAAATGATAATCACGCGCTTTTTTCTGCCGGAGAAGTAATAGAAACCGTCTTCGTCACGATAGCCGAGGTCGCCGGAGCGCACCCACTTTACACCGTTTTCATCGGTGTAAAGGCCTTCGCCGTCATGACCGTCATCGGTGTAATAGCCGCTCATAATTGTCGGACCCGCAATGACCAGCTCACCGATTTCACCGACCGGCAGCGGTTTGCAGTCATCATCCCAGACGTCCATCAGAACGCCCTCGATCGGCACGCCGATCGAATTCGGCTTGTAGGTGTCATTGGAGCAGGTGCAGCAGACAGAGCCGACTTCGGTCAGGCCGTAACCCTGACGCAGTCGTCCGACAGCGCCCCATTTTTCAAGATAGGAATTGAACTCATCGAGCCACTGCTGCGGGGCGTCGTCACCGCCGCAGAACGACATACGCAGATTTTTCAGCGCCTTGTTGTCAAAACGCTTGTCCGCCATAAGCTTTTTGAACATAATGGGAATGCCCAAAATGCCGACCACGCAGTTGTGCCGCAGCAGGCGGTTGAACATTTTCGCGTCAAAATTCATCATCGGAATCAGCCGCGCGCCGTTGCACATCGCCATATGCATTGCAACGGACAAGCCGAAGCAATGGAACAGCGGCAGAACAATGACCTCCGCCTCTTCGCCGGGGCGATGAATACGGTCGAGCTTCGACATCCGGAACACGATCTCATTGATTGCGCGGGAGGTCAGCTTGATGGTCTTGCTCTTTCCGGTCGTACCGCCGCCGTTGAGGTACACTGCTGTCTGATCACAGTCACAGTGCACTTTGACGTTGGCTTTGCGGAAACGTTTGATGGCCTTCATGTATTCTTCGCGGTTGTTCAGCTTCGGGAACACACGCTTGATGATTTTTTCGCCGGCGCCGATACCGATCTCTGCGGCAAGGTTCGCGTAATCTGAACTGTGACAGACCAGACAGGGGATCTGCAGTTCGTTGATCATGTCGGTATATTTCCGTGAGAGCAGATCAAGCACCATAATGCCCTTGGAATGCAGTTGCGTAACGGTTTCCTTCACTACATCCGGCGGCAGAAGCGGATGAATGAAGTTGATGATGACCCCGATCTTGTTGAGCGCATAGAAAGCAACAATGCTTTGTACGGTCGTCGGCATAAACACGGAATAAACGTCTCCCGGCTTCAGGCCGAGTTCGATGCGCATATACGCTGCCAGCGCATCCATATCGCTGATAATTCGCGTGTTCAGGTACTTTTTGCTCAGATGCTGTTGGCAATAATACTCGCCGTATTCATCTGTGCAAGCTTTGTAGTATTCATAGCAACTCATATTTCCGGGATCAACCATAGTATTATTCCACCTTTTTCATATAAATTGAAACACTTAATTCACATTTTCTTCACAACAGTATAGTATTATAAAAGATAATTGTTGACCTGCAAAACCATCGTTCGACACAGAATTGCAAATCATTGTCTCGATTTTACCGCATTTTCCAAAATGCTGCATCGTCCATTAATTGATTATTTCAGACAGTAAATACTTAGTCTGAAACCTGGAGAAATCGGACGATTGATTTTTTTGATGGGTTTGCTATATAATACGCGAAAGGATGCGATTCCGATGGAACCCGTACCCACGAATGAAGAAAAACGTTTTCAGCTCTCCTTTGATCCCTTTGTTCTGACAACCGGCATTTTTCAGCCCGGCTCTGCCGAAGACTACTGCCGAACATCTGCAGATGCGGTGCGCGGAACCTTCGGATTGGCGGAGCTGACCTATTATCGCGGCGATCCCGATACGGCGTTTAATCAGTTTGAATCCATCCGCCATGAGGAAGAAGGCTTTGCCTCTGTCGGCGCTTTACTTTGCCGAACACTGAGTGCGCTTGCTGCCGGCAACGTCTATGACGTGATCGAAACTTACCGATTGGCGAAAGATCTGCATGACGCGTTTGACCCGGGCCACCCCTTCAAAAAGATGAGCGATTTCTTTTTGCTCTATTTCAATATTATTGTCAATAATGTGCCTGCAATTGATTTCCCGGCATACGGCGTCAATGCGTTCTCCGTGCCGGAGAGTCTGAAGCCGATGGCGTTTTACATCTACACCAATTATCTGATCGAGACCGGGGACATCGGACGTGCAGTCGGCATGGCGGAGGGTGCATTGCTTTTCATGAAAAAGCCGGCGCCCATCAGCGAGATCTATCTCTCGCTCGTCATCTGCTCCGCTTATATGTCACGGCAGAAATGGGAAAAGGCGGAATACTATTTCCGATATGCCTGGTCGCTTGCAAAGCCGGATCATCTGGTGATGCCGTTTGCGGAAATGCGCGGAAAACTGTATGGCATGCTTGAAAAATGCCTGCGCTTTGAAGAGCCTGCGGCGTATAAAGAAATCTCCGACCTTGCCAACCGATACCACAAAAGTTGGGTGTTCATCCACAACGCACTGACCGGCGAACGCCTTGCGGACAACCTGACCGCAATTGAATACAACATCGCCTCCCTTGCCTGCCGGAATATGACCAATCAGGAAATTGCGGATTTTTCCGGCATCACCATCAACAGTGTGCGTGCACATTTGCGCAATATTTTCAATAAATTGAATGTTGGCTGTCGAAAAGATCTTATAAAGTTTGTAATTTGAAAAACTTTGTGATATAATTAAAAGTAATATATTAAGTTCAAACCAAAGGAGCTGACGATTTGTGATTGAAATCAATGCATCTCTCTGCAAAAACTGCGGATACTGCATCAAGTTCTGTCCGAGACAGATTCTTGAAATCGGCAACGTCCGGAACAGACGCGGTCATTTTTACCCGCATCTGACCGACGCGGACAAATGCACTTCCTGCGCCATCTGTGCTTCCATGTGTCCGGAAGGCGCAATCGAACTTCCCCCGAAAGGAGCTGACAGCCATGGGTGAGAAACGCTTTATGAAAGGCAACGAAGCAATTGCCGAGGCTGCGGTACGCGGCGGCTGCCGGTTCTTCGCCGGTTATCCGATCACCCCACAGAATGAAATTCCCGAATATCTCTCCTGGCGTCTGCCTGAAGTCGGCGGCGTCTATGTGCAGGGCGAAAGCGAGATTTCTTCGGTCAACATGGTCTATGGCGCTTCTGCCATGGGTACCCGTGCAATGACCTCATCCTCCGGTCCGGGCATCAGTCTGAAAGCGGAAGGCATCTCCTATCTTGCAGCTGCGATGCTGCCGGCGCTGGTTGTCAACATCAGCCGCGGCGGTCCCGGTCTCGGTTCCATCCAGCCGGCGCAGTCAGACTACCTGCAGGCGACGAAAGCCCTCGGTCACGGCGGCTTCCATTGCATGGTTTTCGCACCAAACTCCGCACAGGAAGCGGTTGACACCGTTTATGAAGCGTGGGAGTACGCTGAACGCGATCGCAATCCGGTCCTCGTTCTGATGGACGGCTGCCTCGGCAACATCATGGAAGAAGTCGAGCTTCCGCCGATGAAGGAAGTCATTCCGGAGGAAGCGCCGGAATGGAGTCTTTCCCGCCGCAACGGCAGAGATTATCAGGGCAACATCACGCCGATCTACACCGAACCGATTCTGGAAGGCCTGAACGCTATGGCCGGCGAAATGTATAAAGCGTGGGAAGAAGACGACGTCAAGGTGGAAGAATTCATGGTCGACGATGCCGAATACGTTGTTGTCGCCTATGGAATTGCCTCGCGCGTTTCCAAGGAAGCAGTGCTTAAGCTGCGCGAAGAGGGATACAAGGTCGGTTTGATTCGTCCGATCACACTCTTCCCCTTTCCGAAAAAGAGCATTCACGATCTCGATTACAGCCGCGTCAAAGGCATCATCGACGTTGAGATGACCATTCCCGCGCAGATGCGTGACGACATTGAACTGCAGGTGCTTGAGCGCTGCCCGGTCTATGAATACGGACGCAGCGGCGGCTGTCTGCTGGATGACGACGGCGTTTATGAAGCGATCAAAGATATCGTTGCAGGAGGTGAGGCATAATGGCAGAATATAAACGTGCATCCCTGCTCGCAGATTCCCCGAGCGGTTATTGCCCCGGCTGTCTTCACGGCCTCGCAACAAAACTCATTGCAGAAGTCATTGATGACCTCGGTCAGGCGGACAATTCGCTGAACGTCATTTCCGTCGGCTGCTCCGCGCTGAACCTGCTCTACTGGTCGGGTGACAACCTTTCCGTCGCGCACGGAAGGGCGCCCGCAGCAGCGACCGGCATCAAGCGTACCAATCCGGAACGCCTTGTGTTTGCGTATCAGGGCGACGGCGACCTCGCAGCAATCGGTCTTGCGGAGATCATGTCCGCAGCTAACCGCGGCGAGAACTTTACCGTCATCTTCGCCAACAACCAGACCTACGGCATGACCGGCGGTCAGATGGCGCCGACGACCCTCATCGGTCAGAAAACCACCACCAGCATTTACGGCAGAGATCCGCAGACCACCGGTTACCCGATGAAAATGTGCGAACTGATCTCCACGCTGGAAGCGCCGGTGTTTGTTGCCCGTTATGCGCTCAACTCCCCGAAGGGCGTCAACGATGCACGCAAGGGCATCAAAAAAGCGTTTGAACTGCAGCTCGCCGGCAAAGGCTTCACCTTCATTGAATTGCTGACCAACTGCCCGACGAACTGGAAAATGTCGCCGATGCAGACGCTGGAATACATGAACACCAACACGATCCCGTATTTCAAACCGGGGATCTATAAGGACAAGGAGGCGGATGTGAAATGAAACAGTCTTTTGTCTTCACCGGTTCCGGCGGACAGGGCATCATGAGCGCCGGTATCACGCTTGCGCACACCGCCATTGACATGGGCAAACACGCCACCTACCTGCCGGAGTACGGTCCGGAGCAGCGCGGCGGCAGCGCAAAATGCACCGTCGTCATCAACGACGACACCATTGTTTCTCCCCTGCCGCGGATGTGCGACAACCTCATTGTCATGAACGAAGTCGCACTTGCGAAATTCATTGACGACGTCAAACCCGGCGGTGTTTTGCTTGCCAACGCCAGCCGCATCAAAGGCGAGATCGAGCGTGACGACGTACGTGTCATTGCTGCACCCGTGGATGACATCGCCCTGGAAATCGGCGACCCGCGCGTTGCCAACATCATCCTGCTCGGCATTCTCATCGGAGCAACGGAAATCGTGTCAAAAGAAACGCTCATCGAGTCCCTGAAAGACAAGTTCAAGGACAAAAAACCGCAGGTACTTGAAATGAACATCAAAGCGCTGAATTCCGGCATCGAAATCGGCGAACAGCATAAGATCAACTAAGGAGGACATTCTATTATGGCAAAAATTGGTATCGGCTCCTGGGCCGGCAAAATCAGTGTAAGAATCGCAAGAGGCGAAGTGAAATTCAAGATCTCTGAAGATGAGAACGGCGAATACAAAATCGACGTTGCACTTCCCGGCGCACTCAAAACCGCGAAGATCAAATTCATGAACCTTAAGGAAGAAGCTGACGGCAAGACCATCAGCGGCGAAGGTACTATCTCCGTTCTGCCCGGAAGAAAGCTCACCGGCGCCTTCACTTTTGAAGAAGACACCTTTGTCGGCGAGATCAAGGCGCCTGTGGTCGGCAAAATCCGCATCACCGAAGGCCATCGCGTCGAAGAATAAAATCAATTGCAAACGAGTCAACCGACAAAACCGGTTGACTCGTTTTTTATTGGAGGATTGCTGTCGTTAAAATCCATCTGACAGTGCCGATGCATCTTGACCGATTGGAAAAAAAGAGTATAATAGAAGAAGGCAAGGAAAGAAGGTGACACTATGGAACGCATCCTGAACATTTTGCGTGCATTTTACATCATGCTGCTCAACTGGCTGCCGGTCATTCCGCAGTAACACCCGATCCAAAGGAGACTTTCCGTTATGGAACCGCAATTTCAGATTTGTTATGAGCCCAATTTGAAAGACACCATCCACGCGTCACGGATGGCACTGCGCATCGGTAAAAAGAAACACATCATCCATTTTTCGATTGTTTTCTTTTACGGCGTTTTTCTGCTCTCGATGCTGTATCTGGACAGCCTGTTTCTCTCCGCCTTTTCTCTCATCTACTGCTTCTTTATGATCGCGATGCGACTGTTTTATCCGGACATCACAGCGCGAAAAGCATTCAAAAAGGCAACAGCAATGAAAGACGACAACGGCATCGCCCGCACGGTTTACCTCTTTTTCGACGATGCGATGGAAACGGAGAATGTCAAAAGCAGCACGCGGTCGGCTTATTCTGTGTTTGTCGAAACGGTGGAAACACCGCTGCAGTTTGTTCTTTTGCTGGAAGGCCGTGCGTTTGCTTTGTTTATCCCCAAAAGCGGATTTGAGATCGGTACGCCGGAGGCATTCGGCACGTTCATCGCAGAAAAAGTCGGAACCGCCCTGCAGAAAAAGATACCTGCCTCGACCGGTGTACGCATTGCGCTGCTTTGCGGCGGTGCGCTCTTGCTTGCGCTGTCATATCTCGGCTGCAGGATGTATTGGTATTACTGGTGAGTTGAACAAAACTTATGTAGGTGAAGAATTGTTCATACCGGCAACGGTGCTGCAATTCGTATAAGGTAAAAGCATCAAAAAAGACACTGGCAGCTCGCCGGTGTCTTTTTTGACCTTTTTTCATTTCGTTTCCGATTTTCGAGATTTTGTTCCGAACGTCTTGCTTTTGTTTTTTCGATTAAATACAATAACAATATCCGGTTTATGGATAAGTATTTTTTGAAAGAAAGAAGGAAGTTTTATGAAACGAATCATTTCCATATTGCTCGTCTTGACCCTTTGCGTCAGCTTTGCCGCATGCGGAAAAAAGAATGACGAGCGTGCAACTCAAGAGAGCGAGATTGACAATTCAGACGTTTTCGATTCTGTTGCATCCGACGAAAATGAAGAAGCGAAGAAAGACAACAGCATAGAAGGATTTCTCGATTCTGAATTTGGGCTCTCCGGCGAGTCGGAAGCAAATAATGACTTTTACGGAACGTGGGTTGCAACAGAGATCAAATTGCCTTCCGGGACGGATATGACTGTCGAATATATGGAAAGCAAAAAAATGTATGCATGGAGCGACTGGAAAATTATTGTTTCAAAAGAAGGCCCGATCTATCTCCAAACAAACAATACATCAAACACGGGCGACGGCGTGGTCAGTGATACAGGTATCACCGCCGGCAGAAACGTTTGGGTTTATGAAAACGGTAAGCTGGTATTAAACGCACCACAGGGAGCACTTATATATTACGAAAAGGAAAGCGATAATCAAGTTTTCCCTGAACCGCAAAAGAAAGCATTGGTTGAATTATTAAAGGGAACATGGTCGATCCATGGATCCAGAACAGGAGACTTTACTTTTACCGATGAAGGTGTATCTGCAACCATTAACGGCGTCACTGTTTATACGCAGGCCACGCTGAATGTATTGATGGATGAAGGCAGATTGAATCTGCATGAAACTGTTTCAGGCACCGGCAAAGCCGTTTCCATGAATCTTGATTATACTTATAAAAAAGGCGTCTTATCTTTAACTTACAGTGGCGATAAACTGGTTAAAACTTGGTGAAACCAATTTACACAAAAGAAGCGGCGGTTCATCCGTCGTTTTTTTGTTTTTTCAATTGTCTTTTTCCCGGAACTGTGTTATAATGAATCGAATTCTATGAAATGAGGTATTCGCTTATGCAAATCACCAAAGACATCCGCTATATCGGCGTCAACGACCATCAGATCGACCTGTTTGAAGGACAGTACATCGTGCCGAACGGCATGGCGTACAACTCCTATGTCATCCTTGACGAAAAGGTTGCCGTCATGGATACCGTAGACAAGAACTTCACCCATGAATGGCTCGACAACCTGGCTTCTGCGCTTGACGGCAGAACACCGGATTATCTTATCGTGCAGCACATGGAACCGGACCACTCCGCAAACATCATGAACTTCGCAAAGACTTATCCGGACACCATCATCGTTGCTTCCATGAAAGCCTTTGCCATGATGAGCAACTTCTTCGGAACGGAGTTCGATGACCGTCGCATCGTTGTTAAGGAGGGCGATACCCTCTCCCTCGGTACGCATACGCTCTCCTTTGTTGCTGCGCCGATGGTGCACTGGCCGGAAGTTATCATGACCTACGATCCCACCGACCGGGTATTGTTCAGCGCTGACGCCTTCGGCAAATTCGGCGCACTCGATGTCGAGGAAGATTGGGCTTGCGAAGCCCGCCGTTATTATATCGGCATCGTCGGCAAATACGGTGCGCAGGTACAGAACGTCCTCAAAAAAGCTGCCGCGCTCGACATTCAGACAATCTGCCCGCTGCACGGACCGATCCTCAGTGAAAATCTCGGTTATTACCTGAACCTGTATAACATCTGGTCCTCTTACGGCGTAGAGACCGACGGCATTGCTATTTTCTACACCTCGGTGTATGGCAACACGAAGAAGGCTGCCGAGCTGCTCGCCGAAAAGCTCAAAGCAAAGGGCTGCCCGAAAGTGGCTGTCAATGATCTTGCCCGCGAGGATATGGCAGAGTGCGTCGAAGACGCATTCCGGTACGGCCGCATCGTGCTTGCGACCACCACCTACAACGCAGATATCTTTCCGTTTATGCGTGAGTTCATCAACCATCTGACCGAGCGCAATTTCCAGAACAAGACGATCGCCCTCATTGAAAACGGCTCCTGGGCGCCGATGGCGGCAAAGACGATGAAAAAGATGCTGGAAGGCTGCAAAAACCTGACGTTCACCGAGGCCACCGTCAAGATCACCTCCGCGCTTAACGAAAGCTCCAAGCAGCAGATTGAAGATCTGGCGGACGAGCTTTGCAAGGATTACCTGGCACAGCATGATGAAACGGCCAACAAGAACGATCTCACCGCGTTGTTTAACATCGGCTACGGTCTGTATGTTGTGACCTCCAACGACGGCAAAAAAGACAACGGTCTGATTGTCAACACCGTTTCGCAGGTCACAAATACGCCGAACCGCATCGCGGTCACAATCAATAAAGAGAACTATTCGCATCACGTCATCAGGCAGACCGGCATCATGAATGTCAACTGCCTTTCCGTTGAAGCACCGTTCAAAGTATTTGAGACGTTTGGCTTCCAAAGCGGCCGTGCTGCAGACAAATTCAAGGATTGCACGCCGCTGCGCTCCGACAACGGATTGGTCTTCCTGCCGAAATACATCAATTCCTTCATGTCTCTTAAGGTGGAGGATTATGTCGATCTTGACACCCACGGTATGTTCATCTGCACAGTAACCGAAGCGCGCGTCATTTCCGACAAAGAAACCATGACCTACACCTATTATCAGAACAACGTCAAGCCGAAGCCTCAGACCGAAGGCAAAAAGGGCTATGTCTGTAAAATCTGCGGCTATGTGTATGAAGGCGATGAACTGCCGGAAGACTTCATCTGCCCGCTTTGCAAACACGGTGTTGCGGACTTTGAGCCGATCGAATAAATGCTTTCGCGTTTTAAAGGTTTAAAACTTTAAAAAAATAAATCAAAAAGCTTGACAAATTGTACCTTCGGTGTTAGAATATAGAAAAACCAACAGGAGTATATGCACATGATCGCTTTTTCCGGCAACTACGCATATTTTTACTTTCGCTTTATTAACAAAAGTTAATAGAGTCGGTGAGTTGCGCTGTTGCAAGGAAAGCAAAAGGATTTTTCGTCCGCAGTGAACTTCACACTGCGGACTTTTTTTCATGAAATACACAGGAGGATTAAATTATGGTAGTTGTTGTCAAAAAAGGAACCAATGAAGCACAACTGGAGAATCTGACCCAGTGGCTCAAGTCAATGGACATTGACGTACACCGCAGCGCCGGTGAATATGAAACCGTACTCGGCCTGATCGGTGATACGAGTCGGATCGACATAGATCTGATCAGCAGTCTGGACATTGTGGATTCCGTCACACGCATTTCTGAGCCTTATAAAAGCGCGAACCGGAAATTCCATCCGGACAATACAGTCATTGATATTAACAACGTCAGAATCGGCGACGGTTCCCTGCAGTTTATCGCCGGACCCTGCTCCGTTGAATCGCCCGAACAGATCACAAGCATCGCCCGGGAGGTCAGAGAAGCAGGCGCGAGTCTTTTACGCGGCGGCGCCTTCAAACCGCGTACGTCTCCCTATTCCTTCCAGGGAATGCGCGCCAAAGGACTGCAGC
>CACYCR010000110.1 GCA_902772935.1 Oscillospiraceae bacterium
CATAACGAAGTTTTTTTGCAACCGAAAAGGAACAGACAGCGCTTTGCAGGGAATGAAAAGGTGTTTTGTAAGAAAAAACAGCGAACCGGTGCATTTCAAAACCACAGCATCTTAGCATTATTCAAATAATAACACGCATCCAGATGAAAAGCAGCAGGCGATGAACCTGCTGCTTTAATTTCATGTTCTTATTCACATGTAGATGAACCGTCGCGTTAGTCATCCGAAGATGTTTGCCGTGCCGGCATTCCCCTTGTAGGTGCGGCCGTGATCGTTGAAACTGCCCGCGGAGAAGAACGCCGCGGCGATTCTGCCGTCCGGAAGGCGGACAGCCTGAACAGACGGTGTGTTCGCGATCACCTCAAACTGCGCGTTAGTGTGTTCTGACATCACGGAATACGCATACGCTCCGTCATTTTCAACATAGACGCTGAAGATGTCGCCCTCGGCAAAAACGTCGGGAAGTGTACGGTTATTTCTTCGCCACGAGCCCACACGGTGTTCGGCTTCTGCGTGCAGTGCCTCGCCGTCCAGCAATTCATATTTCACGCCGTTGTGAAGCACGGTATTCCCTTCCTGAACAAAGGAGCCTGTATAATACGACTGATCAAGGGTGGTGAACATCTGCTTGCCGGTCCGGTTGGTCATGCCAGCGCCGAGAAGCACCACAGCATCATCGGTCGCAAAGCAGGAAACGGTCATGCCGATTCCTTCATGTACGGTCTTTGCAAACACGACCGCTGCGCCGTCGGAAACTTTGCTGCCGTAAGTGCCAGGAAGCAGACGGTAGGTGGGGCCTGCATGTGCGGCGAGAGCTTCATCCGTTTCGCGGACGGCCGTTGTGCCGGGAACCATCGAATAGTCATACAGCGGGCTGATGTTCGTGTATTCGTTTCCAGTGTGCATGATTGTCGTCACACCCGGAAAAGAAGAATTGTAGCAAAGGATGTTCTCGTCGTTGGTGATCTCCGCATAGAACATGAGGCTGTCGCCGCCGCGAAAGCTGAAATAGAAATCTTCGTTGTTGATGACGAGGAGTTTCCCATTTTCAAAGTAATGCAGCCCTCTGTTCTCCTTCCGGTTTTCGGCGATCGACTCCGCATAGGTCAAAATCTCATTGCGGCGCGGTATGCCTTCTGTGCCTGCAAGCAAAAGTAGGTCCGGAACAAGACCGACCAGCGGCTGTGCGTTGACGCGTGAAACCGACCGGCCCATCACCGTGGGGTCCAGGGTATTGCCGAAGCTCATGGTTCTGAGCCCCGTCAGCAGAAACGCGGAAAAGGGCGCGAGCCGGCTTTCCGGGAACATGTACGCCGTGCCGGAGATCATGCCGAGAATCTTTGCCATGCCCTTGATAAAGTCGATTCCGTAGCCGCCCATATATAGCCGAAGGCCATGCTGAAAGAAGGTGCCGTCCTGCTTGATTCCTTCCAGAACCGAGTAATCGAGCTGGCGTGAAACGACACGGAGCGCGGACCGGATGGCGGGTGCGGAGCCGATGAGCACGCCGAATTTGATTGACGACATGGCAATGTCAATCGCATTTGCACCGGTATATACGTACAGCGTGGGATCCAGAGCGTAGCAGCCGCGTCCCACCAGAACAGCAAGAGAACACAGCTGATCGGCGCTCAGTTCCGATTTCATCAGAATACCGATCTCGCCGAGTATGTTCGGATTCGAGAGCTTATTGTGCCACCAGTTCGGATTCTGATAATCCTGACGGATCCAGTGGTTCAGCAACTTGATCACTGTGTCTCTGTATACCGCTTTTACGGCAGGATCCGTTTCAAGCCTGAACAGAATTGCCAGTCGTTCGGTTCGCGTCAGGTGGGCGGCGGCAGGCCAGACGGCGCGATCCTGATTACCGTAATTCAGATCAGTGAAGAAACAGTTGCCCTCTGCATCCACGGCAATCCGCGTGAGAATCGTTTCGGCCTCGGTAAGATCCGCGCCCGCAAAAGGTGTCATGGAACCGCTGAGGAGCCCGTCTGTCAGATTGTCGGCAACCGCGTCGATCGAGGCATCCGGCTCCGTGCCGAACTGCATGGAAAAGGCGATCATCAGCGTAACGAGAATCATACTGATGTATTTTTGAATGGAAGTGAACATGATTAACCCCTCCAACATATCTGAACCTATTCATATTGCTATATATATATGTTGTTATCATAAATGTCAAACGGGGAACCGACGGAATGGGATCGTTCTTGGGCGTGTAGAAGAACATATGTCCAACGCAAAATCCAGTTTGCTGGACTTTGATTTTTAAGCTATATAAAAATATTGCAAACATGAAAAGCACATCTACGACGAACAAAACGGGCTGCATTACACCCTGCACGGAGATTACTATCTGCCGGATCTCGTCCTTCCCGAAAAGGAATACCCGCCACTCG
>CACYCR010000111.1 GCA_902772935.1 Oscillospiraceae bacterium
ACCGGCGAAGCGCTTCCCGTTGCCCTATCTTCTCATTGGCGGATTCTTAATCATTGCAGCCATTGCGGTGGTTTTGATCATAAAGAAAAAATCAAAATAAGAAAGGATTGACCACACATGAAAAAAACCTCATCCGTACTCAGTATTTTCCTTGCGTTGCTGATGATTTTCTCCGTCACCGTTTCAGCGGCTGCCAGCCTCACACTGGATTCCGTAAAAATCGGCGACACGGATCTCAGCGCGGCGACCACCATCCGTTCCAACGATGTGATCGACCTGACGTTCTCTGCCGATGTGACGAGCGACGAAGCCATCCTTGCGACCAATCTGACGAAGATCAAAGTCAGAAATGCTGCAGGCGAAGCAGTGAACGGCCCGACAGTATCTGTCGTCGGCAAAAAAAAGCTCAGTGTTTCACTCAACAACATTGAAAAAGCTGACTATACACTGACGATCGGCAAGAAGTTCCAGGATGTGACCGGAAACACGCTTGCTGCGGATGTCAGCCTCCCGTTCACCGTCAACAAAGGCGACGGCAGCGGTACCGGCGGCGGCAACAACCCGCTGAGCTTTGTTTCGGCAAAGGCGGGCGACGTGGACCTTGCTGGCGCGGAGCTCGACGCAACCGGCACAATCACGGTCACCTTTGACCGCGGCATGACGAAGTATCAGGCCGACAACCTTGCCCAGATTGGCATCTATGATGCGGACGGTGCCAAGGTGGACGGTGTGACCTTCACCGATTTTACCAAAGATGCTGCAGAAAACAGCTACACGGTTCTGTCCTACAGCAACCTGCCCGCCGGCACCTATACGCTCAAGCTCGGCAAGGACCTGAAGGCAAACAATGACAACACGCTCGGCGAAGATGTGACCATCACCTTCACGGTGAAGGACGCTGACAACGAAAAGACGGATTTCCTTCACAGCATCATCGATGCGATTGTGAACTTCTTCAAGACGATTGCCGAGTTCTTCAAAAACATTTTCAAGAAATAAGATCACGCGAAAAGCCGCCGGTTGTTCCGGCGGTTTTTTCTGCCTGTGCAGCAAAAAGATTTTATGTCTTGGTTCGCGAGATGAATATAATTGCAAGTGCGTTTAACAAAAAATCGTTCGAGGTGTTATTTTACATATGCTTTTATTTCAAAGGAGGTGATGCGTATGATTGCACGCGGCTGATTTGGAAATCAAAATCAAAGAATAAGGAGGTAAAGAAACCATGATTTCCAAAGAACAGTTTTTAGAGCTCAAGCATCTGAAGTCACTGGGTGTACCGACAACAACGATTTGTAAGAAAATCGGGATCTCGGTGCCCAGCGCGAACAAATGGCTGCGGATGGATGAAGACGCCTTCGATCAGTACCTGCGGAACAACACGCCGTATCTGGAACAGTATCGCGCCTTCATTCTCAGTATCCTGAAAATCTGCCCGCAAACCCCTGCCACCAACATCATGTATCGGATTAAGGATCAGTTCCCGGATTTCAACTGCAAAAAGACAACCTTTTTCCGCTACATCAAGGATCTGCGGGAACAGACGGGCTATGTGAAACCGGAAAGCCGTCCGACGTCATTCCGTGAAGAAATGCCGCCCGGCTATGAAGCGCAGGTCGATTTCGGGCAGCTCAAAATGAAAGACATGTATGATCGGATTGTCCGCGTGTACTTCTTCTGTATGGTGCTGTCCTACAGCCGGATGCGGTTTGTGTACTTCAGCCGCGAGCCCTTCCGAACGAAGACAGCCATCGAAGCGCACAAATATGCTTTTCGGTATTTCGGCGGTCGGACACAAACGATTCTGTACGATCAGGATAAGGTGTTCGTCGTCAGCGAGAACTACGGCAATATCATCCTTGTCCCGCAATTTGAGGACTTCGTACGTCAGGCAGGCTTCAGCGTGATTCTCTGTCACAAGAGCGATCCGCAGACAAAGGGCAAAGTGGAAAGCTTTGTTCGCTATGTCAAAGAAGGATTCTTACAAGGACGTCTGTACACCGGGATTGATTCACTCAACAGCGCCGCTTTGGAATGGCTGGACAAGGAATGTAACGGCACAACACACGAGCGCACACGGAAAGCACCACGGGAATTGTTCCGGGAGGAATCCAAATATCTCGAAAAGGTACAGATCGAAGAAGCCGAAGTGGCGATCCGTGCCGTGTCTGACAAAAATGCTGTCATCTATGAATGGAGCAAATATGAGTTACCGCGATCCCGCGTCAAACAATTCGATCAGGTGCGCATTGAAGAGACAGACGGCATGCTCATGTTCTACAAAACAGACACCGGCGAGCTGATTCATAAATGCCGCAAGTCTGCCGAAGAAGGCGGAGATATTCCATACCGCGATGAAGGAACGGAGATGGAAACCGTCGGTGAGAATGCAGTACGGCGCATCTTCGCAGATGTGGAAGGCATTGAGGATTTCATCTTTATGATCCGTGAACAAAGCGGCAGGTACGCCAACAGCCAAATGACAAAGATCCTTTCCCTGGCGAAAGCATACGCGGTTGATCAGGTGGAGACGGCCATTCGATATTGTATCCGGGTGAAAAGATGCACACTGAACGAGATTCAAGCCTTCTTGCTTTATCGGTACGGCATTGGGATCGGGAAACGGAAAATGACAGCCAATGCCATTTATCACTGCAAGAAGCGCGCGGAAGAGATTGCGGAGGAACAAAATGGCAGACTTGATTGAACTGTACGAGAAAGCGCGATTGCTGAATCTGCAAAACCTCGCCCATGGCAAGATCGATTTGAACCGGGAGACCGTGTCAAACCTCGATTATCTGGATTACGTGTTCAGCGCAGAGCTGGAGCTTCGCAGGCAGGTGGCGATCCAGCGGAACAAGAACGCCAGCCGGTTACCGCAGAGAGTATTTGATCTATCCAGACTCAAACCCGGCATTGCATGGCAGGTGGAGCAACTGGATACCTTACAATGGATCGAAGAGGAACAGAACATCATCCTGATTGGCAGATGCGATACAGGCAAAACGACGCTGGCTGCACATATTGGGCAGATGGCGCTGGAGCGCAAAGAGACCGTTTACTACTGCAATATCGAAGAATTCCTGCGGGTGATAAAGCACAAGGACAGCTCCCGCAAAACCGAAAAGATCTACCGTTACATATTGGATTGTGCGGTAATCATCATCGACGATGTGATGTACGCGAACATCACGCCGGAA
>CACYCR010000112.1 GCA_902772935.1 Oscillospiraceae bacterium
ACTGACAAAACAGTTCGATAGTTACAGGTGATTCAAAAATGATTCAAAAATCCGAAACAAAAACCGATCGGCGGGTGCGTTATACCAAAATGTTCCTCAAGGAAAGTCTTCTGGAACTGATGAAAGAAAAGCCGATTGACAAAATCACGCCGACAGAACTCTGCCGCCACGCAAACATCAATCGCAACACATTTTACGCGCATTATTACACCACGCGCGATCTGCTGGTGGAGATTGAAGAAGAGTTCTCTTCCCAGATCATCGAGTCGCTCGGCAACACGCTTCCGATCGTCAATACGCTCGACTTGCTGGAAAATGTCTGTCAGATCGTCTATGAAAAGAAAGAGTTCTGCAAAGTGCTCTTGTCAAGTAACGGTGATGCCGCGTTTTTGCAGAACGTCATTTTGCGAGGACGCGATCAGATCATCAAAAATTGGGAAACGATGGGCCTGCACCTGAACGACGAAAAGACCGAGATCGTTTTTTCGTTCATCATCAACGGCAGCGTTGCCATCATGCGCACCTGGGCAGCGGGAGATATGCGTGTTCCGCCGCACGAGATCGCCGATCTGATCAATCGTCTCACCCTCAACGGCATCAACGGCGTTTGCGGTCAGGAAACCGCCGAATGAATGCACGACGGGTTCTTTATCTTCTGCAGTGCCATGCGCCGGAATCTTTCTGAAATGAACAAACAGCCGTGATCCGAACGGATCACGGCTGTTATTCTAAAATCATTTTACGCGACACTTTGCACGGCAACCGAAAAGAAAACTGTTCGAGAGACCTTTTGAAAAACACAGCTTCGCGGTTTTCGTTCATTATGCATTGACTTCTCGTTCGATGCACGGTGCAAGCGCGCCGGCGACGGTTTCAACAGAAGCATTTTCCGGAACAAAAATCATGTCCGTCAGCTTACAATGCGGCGCTGCATTATGAATCGCAGCTTCGATTGCCGATCGGTCGGCTGCTGCCGCGTCGCCCTCGAGTACAAGCAGCAGACGTTTGCCTTTGAACTGCTCTGCGGTCAAAAAGGTAAGGAGCGCCTCGGGCAGGACGCCGTTTTCCAGCGGCCCCTGCAGAAACAGGTACTTACTCTGTTTGCGTCGCAGTATTTCCGGCATTTTCTGTCCGGCTGCACAAAGGTCTGCATTCAACATCACCGCAAGCATCATTGCAAGGGGTGCGGGCGCAGCGTCCGTACCGCAATGAATGACGGTCGGCAGGTCCGCGCGGGTAGCCGCCTTTTCAAAACGGCTGCGTTTTGCGACGGCGTGTTCTCTGGTCTGCGCTTGCAGGAACTGCGCGATCCTTTCAAAGGGAATAACGCTGTCGTCGTCATACAGGGCGACGCTGCCGATCCCCGGAACCGTATACAGCTCGTTGCTTTTTCCGGGCAGCAGGGCAAAGAGTTCTTCGCCGAAATAGTTCATGTCCGCGTTTTCGCCCTGCACAAGCAGGACGGCGCTTTTGAGTTCACGGATGCGGCTGCTGCCGTCGTGCTGTAAAAATGCCATGCATCCCGTCGTGTTCCAGCCGTGCAGACTGTCCGGCGCGCGTTTATGAAAGCCGCGTGGCGTCTGAAAATATTGCCATGCGTCGCGTTCGTCACGGTCAGCGCCATGCGGTGGCGTAAGTGCTTCCCGGCGGTAACTGCCACGGCGTGCGTCCTTGGTACGCTGCAGGTTCAGCGCCTGCTTTTTGCGCAGACGCGCCTGCGGATCATCCTGCGCGTCAAAGCGCCCGTTGGACAGCAGACGGCCGGGATCCTCCGGCGAAACGCAGACACTCGCGCAAATACGGGTGTCCAGCGCAGCCGCTTCCAGCGCCAGCGCGCTCCAACCGCCGATACCGAGCAGGCAGATGCGGTTTTCGTCGACGCCGCTTTGTACAGAGAGATGGTCGACTGCCGCACAAAAATCTTCAATGTTGATGTCCGGCGCGGCCATGCCGCGGGGTGTCCCGCCGCTTTCACCGGTGAATGAAGGGTCAAAGGCGAGTGTATAAAAGCCATAAGAAGCCAGCGTCTGCGCATAGAATCCGGCGGCTTGTTCCTTGACGGCGCCGAATGGTCCGCAAACGGCGATCGCGGGCAGAACAGCGGTGTCTGCCGCATCGTCCGGCATATAGACGTCTGCCGCCAGCGTGATGCCGAAGTGGTTGGCAAATGTAACTTTCCGGTGAAGTACCCGGGACTGCTGCGGGAAGATTTTATCCCAGCGTTGTTCCAAGGGGAGCGCTTCACAGCGGATCGGTTCTTCGTGTTTCATGAAAGCTCCTTTTTTGAGACGGCCGATGGTATTATCGCCCGGTCAGTGCGGATAAGTCAGGGTGTGGTTTGCTTTTCTTCTCTGCGTGCCTGCAGTGCAAGGGCAATTTGTTCTTTCTTTTCGCCGGTGAGGTCGTATTTCAGAATCGGGAAGATCGACAGCAGGCTGAAGATACCCGGCAGGGCAACATAGGCGAAATAGACGGTGGTCTTCGTACTTTGTTCGACGACTGCAGCGCCGGCGTCATAGCCGGAAAGCTGCACAAAGATCAAACCGAGCGCTGCACCGATGGCAAGGCAAACCTTGATCGTCAATGTAAGAATCGAAAACGCGGGGCCTTCCACACGTTTGCCGGTTTCGTATTCGTAATAATCCACGCAGTCGGTGACCATAATCATCGGCATGAGCGTGACCGCGCCGAACTGCAGACCGACAAGGAAGAGGAAGATGAACATCACAACCATGTTCGTTGTGACAAATGCATAGATCAAAAAGGCGAGCATCGAAACGACAAAGCCGTAGATCGACAGAGCAAGGAAGGTCTTCTTCTCGCCGAGCTTTTTAATGAGCAGCGGTGTGATTGTCATGCTGAGCATGGTGCCGACGCCAGTCGCAATGCCAAGCACCAGAACATAGTTTTCGCTGCCAAGAATGGCATTGGATGCCTGCACCTGAATGGCCATTGCCATCTGGCGGCCTGCGCCGAGAAAATAGGAGACGATGACCATCATCAGCGGCTTGTTGTCACGCAGCGCCTTGAACATTTCCGAAAAGCTCATTTTTTCCGCCTGATAGGGGACGCGCTCTTTGTTGCCGAAATAAATCAACGAGAACAGCGCGCAGCCGAGAACGCCGACAACGAGCGCGGTCAGCAGGTATTCCGTACTGCTGATCGGGTCGTCTTTCTGTCCGGCTTCCACACCAAAAACGCGTGAACCGCCCGGTACGAGAAGACAGACCACCGGCACCAGCACAGCGGCTGCGGAAAAGCCGATTTGTTTGAACGTGTTTGCGATGGAGATGACGTTGGTACGCTCCGTCGGGTTCGGTGTCAGAACGGACGCAATTGCCTGCGACGGTACATCCCCAAGCGTCATCGCCATGCTCCACAGCAGGAAGGTGATGAAGATGTAGGCGTACAGTGCGGCGCCGCGCAGCGGAACCTTGATAAACAAAACGACCGTCAGCACGAGCAACGGCAAAATACTGTAGGCGATGAAGGGCTTGAGCTTTCCCTTCGGGCTGTTTTTTCGCTCGATCATGTTGCCGACCACCGGGTCGAAAACGGCAGAAACGACTTTCACGATCAGAATCAGAATGCCAACAACGGCAAGGTTTGCCGCCATCTGCGCGTGGTAGAACTCCGCTTGATAGGAATTCAAAAAGCCGACGATTGCCTGAAAGCCGAACAGACCAAGCGAATAGGCGGCGATCTCTTTGAAATTCATATATTTTTGCATTTCATGACCCCCTGCTTTTCTTTCAACAATTCTTTCTCCCATTATAAACTGCATGAGAGAAAATGTCAATGAAAGCGTTCGGTAACCTTTGACTTTTTTGCACAGTGAAGCGTCGTCCGGAAATATGGCGAGAATCCTTTTTGTGCCTTATTTACAGTTTGTTCATATTTTTATGAAGCAAAACAGATATTCGCTTGCTATGATAGTGCAGACAGAAATCGGAAAGGGGAGGGACAGGTGATGCCTGTCCGTGTGAACGTATGACGCCGTATTGTTGGTTTGATTACAAAACAGTCATTGTTTCCGGTGCTTCCAGCGGCATCGGAAAGGGCCTTGTGAAAAAGCTGATCTCCGATCACGCCTGTACCGTGATCGGTATTGCAAGAAATGAAACAAAAATGAAAAAACTGGTGGCAGAGCTCGGCGACAAGGCGCGCTTTTTTTCCTACGCCCTGTTCGATGTTTCCATCAAGGAAAACTGGGAAGCTTTTGAAAAGGAGCTGCGTCAAAAGCATATCCAGCCGGATCTGCTGATCAACAACGCGGGCATTTTGCCGAAATTTGACAAGTTCATCAATTATTCGTTGGACGATGTCAACCGCGCCATGCAGATCAATTTTTATTCCTGCGTGTACTCTATGAACGCACTTATGCCGCTGCTGATGGAATCCCGCTCTGCGGGCATTGTCAACATTGCTTCCTCCGCAGCGCTGTGTTCCCTTGCCGGAACGTCGATTTATTCAGCATCTAAGGCGGCACTCAAGAGCCTGACGGAATCCATCCGCGAGGAGTGCCGCGGCCGTTGCTATGTCGGTTTGGTCTGCCCGGGCTTTACCAAAACGGACATTTTTTCGAATCAGAAAAAGGGCAAGGAATCCGACGCGAGCGAGAAGGCGCTGCAAATGGTCAGCACGTCCTGCGATCGCATGGTGACGGATATCATTCACGGCATCTGGAGGCGCCGCAGCAATATGGTTTTCGGCATTGACGCGCGATTGATGGACAGCACGGGCAAGGTTTTCGGCGTTCTGGTTCCCTGGGCGAGCAGCATCGTGATCCGCGCCGCACACCTGCAGATGTTTTCGGACGTCTTTGATGACGAAGAGGGTATGTCTGCCGTGCAGATGATGGACCGCCTGAAAGAACGGATTCCCGGGCGGCGCCGGAATTGAAAAAACAATGACAATTTGATCGTCTCCACCTGCACAACTGTTGTGCAGGTGGCTTTTTGTTGTTTTTTGCGGTGCGCCCCTGTGCTGCAAAGACAGTTTTCGGAAAGGCGTTGACAAATATTCATGAATAGTGTAAAATAAATAATTGTTGATTTATAATCGGCAATCGTATCGGAAAACGGTTTTTGTCAGTTCTTTTCACAGGTTCCCCGTGTTCTGACGCGGCCGCTTTTCGGTTGATCAATGTTGTTTTGGAGGTAATCGCGATGAGAAAATTGGCGCAAGGTCTCGGCACGATGGTTTTACTGCTGCTGGCAGCAGTGGTTTCTTTCACTGCGTTTGCAGCGGCGGATGACGTTTATGCAGGTTTTACGGAACTGGACGGAAAAACCTATTACTTCAATGAAGAAACGCATGAACTGTTTACGCCGGAGGAAGACGGCTTTTTCGAAATCGGCGGCAACCACTATTATTTTTACACGGACGGCAGCGTGAAAACAGTGGAGACAAGCGGCCTTGCGGATGTTGACGGCGTCTATTATTATTTCTACGCGCCGGAAAGCAACATCTTCGTTCCGGAAACGAGCGGCGTTTACACCGTGGATGCTGTACCGTATTTCTTCTATGACGACGCACATGTGGAATTTACCGGTGAAGCGCATCGGTTCACTGCGGGCGAAAAACTGTATTACGCGGATGCGACCGGCGCACTGCAATCCGGCTGGATTGCGGCAGACGGCGAAAAGTACTTTGCCGGAAAAGATTTTGTGCTTCTGACGGGAAAGCAAAAATCCTATTGCTTTGACGCGGAAGGAAAACTGCTGACCGGTCTGCAGACCGTTGACGGTAAGCTGTATTATTATGCACCGAAAAACGGCAAGATGACTACCGGCTGGGTGACTATCAAAAAAGACAAATACTATTTCAAAGCAAAGACCGGTGAAAGCGCCCACGGTCTGACCAAGATCGGCAAAGCAGCGTATTACTTTGATGAGCAGACCGGAAAAATGCTGACCGGCTGGGTCACGGATGCGTCCGGCAAGTATTATTTCAGCGCGAAAACGGGTGCGGCGATGACCGGCCTCACCAGAATCAGCAAGGTCTACTATTTCTTCAGTGCAAAGAATTACAAGCTGAAGACCGGCTGGGTCACGATCGGAGACACGAAGCATTATTTCACAAAGAAAACAGGCGCCGCTGCAACCGGTATCACAAAGATCGGTTCGAAGACGTATTGCTTCGGCACTGACGGCGCAATGCTGACCGGCGTACAGACCGTCGGCGGCAAGACCTATTATTTTTCACCGAAGACGGGTACAATGACTACCGGCTGGGTCACGGTTGATGGCGATAAGTATTATTACCTTCCGAAGACCGGCGAGGCGGCAAAGGACTGGACTTCGGTCAACGGCAGCTATTACTATTTCGGTGCGGACGGCAAGATGTGCAAGAGCACGATCGTCGGCGATTATTACGTCCTCTCCGACGGCAAGCGCGCAACGAGCAGTGCGGTGAAGTACGCCGTCAGCGTTGTAAACGCCGTATCGAAGCCGGGCATGACGGCGTATCAGAAACTCAATGCGTGCTATTATTGGTGCATGAGAAACATCAATTATACCAGAGACCATACGAATCCGGCAAAGCTGAATTATGACTGGCGGCAGAGCTACGCGACCACCGCTTTTTCAAAAAGAGTGGGCAACTGCTATAAGTATGCAAGCGCATTCGGTTATTGCGCACGCGTTCTCGGTTATAACGCGCGTGTTGCGATCGGCCAGATTTCGTCCAATCACGGCATGACCGCGCACGGCTGGACGGAGATTATCATCGGCAACACGACCTACATTTGTGATACCGTGCAGCAGCGTTACTACGGCGGCAATTTCTGGATGCGGACGTATTCGAATTATCCGAAAAGACTGGCAAAAAGCGGTTCCTACAGCATCAATCTTTATTGATTCCGATAAGGCGACGCCGCACCAAGTGACCGTGCGGCGCCGTTTTTGACTTTTATTGTAACAGGAAAGAGAAACTATGGTATTCAGTTCTTTGAGCTTTATCTGCATCTTTTTGCCGGTCGTCTTTTTTCTGCATTCTGTTTTGCCCGGCATCAAGGCAAAAAACGCACTGCTGATTCCCGCAAGCATTCTGTTTTATGCATTCGGAGAACCGGTATATGTGATTCTGATTCTGATCAGTTCGCTGGTCAATTACCTGCTCGCCCTCGGCGTGAACAAAGAGAAAAAAAGCGGAAAGGCGCTGCTGGTGCTGGCCGTTGTGTTCAACCTTGCGCTGCTCGGCGTATTCAAATACACGGATATGCTGCTGTCGACGGTCAATGCGCTTTTGCATCTGCACATTCCGCTGCCGGGCATCACACTGCCGATCGGCATTTCCTTCTTCACGTTCCAGAGCATGAGCTACGTGATCGACGTTTACCGTGCGGAAACACCCCGACAGAAAAACTACGGAAAGCTGCTGCTGTACATCTCCTTTTTCCCGCAGCTGATTGCCGGCCCGATCGTGAAGTATCACGACATCTGCGACGCGATCGACCATCGGACGGTCAGTTGGACGAATGCGGCGCCGGGCATGCGGCGGTTTGCCTTCGGTCTTGCCAAAAAGGTGATCATTGCCAACGCGATGGCCGCGGCGGCGGACACGGTTTTCGGCACGGCGACGGGGGAGCTGAATGTGCTTTCCGCCTGGATCGGCGCGGTGTCCTATATGCTGCAGATCTATTTTGACTTCAGCGGTTACAGTGACATGGCCATCGGTATGGGCAAAATGTTCGGCTTTACGTTCAAGGAGAACTTCGATTATCCGTACGCGGCGGACAGCATCCGCACCTTCTGGCGGCGGTGGCACATTTCCTTGTCCACCTGGTTCCGCGAATATTTATATATCCCGCTCGGCGGCAACCGCAAGGGAAAGGCGAGAACGATCCTGAACCGGATGATCGTCTTTTTCTGCACCGGTCTGTGGCATGGCGCAAACTGGACGTTTGTGGTCTGGGGCTTGTTCCATGGCCTGTTGCTGACGCTGGAGTCTTCGCTGCCGTTTTTCAACAAACTGCCGAAGATGCTGCGGCGGCTTTGGACGCTGCTGATGGTTTGTCTCGGCTTCGTGATCTTCCGTGCAGACACCTTGTCCGCGGGTCTTGGGGTCATCGGAAAGATGTTTGCCGGTTTTGACTTCTCCGCGCCGGCGATGCAGCTCGGCTTGTCGCAGTTGACGCCGTGGTTTGTGTTTGCGCTGGTGCTTGGCGCTTTTGCGGCGCAGCCGTGGCGACCGATGCTGGAACGCCGGCTGGCGGAACACAAAGCGCATGCCCGCGTGTGGTCCTTGTGCGGCTACGCGGTTTCCGTGCTGCTTCTGGTGCTTTGCCTGGTGCGCTTGTCCGGTGACGCCTATAACCCGTTCATCTATTTTCGTTTTTAACGGAGGTTCTCATGAAAAAGTTCTATATGGCGCTGATGTGCCTGCTTTGTCTGCTTCCGTTGGTCGGCATGACCGTTGCGAAAACAGAGACGACAACCGAAAAAAGAACCCTCGCGTCCTTCCCGGCGCTGACAACAGAGGACGGACACCTGAACACGGCGTTCTTCAGCGAATTTGACGAATATTTCAACGATCATTTTGCGCTGCGGAATCTCTTTGTTTCTGCCGATGCCATGCTGATGGGCAGAGTGTTTCACACGTCGAACGTTGATACTGTTCTTATTGGCAGAAACGGCTGGCTGTACTACACGGCGACGATTGACGATTACTGTGGCAAAAACACCATGTCGGCGCGTGAACTGTTCCATACGGCGAACAATCTTGCGCTGCTGCAGGAGTATGTGCAGCAGCAGGGGAGCACCTTCCTTTTCACGGTTGCCCCGAACAAGAACACATTGTACGGCGCACAGATGCCGCGCAGCTACAAGCCGGTGCAGCCGCAGCAGAGAAATCTCGAACGCCTGCAGCCGTATCTGAAACAATGCGGCGTCAATTATGCTGAACTGCGCGACCTTTTTGATGACCCGGAGCACCCGCTCTACTTCGCGCGGGATTCCCATTGGAACAATCGCGGTGCACTTTTGGTGTACAACCGTCTTTGCGATACGCTGCAGCTGCCGCATCCGACGTATGCGGATGCTGTGCCGGATGTGGATGAAGCCTATGTCGGCGATCTCGAGCAGATGCTGTATCCCCGTTTCGCCCGTGTCGAAAGCAACGACGTATACGACAAATACTTTTCCTTTTCCTACGGGCCGCGGTTTCAGAACGTGGAGGATGCGATCATCGAATCCACCGGCACCGGGGAAAACGCATCCGTTCTGATGTACCGGGATTCCTTCGGCAATGCGCTGATTCCCTTCTTTGCCAATACATTTCGCAGCGGTTACTATGTGAAAACGCAGCCGTATAACACGGCGATGCATATGATGACCCGGCAGCCGACTGTGGTGATTGCAGAAAAAGTGGAGCGCAATCTGACGGATTACATCAAAACGCCGCCGATCATTCCCGCGCCGGTGCGGGCAGTGGTTGCAGACACCGAGACGCTGAACGCATCCACGATTGAAGCGACACCGGTTGAGGCGAATGCAGGCTATTTTGCAATCTGCGGCACGCTGGATCATGCCGATGAAATGCCGGCCGACGCCAAAGTGTATGTGACGCTGTCTGACGGTAAGAAAGCCATAACGTTTGAAGCGTTCGGTATCACGAATGAAGACGGCAAAGACGCGTATATCGCGTACTTTGACCGCAGTGCTTTTCCGGCAGCGTCGTATGACGTGACACTGCTGCGCGACGGTGCGGAGGTTTGTACTTGTGCAAGAACTACGGTGGAGATTCCCACCGCGGAAATCGATGAAATTAATGGGTAAAGGAGTTTGAGGTATGATGAAAAAATGGATTGCGGTATGTCTGGCGGTTCTGACGGCGGTGCTGCTGTTCTCCGCTTGCGGAAAACAAGAGATCACCTTGCAGGTGAAGGATAACGGCGAAGAACAATCTATCGCCGCGTTCACCGGCATGACAGTGGAAGAGGCACTTTCGCAGGCGCAGATCACGCTTGACGAAAAGGATGTCGTGGCGCCGGAGCGTACCGAAAAGATCACGAAAGATACGTCAGGGATCTCCATCAAGCGCTACGCTGAGGTAACTGTGACGGTCGACGGCAAAGACAAAACGGTTGAACTTGTCGGCGGTACGGTGGCGGATGCGTTGAAAGAGGCGAAGGTGACGATCGGCAAAGAC
Organism: Oscillospiraceae bacterium; assembly: GCA_902772935.1. Classification (GTDB taxonomy): domain Bacteria; phylum Bacillota; class Clostridia; order Oscillospirales; family Acutalibacteraceae; genus UBA6857. Next base: position 10,153 of record CACYCR010000112.1, read on the forward strand.
GATGCGCTGAACATGGAAAAGACGGCATACGTCAAGACCGGCGACCGGATCGTTGTCGCAAAAGCGGTGCAGATCCGCGTGACGGCCGACGGTGAGACAAAGACGTATGCGACGACGAAAAAGACCGTTGAAAAAGCGCTGGCGGCCATTGGCGTCAAGCTCGGCGACAACGACAAGGTTTCGCCGGACAAGAGCACAAAAATCAAGGACGGCATGGAGATCACGGTCGTACGTGTCACCACCAAAGAAGTTACGGAAGAAGAGACCATCGCGTTTGCGACAAAGACAGAGTATTCTTCCTCCATGAACAAAGGCACCAGTCAGGTTCGTCAGCAGGGTGTCAACGGCAAAAAGAGTGTGACATATACTTGCACATATGAAGACGGCAAGCTCGTCTCCAAGGTCAAGAAGGGCGAAACAGTTACTAAAAATGCCGTGCCGAAGATCGTGGTTTACGGCACGAAGGTGGTTGTACAGGCGACCAGACCACAGCAGCCGACCACATCGGGCAAAACCGTTGTTTCTAGAGAACGGGTCGATGACTGCGACGGGTCCGGCCACGGCTATTACATCATCACGTATTCGGACGGCACCGTCAAATACGAAGATTATTGATTATACATAA
>CACYCR010000113.1 GCA_902772935.1 Oscillospiraceae bacterium
AGCGGACGGTGCGGAAATGACCATGCCGGAGCTGAAAAAATTCTGCCGCCTGTTCAACGTCTCCACCGATCAGCTCATTTTCGGTACGAACCCGCCGCTGGACAGCTGCGCCAGTGCGTAAAGGAGGCCCAGGGATCATGCACTCTTTTGAAATGCTCGTGCAGGATTATGCCGAAGCCATTGCCATTCAGCAGCGTGCCATCAATGCCGTCCGCAAACGGCTGACCGCTGCGCAGCGCGGATTCGACTTCAAAGAGATCCAGAAACGAAACGCCCAACTGCGCATCCTCTATGATGAAAAAGCAGAGCTGCAGGAACGTGCAGCCGAACTGCAAAAATACGTAAAACACCTGCGGCAAAACAAAGATACATCACATGCCGCTTCACTATGCAATAACAATCATGCAACCGAATACCTGCACTCTTGACAATCCCCTGTTTTGTATTATAATGAAAGTAGAACATACACAGGAGATGGTTCAAATGAAATGTAAACGCTTTCTCGCTTTGCTTCTTTGCGCGCTGATACTTTGCACTGTCGGCGCAACTGCTTTTGCGGCAGAAGACACGCCTGCCGCTGCCGATGCATTGACCGACGCGGATTATCTCACGGCAAAAGGGCCGCTTCTGGTCAACCGCCGCGGAGAACCCGTGCAGCTCAAAGGCGTCAATCTCGGCGCATGGATGATCTGGGAAGACTGGCTTTGCCCGTATGAAGAAGCGAGTGACCACGCTGAAGTGCTGGACATTCTGACCGAACGCTTCGGTGAAGAAAAAGCATATGCGTTAATGAATACCTACATGGACAACTTCATCACCGGCTACGACCTCGACGAGATCAAAGGTATGGGCTTCAACTGCGTGCGTGTCCCCTTCTGGTTCCGCAATTTCTATTATGACGACAACGGTCGGAAAATCCTTGACGCCAACGGCAACTGGGACTTTTCTCGACTGGACTGGATCGTTTCGGAATGCGGAAAACGCGGTCTTTATGTCATCCTTGACATGCACGGCGCCGTCGGATACCAGAGCGATGCCCCGCACAGCGGCAAAGGCGGCAGTGTCGGCCTTTATGAAAACACCGCACAGGGCGAGCGGTACCGCCAGCTGACCGATGAACTTTGGACGGCGATCGCAACTCGCTTCAAAGGCAATCCCGCTGTCGCAATGTATGATCTGCTGAACGAGCCGATGTGCGATGTCAACTGTACGGAAATCCGCCGCCGCATCAACAACGAAAGCATCTACTCCCGCCTTTACAGAACTGTCCGCGCTGTGGACGAAGACCATCTGATCTCCGTGGAATGCATATGGACCGCCGCCGCGGTACCGCACAAGATCTTCAAGGGCTGGAAAAACGTTGTATATCAGGTGCATTTCTATCAGAATTCCAATTTCATCTTCAATCTCTTTGTCGTTTTAACACGGATTTATTACGCGAATACACCGCTGCTGATGGGCGAGTTTTATCCGCATCAGAAGACCACCTGGAGCAACTGCTTCAACACCATGAACAAGTGCGGCTACAGTTGGATGCTGTGGACGTACAAAGCGACCGGCCACGGCATGTGGAGCGGCGACTGGTGTCTGCGCGGCAGCAAGGACGGCTTTGAACGCGCAAAGGTCCGGACCGACAGCTACGAAGAGATCGCACGCAAATGGGGCGATTGTCAGCGCACCGAGATCGGCTATCAGGACTCCGGCCATTTTGCAAAAAATGTTGCAGCATATGTCTAATACCGATTCAAAGGAGGATTCCCATGGGCATTTTTGATGATTTGAAAGCAAAGACCACGCATCCTTCCCCCGCAGCAACCGCAAGCCCGCAGAACGGACAGGAAACATTCACGTTTGCCCGACTGCCGGAAAGCGTCGACGAACTGAAAGCACTGCCCGAAGCCGTGCTGACCTCACCTTTTCAGACAGCGGCACTGACGGTCTGCGCGCTTTGCGCCTACGCCGCAGCGCCGGAGATCGGCATTGAGATGCTGAACTTCCTGAAGGGGCCGCAGCCGCTCTCAACCTACGATAAACAGTTTTTGCGCGACCGCTTCATGGACGGCAAACATTACATCCCCTTCTCCTTTTTCGAAGGTGCGACACCGGCAAACGACTACACACCGGACGAGCCGTTTCGCATCACCGTCAAAGCGAATCCGTATTCCGCTTGCGGCAGCGACCGCGTGACATTGTATGTCCATTCCGGCGGTGCGGACAGCGATCGACCGCTGACACTGCGCCGAAAGGGCAATCAGTATTTCCTTTGGGAACAGCATCTGCTTTCCGGCATCCGCACCCCGGCATCACAGGACCCCTGGGCGTAAAGGGGAAAACAAGAGCAAACGCAGCAGGAAACCCTGCTGCGTTTTTGTATTATGTTTTTGTTTTATAATGAATGTGTTAAAACGCGTCAATCTCCGAAATGCAAACATTGGAGCCGTACATTTCACCAACATAGCCGGAGTCAACATACAGCGTCACAGAGTCAGTGAAAATCGGATGATCAAAGATGAAAATGTTAGCACCATACCCGTTTTCATAAACATCTTTCGCCGTGTAGCTCAATTGCGAACCATCACTGAACTGCAGCGTGAACTCTTTGACACGGCCGTTGTTTCGATACGGACGGCTGTGTTTCGTGCTGCCGCTCGGACCGTCAACGCAGTTGCCGTTCATCAGCTTGATTCCGGAAACCGCCTCTTCGCCGTCAAAGTCCAGCCTGATCCAGCTGCCTTCGCCGCCGGTGCCGCCTTCGCCGGTCCAGCAGGTCACCAGACTGCCGTCAACAGCGGCCGTCGCTTCATGATCGGAATTATAGCCCTGACTGGAAGATACCGTGGAGACATAGATCGTATTGTTCACGACCGAAAGATCGTTCTGGAACCCCGCAACGATTGTGCTGCACCAGCCTTTGCCTCTGCCATAATCCACATACGACCAGCCATTCTGCTGATCAAGCAGCGTTACAGACGAGCCGGTTTTGATCTTTGTCACAACGCCGTATTCATAACCCGGACCGCTTCGAATGTTCAGGTATGCGCCGGAGCCGGCAGCCTCATTCAGATGAACCCGCACGATTTTTCCTACCTGATCGTTCGAGTCGTCGCTGCGTGTGGTCTGTTCACTGCTCTGACTGTCGTTGTACTGATCGTCGCTTGAGGTGATGGTCACATCGCAGTCTTCAAGAAGAACGGTTTTCCGGTGTTCCGGTTCCGTCGCAAAGGTCAAGGTACCGGTGACCGTCATATGTTTTCCGTAATACTG